>DAIDKV010000102.1 GCA_027449865.1 Planctomycetales bacterium
CGAAGCGCCAGCGAGGGGCCTCCCACGCTGTGCCCGCCGCGATCTCCGACACCCTCGCCGGCGCGTCGGCTTGGGGGGCCACGCTCCGTTCTTCCAGGTGGTGGTGAGCGAGGAGTCTCGGAAACCGGGAACGAATTCCCCCGAGGCTGCACTCAACAGGGTGTCGGCGGCGACGAGGCTCTGGAGGGCGTGGTCATGTTGGGCGGTGCGGCAATCGGTCCGCTGGGGCGGCTCTTCGAGTCGGGGACGGTCACCGGACTGGGCGAGGCCCAGCTCCTGGAGCGGTTCCTCGATCACGGCGACACGGACGCCTTCGAGGCGATCCTGCGTCGACACGGGCCGATGGTTCTGGGCGTCTGTCGACGCGTCCTGCGCGATCCTCACGACGTCGACGACGCGTTCCAGGCGACCTTCCTCGTCCTGGTGAGTCGAGGTCGATCAATCCGAGACCGCGAGTCGCTCGCGACCTGGCTCCACGGCGTCTCCCGGCGGGTCGCCGTGCGTGCCCGGGTCAACGCCCGACGTCGAAGCGACCGCGAACGGCCAATGCCCGTCGAGCCGGCCCTTGCCGAAATCCCCGACCCGATCGAGGCCCAGGAGCGTCGATCGGCGATCGACGACGAGCTGGCGCGACTGCCGGCGCGATACCGAGAAGTCGTGATCCTCTGCGACCTCGACGGCCGGACGCACGAGCAGGCCGCGGCGGTTCTCGGCTGCCCGGTCGGGACGATCAAGAGCCGCCTCGCCCGGGGCCGCGATCGACTCCGCGCGGGTTTGGTACGTCGCGGAGTCGAGCCGACGAACCTCGTCGGCGAGGCCATCCCGGCCATGCTCTTGAAGGCGACGCTCGGGGCCGCGGGACGAGTCGCGGCCGGAAGGTCGATCGCGGCCGGGGCGTCCTCGGCCGGGGCCGCCTCGCTCGCGAAGGGAGTGATGCGTTCCCTGTTTCTGGTTCGCTCCATCATGGCATCGGGCGCGCTCGCTCTGGCCGTCCTCGCCACCTCAGGCGTCGGCGCGCTTGTCGAGAGGCGAGAGGCACCGGCCGCCTCGAAGGCCCAGGCCCCGCCGCCCGCGCCCGATCGGCCGAAGGAACGAGAGCCGGCGCCCGGCGATCGCGGGGTCGAGCGGTTCCGGCTGGCGAACGGATTGCGGGTCATCCTCCGGCCGATCCAGGAAGCAAAGGAAGCGGCGCTCGTCGTCGTCTTCGAGATCGGCGGCGACCACGACCCCAGGGGACGATCCGGGCTCGCCCACACGATCGAACACCTGTACCTGACCTCCGCCGCCGGCATCGAGCCGTCGAGGACCGTTGAGAATCTCCGTCGGCGCTACCCGACCGGATGGAACGGACAGACCGGCGACCGCTATACCGTGATCGCCACGGTCTTCCCCGGCGATCGGCTCGACCGCGAACTGGCCGACGCCGCCGCCCGGATGCAGGGGCCGAACATGAAGGCCGACGACCTCGACCGCGAACGGCCTCGACTGATCCGCGAGGTGACCAACATGTTCGAGGGCTTCCCGCCCCTCGCGGCGCTCAACGTGGCGCGCGAGCGGGCCCGGCCGACGCCGTCCGGCGGCCGACACGGTGGACGGCCCGAGCACTTGCAGGCGATCACGGTTGACGAAGTCCAGGCACGCCTCGCCAGGTATTACAAGCCCCGCAACGCGTTCCTCTCGATCGCGGGCGGGTTCGACCCAATCGCGGCGCGCCGGGTGATCGAGGCGCGGTTCTCCTCGATACCGAGCGGCGAGCCGGTCCCAGCGCCGCCCGAGATCCCCGCGCCAAGCTACCTCCTCCCGACCGAGCCCAGCCCACGCAAGGAGGCGCAACGGGGCCCCGACGACATCCCCGAGGCTTGCCTCGCGTACCGGGCTCCCGCGCCTGATAGCGAGTTCTATCCCGCCTTCCTGGTGCTGGTCGCGCGGCTCTGGCTCCTGGGCGGGCCGTTCGGCGGGGTCGGCGCCACCGGCTCGCCCGTCTACTTCACCCCGATCGATGACGGCTCGGTCGTGGCGATCTCGGGCGCGCTCCGGGCCGGCGAGCCTCCCGCGAAGACGCTCGGCCAGATCGAGCAGAGGCTCGCGAGAATCCTCGGGCCGAAGCTCGCCCCCTTCGAGCTCAACAGGACGAAGCAGCAATTCGGGATGCCCTTCGGCCTGGCCGACCTTCCCGACGCGTTACTCGCGAGGAACCCGTACGGACTGGCCTTCGCGCTCGCCCGGCGCGACCAGCTCGGGCTCGATCCCGTCCGGATCAACCGGGCTCTCGATCGCCTCACCGACCAGGACCTGAAGCGCGCCGCCGCGGCCATCTTCGACCCGGCACGGCACGCCGGCGCGATCGAGGGAGTTATCGAGGATCGCCACTGAGCGATCGAGGAGACGCGAGGATGGATCAGCGAATGGTCGGCCTGGTCGGCGGAATCGCGGGCGGACTGATCGGCCTGATGGGCGCCGCGATCGGGACCTATTACAGCATCCGGAACACCAACGGACCTCGCGAGCGTGCGTTCGTGATCCGGTCGGCGGTCGGGTTCGGGATCGCGGTCGCGGTGCTCGCGGTCGCGCCCTGGTTCGCACCGCCAAGCGTCCGCGCGATGGTCGCGGCTTGCTTCGGCCTCGCGATCGCGCCGGCCATCCACTTCCTGAATCGTCGACAGGAACGGATCCGGCGCGAGGAGGCTTTGGTCCAGGTCAATGAGCCGGCCGAACGGGGATCTGAACCTCGTTGAGCCGGCGATCGGGAGGCGTCATCGGGCCGTGGTAGCCGAGGCGTCGGGGCGGACCGGTGGCGACCCATTCGTCCTTGTGCCGGTCGAGCCAGCCGCGGAGCCGCTCGACCGAGGCCCGCATCTGCTCGGGCCGGATGTCGCCCTGCACGCCGAGCGAGACGACCGTCACGGCCGGATGGTCCTCGACCTTCACCTTGCCGATCCCCGGGCCCGCCTGTCCCTGGTCGGTGTGCTGATAGAGGAACTCCATTGAGGCCTCACCCTTCTCGCCGAGGTTCTCGACGATCTTCGGCTCGTAGGTCATCACGACGGGGGCCGTCATCTCGACGCCCTTGCCGGTGATGTGGCCGAAGAGGGCGAAGAACATTCCCTCACCGCGGGCGACCGTCGCCTTCTTCTCGCGGACGATCGCGCTCCGATACTTCGGATAGGTCTTCACCTCAATCGTCCCCGGCTTCGTGGCGTTCGGCCAGCCGTCGGGGAGTGGGGCGTCGGAGTCGGCGGAGGCCGGTTCAACCGCCTTCGCGATCGCCGCGGCCGACTCCGCCGAGGTCCGCCAGAGCTCGAGGCGCAGTTGGTCGAGGATGCGAGTGTCGAAGGTCGAGGGCCGGACCCCTTGCAATCCGAGGCAGAGAATCAGCGACTCTCCCTCGAAGCGGTAAATGCCCAGCGAGGTTCGCCCCACGGCGCTGGTGATGCTCGAAGACTCGACCTTCAGATCGATCGTCTTCTCGGGACGGGCCTTCTCGTCGATTCGCATGGCGAAGACGTACGACGACGCCCCGCCTCGAACCTCCAGCCTCTGGCCCTTCACGGTCATGGTGAAGGGCTCACTGCCTCCCTGAGAATTGGTGATCCAGGCGCCCTGCATCCGGGCGAGGTCATCGGCGATGGCGCCGGTGGAGGTTGCGAGCAGGGCGGCGAGGACCAGCCCCGCGCCTCGGATCGTCGTGAGCCATGACATTGACATTCGGGCCTCCCCGCCCCGCTCCGCGCGGGGCCGAATCGGTGGATCGATCGAGCGAGCGGCTCGCGTCTCGACGAGATGCGAGCGCTCGATAGGGTAGGCGCGCATGGCGACTCGTCAAGGCTCCGGCCCGATGGCCGGGTCAGGCGGAGACGCCGAGCCGGCCGCCGGAATGGGGAACGCCCGAGGGATGCCGGCGCGTGATGGCGGCCATCACGACCTCGAAGAGGCCGATGGCGACGTGCGGAATCCAGACGACCTCGGCGAAGCCGAAGAGCCAGGGCGAGACAGCCAGCAGCAGGCCGCCGGCCGCATCAAAGGCGAGGTGCATCGGCATCGAGACGATCGGTGCCAGGCCCAGTTCGTAGTCGGTGATCAGGCTGTACGAGAGAACGCCGCAGCCCAGAAGCATCGGCAGCCAGGTCTGCGCGCCGGCCCCGTGGCGATCGATGACCGGCAGCGCGATCAGCGCCGCGGCCGTCATGTAATCAAGGAGTCCGTGGATACGCGTGGGTAGCAGGTTCATCGGTGGTCCCTCCTCGGCTCGTCGGTCCTGTCCTGTCCTGTCCTGTTCGATGGTTCGACATCCTCTGGTTCCCGGAGCCGCGCGATGGCTCGCGGCGGCCCTTGATTCATGGGTCGCAACCGACATGCCGCCGCCTCGACTCGCGCGCGAGAGCGAGGGAAAAAGAGACGGGCCGGTCGGTCTCGATGGACGAGGCCGCCGGCCCGAAAGGCAGAACAAGGGATCGTCGATGTGGGTCGGGGATCAGCTCCCCTTGGGGGTCGGGGCGGGAGCGGTCTCCAGGTGCTTCTGGCCAGCCTTGGAGATCGCGTAGTGGTAGTTGCCGCTCTCGTGCTTCTTCCCCTTCTTGACCAGCTTGTGCTTGAGCAAGGTCTCAAGGGTCTTGTTCTCGGGCTTCTTCTCGGCGTGGTAGCCGGTCTCGCCGGCTTCCTGCACCTTCTTCAGCATCAGATGCTGCGGCTCGGAGAGCTTGGGACCGGCCGCCTTCTTGGGCGCTGCCTTCTTGGGCGCCGCGGTGGCTGCTCCCGCAGCCTTCTTGGGCGCCGCCTTCTTCGTCGCGGTCTCCGCGACAGCGGCCTTCTTGGGTGCCGCCTTCTTCGCGGTCCCGGCCGACTCTGCGGACTTCTTCAGTGCCATGGCTCGTGTACCCTCTGACGGTGATGAAACCTCGTGGATCGGGCGATCCGCCGATCTTGCGTGGAATCATTAGTAAATCTATCAGATCGCGCAAGGCATAAAAGGTCGAATTTCCACGAATTCCCGATTTTCCGGGAAAAGTTTGCGGTTTATCCGGCTCGTGAGGGTCGAGGGTCGCGATTCGATCGTCACATACATCCATGCCCATCTCGGTATTCCACGCCTTTGGGGTGAGGCGCGGCGTCGAGCGAGGCGAGGCCGATCGAGGCGACGATCGTCGCCAGCGCGACGAGCGCCGCGCCCTCGGGATCGAGCGTGGCGAGAGCCAGCAGCAGCACGACGAAGGCGGCGTCGAACAGATACGCGATGGGCGCGCGGGGTGTCTCTCGCCCAGCGCGCGCGGAGGACTTCCATCGTGCCACGAGGGTCGCGAGCAGCAGCGACGAGGCAACCGCGAAGGCGGCGCGCCAGCCGGTGTCGGGCCCGGCGCGAACGATCGCGACAAGGGTCATCGCGATCGTCGCGAGAGCCGAGACCAGCGAAATTCGTCGGGAAATCCAGGTGTTTCGCATCGTTGAGGCTGCGCGAGAGGTCGTCGGAGCCAGGGGCCTCGACGACATTCTAGCGACCGACGCGCGCCGATCCAATGGTCCGTGATCGCGCTAGGGAACGATCACGCGGCCGAGGGGCTGAGTCGGAACGATGGTGAGGCCAGGCCGGGTGCGCAGAGCGCGCGAGAAGGACGTGACGACGGCCCGATACTCGCCCGGTGCCACGGGGCGCCGTGGGGTGACAGTCCATCGACCCGAGGCGTCGGCGGTGGTCACGCCGGCGATCGAAAGCTTCGACGGATCGTTCCCCGGACCGAGCAGCAGACGGACCTCGGAGCCAGGCGCCGCGGTCCCCGAGAACGTCGGCTCTCGGGTCGAGACAAGCAACGTCGGCACCGCGGCGTGGCGCGAGAGCGGAGGGACGAGCCGGGCGTTGTCGACCTGCCCGTTGAATTGAAGCTCCTGGATCAATGGGGCCTGGCTCCCGAGAGTCGGCGCGATGAAGTTGCGGTACCACTCGGGGATGCCCGTGTTCCCCGAGTGGGTCACGTGGCTCGCGGTGAGGTTGTAATAGTGGACCGTCGGACCGTCGCTCTTGACCGGCACCTGGCCCCAGAGGTTGTAGATCCCGCCCGCGGTCGCCTGGGTATGCTCGAAGAAGACGTTGGCCTGGTCGACGATCGAGGGGAAGTACGCGGGCGGGTCGTTGGCCTGGGCCTGATAGTGGGTAACGACCAGCTTCGCCAGCGGAGCGAGAGGACCGGCGAAGTCCATCTGCTTCCCCGAGATCACGTTGTTGTTGGCGGCGTGCGGGTCGAGCAGTGTGTCCTCGATGTAGCCGGCCTTCAGGCCCGGCGTCAGCTCCTTCTGGAGGATTTGCAGGGCGTACGTGTTGATGACCGTCCCCTCGCTGTGGCCGATCATCTCCAGGTCGACAACCGAGCCGGTGGGAAACCGATTGGCGGTCGCGAGGATGATCCGGGCGAGCCGCGGCGATTGCTGAATCGCCAGCCCCGGGGTGTTGCTCTGGAGGGCCCAGTTGTAGGGGATCACCGCGTCGAAGCCCTGCTGCCGCATCCAGTAGGCGATCTGAAGCTCATACGGTGGGCCGTGCTTCCAGCTCGTGTCCTGGATGCCGCCGTGGGTCATCACGCCGATCGTGTAGACCCGGAACGACGCCGAGGCGGCGGGGTTGCCCGCCTGAGCTGTGGAGGGATCAGCGACCACGGTGACATACGGCTTCAACGGATAGGGCGGCAGGCCGCCGGGGATCGCGATCGTCAGCGTGTGGGTCCCGATCGCGGTGGCCGAGGCCCCCGACTGGTCGAGCGTCGCCGATTGGCCCGAGGTGCCCGGCGGACTCATCGTGACGGTGTAGACCGTGGAGTCGCTCGGTCCGAACTTCCCGTCGCTCGATCGATAGACGCCGAATTGAAGCGGGGTCGCGGCCGTGACCGGCTGGTTCACCTGATACTCGATGGTGACACTTTTCGAGTCGGTCGTGGTCGCCGAAATCATCTGCACCGCGGGCACGACCGAACCGAGAGCCGTGGGGACCCGGCGTGCTTCGAGCGGCTCGCCGGGCGTCGACTCGGGCTGGAACGCTCGTCGGGCCCGCGCGATCGGGAACGACCTCATGTCGGGCCTCCGCCGGCCTTGGCGATGGGACGGAATCAGAACCGAAGACGTGCGCGATGGCGGCCCGAGGCGAGCCGATCAAGCGGGGATTCTACGCCCAGGCCGCGGAAACGCAAGGCCGAATTCGCATTTCATGAAGGGCGTCAGGGTCGATCGAGGAGCACCTCAGCCGAAGACCGCGCGGATGGGGCGGCCCTCGGCGAGGCGGTAGGGTCGGCGCTCCAGGTCGAGGATCTCGCGCGAGGGATTCAGGCCGAGCCGCCAGAAGAGAGTCGCGGCGAGGTCGGCGGGCGTGACGGCGTCGGCATCGGGATGCGCGCCCAGCTTGTCGCTCGCGCCATACGCGATCCCGCCCCGAACGCCCCCCCCGGCGAGGACCACGCTGTAGCAGTGCGGCCAGTGGTCGCGACCCGCCTGAGCGTTCACCCGGGGTGTCCGGCCGAACTCGCCCATCGCGATCACCAGCGTCTCGTCGAGCATCCCGCGCGAGGTCAAATCGTCGATCAGTGCGGCAAAACCCTGGTCGGCGGGCGGAAGCAGGGCGTCCTTGTGACGGGCGAAGACATCGGCATGGGCGTCCCAGTTCGCGAGCTGACCGTTGTGCTGGCCGTCGTAGACCGTGACAAACCGCACCCCGGCCCCGACCAGCCGGCGCGCCAGCAAGAGCGATTGCCCCAGCTTGTTCCGTCCGTATCGGTCGCGGAGCTTTGGGTCCTCGGCCGAGAGATCAAACGCCCGCCGGACGGCCGGTGAGTGGAGCAGGTCCATTGCCCTCGCCGTGTCAACGTCGCGCGGGACCGATCGGTCCGAGCCGCGTCGATGGTCGTCGAGGCGCCTCAGCAGATCGGCCCGACGGTCGAGCCGGTCGATCGTCAGACCATCGGCGAGCTGAAGGTCATCCAGGCGAAACCCAGGCGCGGAGGGATCGCCGTCGACCTGGAACGGCGCCCTCGACGAGCCGAGGAAGCCCGGATCCTGGCCGGGGAGACGGACCACATTGTATAGAACGTGCGGCATCGCCACCGAGGTCGGCAGACCGGGCCGCGTCGGCAACATCGCGGCAAGCGCCGCGCCGAGGCAGGGTGGATCGTTCCGATCACTGCCCAGCAACTCAAGGTCGCCCTTCCGCGGACTCCGACCACAAAGCGCCGCGAAGGCCGCCGCGTTGTGGTTGGTCATCGGATGGTGCATCGCCCGAAGGATCGCGAGCCGGTCCATCACCCGGGCTGTCCCGGGCAGGTGCTCGCAAATTCTCAGCCCCGGCGCCCGGGTCGCGATCGACCCGAACGCGCCGCGGACCTCGGCCGGCGCGCCCGGCTTCATGTCGAAGGTGTCGATGTGGCTCGGCCCGCCGTAATAGAAGACCAGGATGCACGACCGAATCGGCGTTCGAGGAGCACCGCCGTCGACCTCGCGATCACGATCGATCGCCGCCGCCTCCGCCCGCAAGAGCGCGGGAAGCGTCGGCCCAAGCCCGCCGAGGCCCCCGACCACCAGCAGCCGACGCCGACTCATCTCGCGAGGCCCGGTCATCATGGTCGCCTCCCCCAGCCATCCCACACCGACCGATGTTTAACGATTCTTGGAGAATAATCGCCGGTGGCGCGGAAGGGCAACTCACAAGCCTCTGCCGGGGAAGGTCGTCCGGTGTCCATCTTCGATTGGATGCGATCGGATCGGTGCGCCACTTGCGGGAATCCCGCCAGCCGGTTATAACGAGAGGGTGGATCGGCGGGCGTGCCCGGCCCCGCCCCGCATCGTCCTGAAGCCGCGACGCCCCGTTTTGCGTCGAAGTTGGGACGATCCCCACCTGGTTGTCGCCGATCCTTGAGAAAAAGGCGTCTTGTCTCCTGCTGGAATCGGGCGCGACCCGCGCCCAGAATGCCCCGCCCAGGGTGGCCCCGCCATGCCGAAGCTTCTCGCCGCTACGATGGAACGTCCCGCCTGGACCCGGTTCCCGTGTCGACTCGTCCTCGCCCTTGCTCTTGGGGGGATGGCTCTCGCTGTCGTTGGATCGGCGAAGGCCGCCGATCGCGAGAAGGGATCGAAGACCGGCGAGCAGATCTACCGGCAGATGTGTGTCTCGTGCCATGGGTCCAACGGCGAAGGGACCGACGACCATTTCCCCCGCCCGTTGATCGGCGATCGAACCCTGCCCCGGCTGACCCGCTACATCGCCGAGACCATGCCCGAGGACGACCCCGGCTCCTGCACAGGCCCCGACGCTGACAAGGTCGCCGCTTACGTTTACGACGCCTTTTACTCGAAGGCCGCCCAGGCGAAGCACCCGATGCGGCCAGCCCGGATCGAGCTTTCGCGGCTGACCGTTCGCCAGTATCGCAACGCCCTGGCCGACCTCGTCGGCAGCTTCCGATGGACCCCCCAGTGGGGCGATCATCGTGGACTGAAGGGGAATTACTCCGCCGGCCGACGCGGCCGGCGAGGCGGCGGCGGTCCCGGTGGCGACTTCGAGCGGGTCGACCCCGAGGTCCGCTTCCATTTCGGCGCCGAGAGCCCCATCCCCGCGCAAAATGCCGTCAAGGAAGCATCCCGACACTACATCCCGCTTCCGGGATTGCCCGTTCCGCTGGTCCTCTTCCGGCAGTTCTCGCAGGAGTACCGGGTAAGCTGGCAGGGCTCGGTCCTGGCTCCCGAGACGGGCGAGTACGAGTTCGTCGTGCGCTCCGAGAACGCCGTCCGGCTCTGGGTCAACGACCCGAACCGGCCGCTGATCGACCAGTCGGTGAAGTCGGGCAATGAGACCGAGTATCGCGCCTCGATCGCAATGCTCGGCGGCCGGATGTACCCAATCCGGCTGGAACTCGCCCGAGGCAAGGACGACAAGACCGCGTCGATGGAGCTGCTCTGGAGGGTTCCGAAGCACGTCCTTTCGACGATCCCGGCGCGGGCGCTCTCGGTGGCCGACTCGCCTCGGGTTTATGTCCCGATGTCGCCCTTCCCGCCCGACGACCGGAGCATGGGATACGAGCGCGGGACCTCCATCTCGAAGGAGTGGGAACACGCGACAACCGATGGTGCCATCGAGACCGCCGATTACATCGCCGAGAACCTCGACGAGCTTGCCGGGATTCGCGAGGCCGACTCCGACGCCGACCGCGACCGAAAACTCCGCGGCTTCTGCGCCCAGTTCGCCGAGCGAGCCTTCCGCCGGCCTCTCTCGGAGGAATTGCGGAAGCTCTACATCGACCGACACTTCCCGGGCAGCACCGACCGCAAGGCGATCGCCAAGAAGGTCGTGCTTCTGGTGCTGAAGTCGCCGCGATTCCTCTACCGGGAGATCGGCACCGGAGCGCCCGACGCGTTCGACGTGGCCTCGCGCCTCTCGTTCACGATCTGGGACTCGATCCCCGACCAGGCCCTGCGCGACGCGGCGGCCTCGGGCCGACTCGCCCGACGCGAGCAGGTCGCCGATCAGGCCCGGCGGATGGTCGCCGACCTCCGCGCCCGAGACAAGCTGCGAGCCTTCCTCCTGCAATGGCTTCGCGTCGACCAGGGCGCTGAGATCGCCAAGGATCCGAAGCTCTTCCCCGGCTTCGACGAGGCCGTGATCTCCGACCTTCGCGACTCGCTGGAACTGGCCCTCGGCGAGGTTCTGGATAGCCCCTCGGCCGATTTTCGCACCCTGCTCCGGTCGAAGGCGTTGTACCTCAACGGCCGCCTGGCGCGATTTTATGGCGTGGAGCTGCCGCCCGATGCCCCGTTCCGAAAGATCGAGGCCGCTCCTGGGAATCGGTCGGGCGTGCTCACGCATCCGTACCTGCTCTCCAGCTTCGCCTACACGGCGTCGAGCTCGCCGATCCACCGCGGGGTCTTCCTGATGCGAAGCGTGCTGGGCCGCCCGCTCCGGCCGCCGCCCATCGCCGTGGCCCCCCTCGCCGCCGACCTTCATCCCGGCCTCACCACCCGCCAGCGCGTCGAATTGCAGACAAAGCCCGAGGCGTGCCAGTCGTGCCACACCATGATCAACCACCTCGGCTTCGCGCTGGAGCATTACGACGCCATCGGCCGATACCGTGATCGGGAGATGAACCGGCCGGTGGATGCCACCGGCTCGTACGAGACCCGGGCGGGCGAGTCGGTGAAGTTCGACGGAGCCGCCACCCTCGCCGAGTTCGTCGCGGAGAGCGAGGAGGCGCACAACGCGGTCGTCCAGCAGTTGTTCCATAACCTGGTCAAGCAGCCGATCCGCGCCTTCAGCCGGACCGAACTGGTCGACCTCCGTGAAACGTTCGCGGCGAAGGGTTACAATCTTCGTGAATTGATGGTCGAAATCGCGACCTCGTCGGCAATGGCCCCGAGGAAGCCGTAGGCTCGATCACCGACCTGCCCACTCGACAGGAGCAATCCCCATGGCCCGGACATTCCAGGAAAATCGCCGCGAGTTCCTCCGCGAGCTGGGCATCGGGGCGGCGGCCCTCCCCTTCATCCTCAACCTGCCCGGCCTCGGGTTCGCCAACCAGTCGGAACGAAAGCGCCGGCTGGTGGTGATGTTCAGCCCCAACGGCGTGATCCCCTCGGCCTTCTGGCCCGACGAGGAAGGATCGTCGTTCCAGTTGAAGGAAAGCCTCAAGCCGCTTGAACCCTTCAAAAACAAGACGCTGATCCTGCACGGACTCTGCGACAAGCTCCGGGGCGACGGCGACAACCACATGCGGGGCATGGGTTGCCTCCTCACCGGAATCGAGCTGTTCCCGGGGAACATCCAGGGCGGCTCCGACACGCCGGCCGGCTGGGCCAAGGGGATCTCGATCGACCAGGAGATCCGCAACCACCTCCAGCGCGGTTCCTCGACGCGCACCCGGTTCGGCTCGCTGGAGTTCGGCGTGATGGTCCCCGACCGGGCGGATACCTGGAGTCGAATGGTCTACGCCGGCCCCAACAAGCCGATCGCTCCCATCGACGACCCGTACCAGATGTTCTCGAAGCTCTACGGCCGCATGAAGGACCGCGAGAGCCTCAAGAGCATCCTCGACGACCTGCAAGAGGACCTGAAAAAGGTCCGATCGGCCGTGGGTACGGACGATCGCCACCTGCTCGACGAGCACGCCACCTTTGTCCGCGAGATGGAACAGGAACTCAAGGAACAGAAAAACGAGACGCTCGACCACCCCGTCCCCGAACTCGAGTCGGGCGTTCGACACGCCAACGAGCAGATGCCGAAGCTCAGCCGAATGCAAATCGACCTGATGGTCGGCGCCTTCGCCGGGGACTTCGCCCGGGTGGCGACCCTGCAATTCACCAACTCGGTCGGCCAGGCCCGGATGAAGTGGGTCGGCGTCGACGAGAGCCACCACGAGCTCTCGCATCATCCGGACAGCAACCAGAAATCGCAGGAAAGTCTGACGAAAATCAACAAGTGGTACTGCGAACAACTGGCCTACCTGGCGAAGCGGCTCGCGGAGACTCCCGAACCGGGCGGCCCGGGCAGCCTGCTCGACAACACAACAATCGTCTGGACTAACGAGCTGGGCAAGGGGAACTCGCACACGCTCGACGACATCCCGTTCGTCCTGGTCGGCGGCGGCCTGGGCTTCTCGATGGGACGCTCGCTCAAGCTGAAGAAGATCCCGCACAACCGCCTGCTTCTCGCCCTCGCCCACGGCATGGGCCACCATATCGAGACGTTCGGCAACCCCGACCATTGCTCAGGCGGGGCGCTGGTTCTTTGAATTAGTAATTAGTATGCTCTCGCGGGCTTTCTCGGCTGGACGAAGGGCTAGGTGGGGCCAGTTGTGAGACCCCGTGTGAGTGGTCGGAGCGGCAGCCCCACCAATTGCCAATTACAAAAAATGAAACTGATCATCGCCGTCATCCAGCCGACGAAGCTTGAGGCCGTGAAGGAGGCCCTCTCGAAGGTGGAGGTTTTCCGGCTGACGGTGATGGACGTGCAGGGGTTTGGCCGAGAGCAGGGTTCGCCCGAACTGTACCGGGGCCACGAGGTCACGGTGAACGTCCTCCGGAAGATCGAGTTGCAGATCGCTGTGAACGAGGACTTCGTGGAGCCGACCATTCGGGCGATTCTCGAGGCGAGCCGGAGCGGGCCGGACGGCATGATTGGCGACGGCATGATCGCCGTGTTACCGCTCGCCGATTGCGTCCGGATCCGAACGGGCGAGCGAGGCCCCGAGGCCATCTGATCGGGGGACGACGGAGCCTCCGGTTCCGCCTCGCCCCCTTCCGGCTTCGATGTGGAATTCTTTTGAATGATCGATCCAGAATTGAGAATCCGGTCAGACCATTCTCCCAGAAACCGAAACGGGACAGCGAGCGAATGGGGATCTCCGCGGTCATCTTCGACTTCAACGGCGTCCTGATCGACGACGAAACCGTGCACTTTTCGCTTTTCCAGGAGGTGCTGGCCCAGGAGAGGGTCTTCATCACGGAGCGTGACTATCACGAGAAGTACCTCGGCTACGACGACCGCGGCTGCTTTGACGCAGCGCTCCGGGATGCCGGCCAGTCGGCCGATCGTGCCCGGCTCGACGACCTGATTGCGCGGAAGGCGAAGCGATACGTCGAGGTGGCTGAGGAGGGGTTGGTATTTTTCCCCGCGGCGGCCGAAATCCTGAGGGCGATCTCGGCACGCTGGCCGGTCGCGATCAACTCGGGAGCCCTTCGCCCGGAGATCGAGTACGCCCTCCGCCGACTGGATTGTCGGGACTGTGTCGCCGCGATCGTCTCGGCCGAGGACACGGACCAGTGCAAGCCGCATCCCGCCGGCTATCTCCTGGCCCTCGAGGCCCTGCGCTTGCAATTCGGCGCCGACCTCGACGCGATCTCCTGTTTGGTGATCGAGGATAGCACCGCTGGCATTCAGTCGGCCAGGGGCGCCGGAATGCGGGCCGTCGGCGTCGCCACGACCTACCCGCCCGACCAGCTCCGCCAGGCCGGGGCCGACGACGTCGTCGAATCCCTCGCCCGCTTTACCCCCGAATGGATCAATCGACGCTTTGGATGATTCGGCGCTTCGGATGATTCACCACAGAGTCGAAGCACGGCCGAGCCGCATCCTCATCAGAACGGATTCACCACAGTGTCACAGCGGTCAAGCCGTATCCGATCAGAACGGATTCACCACAGAGACACAGCGCGGCTTTCGGCCGCAACCAAAAGGACGGACTAATGAATGATGGCGTCGCCCCTGGTACGGTACGGGGAGTTATCCCGAACCCCGATCGCACCTGAGACGACGCCATGACCACCTTTGTATCCCG
>DAIDKV010000103.1 GCA_027449865.1 Planctomycetales bacterium
TGATGCATGAGGGAAGATGAGGCCGGATCGAAGGACGGGGCCCGAGGGCTCCGGGTCGTAGAAGGTACGTTCAATGATAATCCGATACATGTGATGCCGTGCCGCTCGGCCGACTAATATATAACGCTTGTTTTGGGGTTAGTGCGGTGGTGAAGAATCCGGTCGGATACTTACTGGTCCCCAGCGACGATGTCCAGCCCACGATGGTCTGGTCAACGCTACCGCCATCCAGCCCACCGACCTGGGCAATGAGTCTTGCCGCGACCCTCGGGTCTGAGTCGACGCCGCACCGTTCAGGCTAAACCCGCTCGAGGGTCCGCCTCCGAAGGCGGTGCTGAGTTCGTTTTGCACGTTGCCGACCAGGTCGGCCTTGTAGATCGAAAGGGGCGTGACGCCGCCGGCCGCGCTGAGGACCAACCGGGATTCCAGGGCGGTGGAGAGGTTCGGATGGAACGCGTGCTTGCGCATGACTGGGACTCCGAGAGTTGCAGACACAATGTGCGACGCTTCGGCGCGGACGGAGACGCTCCGGGTACGCCGACGGCGAGGCCGCCGGGGACCGGCTTTCGTTGCGGACGTGGTAAGGCCCGGCCCCCTGGAGGGCGAGCAAGAATGGGGCTCGGCTCCCTCGGCCGTCCCCGCGAGCGTCTCCACACAAAATAGAGTCACAGCGGAGGGCCGAACCGGACGCTCTTTTTTCGGATTTTTCCCCGGGCTTCGCCAGAATGCCCCACCGGATGGCCCCGCAGGGGCCTCGGCGCGTTGCCGGCCCGTTGGCCGGGCCGTACGATGGAGCCACGGCCCGATCGGGGCCGATCCGACCCTCCCGGAGGCCGCATCATGTCCGTCCCGTCGATCACCCGGCCCCAGGCCCGCGGCCCGATCGGGCCGGCCGGCGACGTTGCCCTCCCTGCGCTCGAGAACGGCGACCGCCTCACCCGCGAGGAGTTCGAACGCCGGTATCACGCCATGCCCGGGCTGAAGAAGGCCGAGCTGATCGAAGGAGAGGTCTACATGCCGTCGCCGGTCCGGCACGGTCGCCACAGCCACCCGCACACCCGGGTCGTCACCTGGCTTGGGAACTACGAAACGTCTACCCCCGGCGTCGAGGCCGGCGATAACGGGAGCATCCGCCTGGACCTGACGAACGAGCCCCAGCCCGACGCCTATCTGATCATCCTCCCCGATCGAGGCGGCCAGTCCCGGATCAGCGAGGACGACTACATCGAGGGTGCGCCGGAGCTGGTCGCCGAGGTCGCCGCCAGCACCGCCAGCTACGACCTGGGTAAGAAGCTCGAGGCCTATCGCCGCAACGGCGTCCGGGAATACCTGGTCTGGCGGGTCCTCGACCGCGAGGTCGACTGGTACGTAAACCGAGGCGGGAGCTTCGAAAGGCTCCGGTCGGTCGACGGGTTGCTGCAGAGCGAGGCCTTCCCCGGGCTCTGGCTCGACCCGGCGGCCCTCGTCCGGGGCGACGGGGCCACGGTCGACGCCGCCCTTCGCCGCGGCCTCGAAACGCCCGGTCATGCCGAGTTCGTCGCCCGGCTCGCCCGCGATCGTCGCGAGCCCCTTCTGCCGGCCGGGGGCGAAGCTATGGGCGACTGACACCCTCGCTCGCCTCACCCTCAGCCGCCCTGGGCACCCGGGCGAACCGGGACGATTCGAACGTCCGGACGCCCTCGGGTGTCGCCCGCTGATAGAGCGCGGCCGCCCCGGGGGTCTCGTCGACAAGCCGCAAACCGCGGTCGGGACCGAGCAGGTAGGCGGCCGTTTCAAGGGCGTCGGCGGTCGCTCCGTCAGCCGCCACAACCGTGACCGAGGCGCGATCCTCGCGGCCCATTCCGGTAACTGGATCAACGATGTGTGAATATCGGTGGCCGTCGATTAAAACGAATCGTTCGGCGTCGCCGGCCGTCGAGACCGCGGCGTTTGCCAGGAACAGGGTCGGCGGGCGATACGGTTGCTTCGGGTCGACGGGCGCGATCGCGACTCGCCATCCCTGAGCGCCTGGAGGGGGATCACCCGCGACGATGTCCCCCGCGCCCCCGACCAGAGCCTGTCGAATCCCCATCGACTTCAACACGTCGACCGCCGCCTGCGAGGCATATCCCTTGGCGATTCCGCCGACGTCGAGCTTCATCCCCCGGAGCTTCAATTCCACGGTCCGCGCGTGGGGGTCGAGGACCATCTTGTCGGACCCGACCAGTCGGCGGGCCTCGGCGATTCGGACGGGGTCGGGGAGCTTGCGATCACGTCGGGCGCGCCGCCAGAGCCGTCCGACGGGTGCCACAGTCACGTCGAACATGGCGTCGGACCGTTCGTAGAGCCGCTTCGAGCGAACCAGGACGTCGAAGAGGTCGACACCGACGGCGACCGGCCCGCTCCCTGCCGCTGCCGAAAGGCGAGAGAGCTCGCTCTCCGGGTCGTAGTCGCTGAGGACCTTGTTCAGCTCCTCGATCCGATCGAAGGCCGCGCGGGAGGCGCGTCTGGCGGCGTCGCCATCGGTCGAGTATAAAGCAATGTGAAACGGGCTGGCCATGTGGGTCTCGTCGAACTCGAATCGCGATGGCCGTCCGAGAGGATCGGGCACCTGCCCGGCCCCGCCTACGACTGCACACGAGATCCCGAGCCACGCCGCGAATGTCGGTCCCATGATCGCCCCCGGGCGCCCGGCCGATTGGCATCCCGCCGGCCCTGGCATCGATCCGATACGTCGAAGTCCCCTGGAGTGGAGCATACCAGACGTGATCCGCATCCCGCACGCCCTTGCCCTTGCCCTGGTCGCCTCAGTCGCGATTGTCGCGGTTGGCCGCCCCTCGATCGCCCAGTCCGCCGCCGGAGAGATCAAGCCCTACACCGAGACCATCCCCGGCACCGACGTGAAGTTTGAAATGCTGCCGATCCCTGGCGGCACCTTCACCATGGGCAGCCCCGCCAGCGAGGAAAAGCGCGGCGATGACGAGGGCCCGCAACACTCCGTCCAGATCGCTCCGTTCTGGATGGGCAAGTGCGAGGTCACCTGGGAAGAATACGACAACTTCGCCTTTCAGCTCGACCTCAAGCGGAAGGCCCGCGAGGGAATCGACCTGACGAAGCAGACAGCGACCGAGAAGAAGGCCGACGCTGTCACCCGCCCTACCCCGCCGTATGCCGACGAGACCTTCGGTTACGGGCGTAACGGCCAGCCCGTGATCTGCATCACCCACCACGCCGCGATGGAATACACCCGATGGCTCTCGGAGAAGACCGGGAAGCTCTATCGGCTTCCCACCGAGGCCGAGTGGGAATACGCCTGCCGCGCCGGGACCAAAACCGCGTACTCCTGGGGCGACGACCCCTCGAAACTTGGTGACTACGGCTGGTACGTCGAAAACGCCGAACAGCCTCAGAAGGTCGGCAAGAAGAAGCCCAATCCCTGGGGCCTTCACGACATGCACGGCAACGTCGCCGAGTGGTGCCTCGACCATTACGTCGCCAACGCCTACAAGACGTTCCCGACCGCGAAGCCAACCCTCGAACCGGTTCTCCTGCCCGACGCCAGGGAGTATCCGTACGTCGTTCGCGGCGGGTCCTGGGACGACGACGCCGACAGACTCCGAAGCGCCGCGCGGCGAGGCTCCGACCCAGAATGGAGCGTCCAGGATCCTCAGCGCCCCCAGAGTATCTGGTGGCATACCGACGCCACATTCGCCGGCTTCCGGATCGTCCGCCCGGTCGAGGAGCAGCCTTCGATGCAGGGACTCCGTTCGAAGGTCGTCAAGGGAAAGGGCACACGCTGATCGGTCTGGCTCGGCCGCGCCCGGGGCGTCGACCACGACAATGAAGAAGACAAGGATAAATCATTGAGAATGCAAGATTCCCGATCCTGGGTCCTCGATTCTTGACTCAATTGTCCATTTTGAATCGGGTCTGGAATCTGGAATTCGGAATCCCAGGCATCGCCGATGGCGCTGGTCCGAAGCGGCTCCTTGGCGATTCGGGTGGTAGCGTGGGGCCCGGTCGCCTGTCGGCACCGGGCCGGGATCATCAACGAGGCGCAGTCGGGAGACGAACCATGACCGATCCATCCTCCGCCAGGGGGGCCGGCGGCAGCCGGCGCGATTTCCTCAAGGGCTCTACGGCCGCCGCTGTCGGCCTGGGGATGCTGGGCAACGCGCACGCCGCGGGCAGCGACGTCATCAAGGTCGGCCTGATCGGGTGTGGCGGCCGGGGCACCGGAGCCGCCGAAAACATCTGTGAGGCCGCCGGCACCAGCTACAACATCAAGCTGCATGCCATGGGCGATGTCTTCGAGGATCACCTGCGGAACTGCCGCGAGACTCTCCGGAACAATCGCCACTGCAAGGAGAAGTTCGACGTCAGCGACGACCGCGCCTTCGTGGGCTTCGACGCCTATCAAAAGGTGATCGATTGCTGCGACCTGGTGATGCTCGCCACGCCGCCGGGCTTCCGTCCGATGCACATCGAGGCCGTCGTCAAGGCGGGCAAGCACCTCTTCACCGAGAAGCCGGTCGGCGTCGACGGCCCAGGCATCCGCAAGGTCCTGGCCGCTTACGATGAAGCCAAAAAGAAGGATCTCTGCGTCGTCGCCGGCACCCAGCGCCGCCACCAGGCTCGCTACCTCGAGAGCATGAGGCGAATCCACGACGGAGCCATCGGCGAACTGCTCACGGCCCGCGTCTACTGGAACCAGGGTGACATCTGGGCCCGGAAGCGTCAGCCCCAGTGGGGCGAGACCGAATACCAGATCCGCAACTGGTACCACTTCCTCTGGCTCTGCGGTGACCACATCGTCGAGCAGCACGTGCATAACCTCGACGTCGCCGTCTGGGCCCTCGACCACCACCCGGTCAAGGCCGTCGGCATGGGCGGCCGGCAGGTCCACGAGGAACCCGAGCGAGGCCAGAGTTACGACCACTTCGCCGTCGACTATGAGTTTCCCAACGGCATCCACATCCTCAGCATGGCCCGCCAGATCCAGGGCTGTGTCAACAACGTCTCCGAGACGATTGTCGGCACCCAGGGAACCTGGAGCAGCGATTTCCGCTTCACCGGCCCGAAGCGCGACCGCATCCGCGTCGCGCACGAGATCAATCCCTACGTCCAGGAGCACATCGACCTGCTCGAAAGCATCACCTCGCGGAAGCCGATCAACGAGCTGAAGCAGGTGGCCGAGAGCACGCTGACGGCCATCATGGGCCGCGACTCGGCTTACTCGGGTAAGGAAGTCACCTGGGAAAAGGCCCTCAACTCGAAGCGAGACACCTTCCCGAAGGAGCCGCTGGTCATGAGCGGCCCGATGAAGGAAGGCGCTGTGCCCCGTCCCGGGACGTATGAGATGATCTGAGCATGCGGGCGTCTCTGGTCTCCGATGCCGTGCCTTCGGGCCGGTATCGGGGGCCTCTCGCGCCTTCCTCCCCATCCCTGGATTTTCCAACGAGGTCGCGATGAACAGGCGGATGACTCTCTCCCTTTTCCTGGCGACCCTGGCGGCCTGGTCGGGCCCGGGCGCCCTCTCGGCCCGCGCCGCCGACACCGCCAAGGTCGTTTTGATCGCGGGACGCCCCAGCCACGGGCCCGGCGAGCACGAGTTCAATGCCGGCTGCAAGCTAATGGCGAAGTGCCTCGCCCAGATCCCGGGCGTCGAGCCTGTGGTCGTCACCGGCGGTTGGCCCAAGGATGAGTCGGTCCTCGACGGCGCCCGGACGCTCGTCTTCTTCATGGACGGTGGCGGCGGCCATCCGATCGTCCAGGGAGATCACCTCGAAAAGATTCAGAAGCTGATGGACAAAGGTGTCGGCCTGGTCTGCCTGCACTACGCTGTCGAGGTTCCGGTTGAGCACCACGGGAACAAGCCGGGCGCGAAGTTCCTCGACTGGATCGGCGGCTACTACGAGACCGGTTACTCGACCAACCCGCACTGGAAGGCCGAGGTCAAGAGCCTTCCCGACCATCCGATCACTCGGGGCGTCCACCCGTTCTCGGTCAATGATGAATGGTATTTCAGTATCCGCTTCCGCCCCGATATGAAGGGTGTCACGCCCATCGTCGTGGCGAAGCCCGACGACCGAACGCGCGAGGGGCGATCAGCGTCGCCGAGGGGGCCTTACGGGCACATCGTCGCGGCGAAGGGGCATGATGAGGTTCTCGGCTGGGCCGTCGAGCGGCCGGACGGCGGCCGAGGCTTCGGATTCACCGGCGCCCACTTCCACAAGAACTGGGGCGACCCGGATTTCCGCAAGCTGGTCCTCAACGCCATTCTCTGGACGGCACGGCTCGACGTCCCCGCCAGTGGCGCCGAGACCACTGTCACGCCCGACGAACTCAAGGAGAATCTCGACCCCAAACGCCGTCGTTAATCGCTCGACGATCGCGCGGGAGGGAGGCTCGATGGTTACCCGTCGTCGCAGGAACGAGCCGGCGCTCACCGTTGGCGACCGACTTGTCACGGCGATGATGGGGTTCCTTCTCGCCTTTCTCACAATGTCCCTGGTCTGGCTGGTGGCGCTTCGGTTTTTCGGCGACGGGCCCGAGGCGCCGCTTTTGTTCCGCTGGTGCTGGATGGTTGGGCTCGTCGCCGGTGCGGCCGGATACGTCGCGGGGCCCGAGCGGATGATGGATGCCTTTGGAACAATCTGGAGATGGATCGGCGGGGTCCTTTTCGACAGGGGCCAGGACTGATCCTCGGCGGAGATGGCCCCGACCGCCGGGCCGAATCCGGACGCCGGTCTCCCTTTCGAGGGCCCGATCCGTCGGTTGAATGGAGTGGATCTCGCCTTACGGTCGATACAATCCCTGGAGGCGATACCGGCCGGAGCCCGGATTTCGCCCGATCCGCGAGCACGGCCGCAAGATCGCGCCCGATCATGGGCATGGCCGTGCTCTTCGGGGCCAGGGAGGGGCTGTTCATGGCGATCCTGATGGGGATAAGGCCCGCGCGGCTTCTCGCGCAGGGTCTGGCGATCGCCGCTGCGCTCGGGCCAGGGGCCTCGCGCGCCTCGGCCCAGGCGATGCTGGCCGACGATGTGATCATCCTTTCAAAGGAAGGCGGAAGGAGTCCCTCTCCTTGTAGGGGAGTGAGGAATTCCGCTCGGGTCCGTCCGTCCGCCGGATGGACCGGTCGATCGGATTCGACTTCAATACAACTAGGAAACAGACCGCGAAGATTCGGCTTCTGCCTGATGCCGGCAAGGCCATCATCCTCCTGGCGATGATGGAGCGGTTTAACGCCGCCGACTGGATCGCCGGTGAGCTCTTCGCTCGTAAGCTCTCGAACAGGATCTCCGCCCAACAGGTTCTCCATCACGAAATCCGCGCGCGGTTTGGGCTCTCTTCTCATTCACGAGCCCGAGGATCCTGTCCGGTTTTGATGGCTGAGGTAGCCGATCTTTTGTCGGAGGGAGCACCGGGTCGTGACCTGGTCATCGGCCGGAGCCAGCTCGATCGATCGGCCGATCACGAAGGACCGGGCCAATCGCCCATGTAGGAGCCAGCTCCCGCTGGCGACCCGGACGTAGCCAAAGGTCTCGCGAAGATCGCCGGCGAAAGCCCTCGGAAGTCAAACGATCGGCCGATCACGAAGGACCGGGCCAATCGCCCATGTAGGAGCCAGCTCCAGCTGGCGATCCGGACGAAGCCAAAGGTCACGCGAAGATCGCCGGCTGGAGCCGGCTCCTACAAGGGTCATCGTCCCGGACGAAGCCAAAGGTCACGCGAAGATCGCCGGTTAGAGCCGGCTCCGACAAGGGAACCGATCGGACAACATCAGCGGACACGTGAATCAGACA
>DAIDKV010000104.1 GCA_027449865.1 Planctomycetales bacterium
GACCGGCCGGCCGGCCGGAGCGGGCCGGGGCGACCGGGGCCGATAAGTCCGATCAATCGGGGCCGGAGCACCGCCACCCGACGGGAGCGGCGAAGCCCATTAAACTATCATACGCGAACGGGGTCCGAACGTGCCAACGAACAGCCCGGATTCCCGCACAAAGCCCTTCGCAGATCTCCAGGAATGATAGGCGCGCTCACCAGAGACGGAGAGAAAAACCGCCCCTTCCTGAGATTCGCGGCCGGCATATATCGGCAAGGGACGGGCAAACTTTTCAGCCTTGACCGGATTTACTGGGGATCTGACGCGAGGACAGATCACGCCCGACGATCGGCCGTATTCCGGCATCAAAGCCGCTCAATCCAACCAGGATCAGCGAATCTCCCGGCCAGGAGCCCGGGAAGGTGTGAGATCGGACCGGCAAGGTCGTCTCCCTCTTCTTCATCGAGGCGGATCTGGCCCGTAGGAGAGAGTCCCTCGACCAGCTCTGAACGGGTCAGCCCGAGATTCCCGACAAATTCGTGGTGAGGCCGCCCGCGCCGGTATTCCGGCTGACGGTCAGGTTGCTTCAGGTAACGCCCGAGACGGCCGAGGTCAAAGTTGTAGAGAATCGAGCAATGCACCAGGAACCAGGTCCTCAACCGACGCTGAGCACTGCCGGCGCACTTCCGATCGTCAAGGACCAGATCACCGTGGCCGAGGACATCGACCCGACGCCCCAGCCCTCGGATCGTCAGAGCCATTCGGTCCAGCACGTGCCGATGAGCGACGTCGACGGCCGAAAGCCCCGGCGCGGCCGACTCGGGGAGAATGACCGAGACGTTAAGAGCCCCTGGCCCAATCACCACGGTTCCGCCCCCGCTTGATCGTCGGAAGATCGGGACGCCGTCCGCCCGGCAAGCGTCGACGTCCACGTCCTCCCGAATCCGGCGGGATGCCCCCAGGACGACCGCGTGAGTCGACCGCTCCCAGAATCGGACCAGAGCGGGGCCGCGACCTGAGTCGGCCTCGATCAACAGGGCCTCGTCGAGTGCCAGGTCCTCGGCGACGCTGGGGAGGGTCCGATCGTGGCAGGCCATCCTCCCCCACGCAGCCGACTCCAACCATCGGGTTCCCAGCCTGGTCGCCGGCATCCGCTCAGAACTTTTCGTCTTCAACCCGGAAAACTTTGTGACAGTCCGAGCAGGTCTTCGAAACGGCACTGAACGCCTTCTTGGTGTCGTCGTAGTCTGGCTCCGTCTTGTTCGCCGTCCCCGCGAGCTTCTCTGACTTCTCGATGAAGTCGTCCATCAACTCGTCCCACTTCTTCTGGGGGTTGGCCTCGTTCTTCGCCCGGCCGACCGCTTCCTTGATGGGCTTGCTCGCCTTCGCCAGCTTGACCATCTCCTTCGACTGCTTGGCGGCGTCCTTGTGCATCTTCTTGAAGGCGACCGGCGTCCGAACGCCCTTCTTGATGGCGTTGTTCGCCTTGTTGACCTTCTCCATCACCTTTTCCAGCTCAGACTCGTCGTCGGTCAGACCGAAGCCGGCGCCGGCGAAGGCGATAAGGATGCCCGCGCTGAGGCCGAAGACCATCCACTTTCGAAGCATGGATTGAAACTCCCGGTGTCTGGGGGATGTCAAGAGGGTTGCACGGCATGTCGTTCGAGGCAGGCCGGAACGATCCCGAGATCGAACCGGTGCGGGAAGCTGAATCGGCTTCAGGATACTCGCGCCGAGTGGTATGTTCAAGGGACCCGGTGCCTCGCGGCAGGCGATCCGACCCGGCCCGGGTCGGGGCCGTCTGGATGATCCGGGCAGCTCGGCGAAACGCCTCACTCTTGCGACCGAAGATTGGACCGGACATGGACTACCGATCGGCCGGGGTCGACCTCGACGTCTACGAGCAGACGATGTCCCGGCTGCCACCTCTGCTCCGCCGTACCTTTACACCGAGGGTCCTCGAATGGAAGGACGGTTTCGCCGGACTCTTCCGTCTCAACGACCAGATTGGCCTGCTCTCGAGAACCTACCGTGACCCGGTCCTCGTTGCCTCGACCGACGGGGTCGGCACCAAGCTCAAGCTCGCCTTCGCCACCGGCCGACACGCGACCGTCGGCATCGACCTGGTCGCCATGTCCGTCAACGATTGCCTTTGCGCGGGGGCCGAGCCACTCCTCTTTCTCGACTATGTGGCGATGAGCCGCGACGAGCCCGAACTCACCGCACAGATTATAAAGGGCGTGAGTGATGGATGCGTCGAAGCTGAGTGCGCCCTTCTTGGCGGCGAGACCGCCATCCTCCCCGACTTTTATCGTCCCGGCGAGTACGACCTCGCCGGCTTCTGCCTCGGCGTCGTCGAGCGGCGCCGGATGCTCGACGGCCGGGATATCCGCGTCGGCGATCGCGTGATCGGTCTGGCCAGCTCGGGCCTTCACTCGAATGGTTACAGCCTCGCACGCAAGATCGTCTTCGAGCACGCCGGATTGTCCCCCGAGACCTTCGTTCCCGAGCTCAACCGGACGGTCGCCGATGAACTACTCGAACCGACCCGCATCTATGTCCCTGCAATGAAGGCTGTCTACCGGCACTATCGAGTCAAACGGACCGTCCACGGGATCGCTCACATCACGGGCGGCGGCCTGATCGATAACCCTCCCCGGATTCTCCCCGAAGGATGCTCGATCCGGCTGGCCCGCGGGTCCTGGACCGCTCCCCCCGTTTTTCCCTGGCTCATGAAACTCGGGCAGGTGGACCCCGAGGAGATGGACCGGGTTTTCAACATGGGCATCGGCCTGGTCCTCATCGTTGCGGAATACTACGCCGAGGCCATTGTCCGGCACCTGAGGCAGGAGGCGAACGTCCCTTCCTGGATTATCGGTGAGGTTGTTCCGGGTGACCGCTCCGTCGCCTGGGGCAACCCGGATTAACAGAGCGAATCCGGCGCCCCGGGCGCTGGAAATCTTAACGATTTCCTTGCCGGTCGGCTCACGGCTTGGTAAGTTCAAGTGTCCTCATTGATTCGGTTAATCCCCTTTCATCCTCGATCTGACGGTGCGGCCGGGTCGTCCGGATGGTCGTCACGGTATCGATCCTGTTCCTGTAAATCTTCGAGTCCCTGCGAGCGATCAGACCACCCACGGACCCTTCGGGCCGGGCTGACGTCGAAGGAGAGTCGCCGCGCCCCGCGGTCGCCTCCTGCCGGCGATCATTCCCCGGCAAGCGGTCGTTCACTTCCGGAGTCGTTCTGCCATGGCCAAGAGTCGGGATTGGACCGAAATCCTGGTCCGTCGCGGGGTGATCGGCCCCGATCAACTCAAGGAAGCCGCCGGTTCCCCCAACAGCACTGTCGAGGAGGCCCTCGTCCGCCTCGGTTATGCCGACGCCGACGCGATCATGAAGGCCAAGGCCGAGCAACACGGCCTCGCCTTCGTCGAACTCCGCGAGATCGAGATCCCCGCCTCCGTCATCGAACTTGTCCCCGAGTCCCTGGCACGCGAAAACATCGTCATGCCCCTCGCCCAGGAGGGAGGACTCATTCGAGTCATCATGCATGATCCTCTCGACTTCGACACCATCGACAAGCTTCGGTTCGTCCTGAACCGGGATATCGAGATCTCCCTCGCTCCCAAGGAATCGATCGTCGAGGCCATCAATAAATATTACGGGAGTAGTACCGCGGAGACGGAGTCCGTTGACTCCATGCTCCAGGAGTTCACTGACACCGCCATCGACTTCGCCGAGGACGTTGGTACAGGCGGCAAATCCAGCACCACCAACACCCTGGAGGAAGGAGACGCACCCGTCATCAGGCTCGTGCATCTTATCATCCAGGAAGCCGTTCAGCAGAGAGCCAGTGACATCCATATCGAGCCGTTCGTCGATCGCGTCCGGATTCGGTATCGGATTGACGGCGTCCTGATCGAGCGTGACAACGCCCCCCGCCGATTGCTGGGCGCGATCGTCAGCCGCCTCAAGATCATGGGACAGATCGACATCGCCGAGAAACGCCGTCCTCAGGACGGCCGAATTAAGATCCTCGTGGCCGGCAAGGATATCGATCTCCGTGTCAGCATTATTCCTACCACGCATGGCCAATCGGTCGTCATGCGCATTCTCGACCGCGACAATATCAAGGTGGGATTGCAGGATCTGGGCTTCGGCGATGACGACTGGGCCCGGTTCAAGCAACTGATCAAGCGACCCAACGGAATCCTCCTCGTCACGGGCCCGACGGGTTCGGGCAAGACGACCACCCTCTACGCGGCGCTCAACGAACTGAACCGGCCCGACGTCAAGATCATCACCGCGGAGGATCCGGTCGAGTATTACCTGCCTGGCGTGAACCAATGTGAGGTCAAGGCCAAGATCGGGATGACCTTCGCCCGGATCATCCGGGCCATGCTCCGACAGAATCCGAACATCCTCCTGGTCGGTGAAATTCGCGATCTGGAGACCGCTGAGACGGCCATTCAGGCCAGTCTGACCGGACACTTGGTTTTCAGTACATTGCACACGAACGATGCGCCCAGTGCCATTACACGTCTGGTCGATATCGGCATCCAGCCATTCCTGGTGGCAAGCTCGGTGATGGCCATCATGGCCCAGCGGTTAGTGCGGAAGGTTTGCCCGAAGTGCAAGGTCCGGTACGAGCCGCCGGCGCACATTCTCAATGGCCTGGGGCTCCGCCCGGAGATCGCCAAGAAGGCCAATTTCATGAAGGGGAAGGGTTGCTCCAACTGCAACAAAACGGGCTATCGGGGCCGAATGGGTATCTACGAATTGATGATCATGACGACCCAGGTCCGTGAGATGGCGTTCAAGGGCGAATCCACGCTGAATGTGCGCAAGATGGCCCGGAAACAGGGGATGCATACGCTGTTCGAGGATGGAATGATCAAGGCGCTGAAGGGCCTGACCACGATCGACGAGGTTCTCCGGATCACGCAGAAGGAGGTGGCACCCGAGTCGGCTGTCAAGTAACTCTTGGCGGCCTGGGATGTCCGGACTTCGGCGTCCGCCCATTGCGATCCGAGAGGGATCGGGATGCCGGCGTCCCTGGAAGACCGCGGCCGACCTCGTCCGAGGTCTCCCGGCCGCCGCGGGGTCGATCGATCCCGCCAATTGGTCGCCGCTTGATCCAACCAGGTTCCCCCGAAATAATACGGGTGCACCCAGGGTCCGGGCATTTTGTCCTAACCCCATGGCGCACGGTAACGATTCGATGGACACCTGGACGACGGGAAGAAGTCAAGTCGCCGCGCCTCGGCGAGGCGCTCGTTCGGTGTCGCCGGTTTCATCGACGTTCCCGCGGAGGGGAAAACAGGGCCATGGGCACGCTGCTGATCGACAAGCTGCTTCAGACGGTTTGCACCCAGAGGGCGAGCGACCTGCACCTGACCGTGGGGAGCCCGCCAATGCTTCGGCTCCACGGTCACATGCGCCCGCTCCAGACCAAGGTGCTGGAGCCATCGGACACGACCTCCCTGATGAAGAGCATCACGCCCGAGCGATGCCAGCAGGAGCTTCAGGAGGTTGGGGGGACGGACTTTGGTTTTGCTTTCGGCGACATGGCCCGGTTCCGGGTGGCGATCTTCAAGCAACGCGGGAATATCGGGCTGGTCCTCCGGCGAATCCCGAACGAGTTCCTCTCATTTGAGCAACTGGGGCTTCCCGCGGTCATCGAGCAGTTGATCCAGCGCCCGCGCGGACTGATCCTGGTGACGGGGCCGACGGGCTCCGGCAAGACGACCAGTCTTGCATCGATGATCAACTGGCTGAACAACACCCTTGACCGTCACATCATCACGATCGAGGACCCGATCGAGTATTACCACAAGCACAACAAATCGCTGATCAACCAGCGAGAGATCGGTGTGGACGTTCCCGACTTCCCCGAGGCGATTCGCCGCGCCCTTCGAATGGACCCGGATTGCATCCTGGTCGGCGAAATGCGAGACCTCGCGACGATCTCGGCGGCGATCACCGCGGCCGAGACCGGCCACATCGTCTTTGGAACCCTGCACACGAACTCGGCCGAGGGAACGGTCAACCGGATCATCGACGTCTTCCCGAAGGACCAGCAGGACCAGATCCGAACTCAGCTTTCGGTCGCGATCATCGGTATCCTGGCCCAGGCGCTTCTGCCCCGGAAGCCCAAGGGGCTGGTGGCTGCCTACGAGATGCTGGTCGTCACACCGGCCATCTCGAACCTGATCCGCGAGAACAAGACGTACCGGATCGACTCCTCGATTCAGACCGGCCGGAAGCACGGGATGATCCTGCTCGACGACAGCCTCTTCAACCTCTGGAAGCAGGGGCTGGTCGAGGAGAGTGAAGTCATCATGAAAGCTCGAAAGGCCACCGAACTCCGCGAGCGGATCGAGAACGCCAAAAAGGGGATCTTCGACGAGGAGCCCGACGACGACGAGGAAAAGGACTGAGAATCCGCTGTGGTCCTCTCGGCGTCGTTTCTCACTCGAATGGCCCTCAATCTCTTGCTATCCCTGGCGGACCCGACCCAGGCGGGCATCGTCGCCTTCTCGGGTCTGCCCATCGCTCTGGCCGGTTCCGGTCGCGGCGAGATAACCGATCTTCACCCGTATCTCCGACGGCACCGATAGACGACCGATTCCAGTAGCAGCCCAACCGCCGCGATCGGCCTGGGCCTCTCTTCAGAGGGCCTGCCCGGACCTCGCGACGGATCGGCCCGGCCCCCGGGACGCCCCACGATGGCTCGACGACTCGGCATGATCATGGTCGACCTGGGCTACCTCGACGAGGAAGCCCTGATGAAGGTGCTCGAGGAGCAGAAACGGACCGGGAGCGAGCTGCTGGGGAAGGTCGCGGTTCGAATGGGCCTGGTCAAGGATGAGCAGGTTCTGCGCGCCCTCGGCGAGCAGCTTGGGATGAAGGTCATCCGGCTGGCCGACGTGACGATTCCCGCCGAGTTGACCGAGATGGTCAACGAGAGCATGGCGACGGCCTACAAGATCATCCCGGTCTCGCAGAACAAGAAGGACAAGAGCGTCACGGTCGCCATGGCCGAGCCCCAGAACCCCTCGACCCTCGACAGCCTCCGGATGTTTCTCGGGGTCGAAGTGAAGGGTGCGGTCGCGGCCGAGTCGGACGTGATGGCGAAGATCGAGCAGCTTTACGCGGGCCATCACGAGAGCATTCAGGACGTCGTCAAGCAGATCGAGCAGGACAAGGGCCTTCAGAAGATGGCCGGCCGCAACGAGAACACCATCGACCTCGAGGCCATCGAGGAGATGGCCGAGGCGGCGCCGGTGCGGAAGCTTCTGAACATGGTTCTGCTGCTCGCGATCAAGGACAAGGCCTCGGACATCCACTTCGAGCCGTTCGAGGAAGAGTACAAGATGCGGTATCGGGTCGACGGGATTCTCTACGAACTCGTCCCGCCGCCCCGCCACCTCGCCCCGGCGATCTCGAGCCGGATCAAGGTCATGTCGAATCTGGATATCGCCGAGCGCCGGCTTCCTCAGGACGGCAAGATTCAGCTCGCCCTGGGCGGAAATACGGTGGACATCCGGGTCTCGACCCTGCCGACGATGTTCGGCGAGAGCGTGGTGCTCCGGATTCTGGACCGAACGGTGGTCCAGCTTGACCTGAAGAAGCTGGGGATGCCGGAGGACACCCTCGCCCGATGGTACGAGGTGGTCGAAAAGCCGAACGGGATCATCCTGGTGACCGGGCCGACCTCTTCGGGAAAGACGACGACGCTGTATGCGACGCTCAACTTCCTCAACCGGATTCAGGAGAAGATCATCACGACCGAGGAGCCGGTCGAGTACGAGATTGAGGGCCTGATCCAGATTCCGATCAACGCCGAGATCGGCGTGACCTTCGCCAGTTGCCTCCGCGCGATCCTTCGGCAGGACCCCGACAAGATTCTCGTCGGCGAGACCCGCGACCTGGAGACGGCCGAGATCGCGATCCAGGCCTCGCTGACCGGGCACATCGTCTTCACGACCCTGCATACCAACGACGCACCGTCGGCGATCACCCGGCTTCGCGACATGGGCCTGCCGACGTTCCTCATCACGGCGACCGTCGAGGCCGTGCTGGCCCAGCGGCTCGTCCGCAAGATTTGCCAGTACTGCAAGACGGAGTTCACCCCCGCGCCCGAGGTCTGCATGGAGCTCGGGCTCTCGCCCGAGCAGGCGGCCTCCAAGAAGTTCTTCTACGGGAAGGGGTGCGACAAGTGCAACAACACCGGCTACAAGGGACGCATGGGCATTCATGAGCTTCTTGTCATGAACGACCCGCTTCGCGACATGATCGTCGCCGAGACCTCGCTCGACGAGTTCCGCGAGGCCTGCCGGAAGTACGGGATGAGGACCCTCCGCGAGGTCGGCCTCTGGAACATCCACCAGGGGAACACCACCATTGAGGAGATCCTCCGCGAGACGGTGACGGACGACTGAGCCCTCGCCTCCGAACGGGGGCGACGGGCATTCGATCCGATTCCAAGGCCGCGACGGGCGACGGACAGAAGGACCACCGGAGAAGGACAAGAGCCATGCCGACCTATCAGTACGAGGCGATGGACCACACCGGGCGCGAGGTCAAGGACACGATCGACGCCGCGACCCAGGAAGAAGCCCAGCAGCTCATCCGCCAGAAGGGGTTCTTCGTCACCAAGATCGCCGAGAAGGCCAAGAAGACCGCGGCCCGCGGGAAGGCCAAGGGCGGACGACGCCGCAAGAAGAAGTCGTTCACCATCGGCCGGATCTCGATGAAGCAGCTCTGCACCTTCACCCGGCAGCTCTCGACGCTCCAGGACGCCGGTCTGCCGATCCTGCGGAGTCTGAAGATCCTCGAGGGGCAGTGCAAGCCGGGGGTCTTGAAGAACTCCCTCGGCGACATCGTCGAGGATATCGAGAGCGGGATGACGCTCTCCGAGGCGTGTGCCAAGCACCCGAAGGCGTTTGATCGCCTCTATTGCAACATGCTCAAGGCGGGTGAGGCAGGCGGTGCCCTTGAGGCCATCTTGCAGCGCCTCGCGGATTTCAAGGAGAAATCTCAGTCGCTCAAGCGTCGAATCAAGGGGGCCATGGTCTACCCCGTCGTGGTCATCACGGTCGCCTGCGCGATTGTCGGATTCATCCTCTACTTCATCATTCCCAAGTTCGAGGCCATCTTCAAGGATTTCGGCGTGCCTCTGCCGGGCATGACGATCTTCCTGATCGAGGCCAGCCACCTCATCATCAACTATTTCTACGTGGTCTTCCTGTCCCCACTGTTTATCTGGATCTTCATCAAGCTTCTGTATCGAAATAAAACAGGGGCCTATGTCTGTGACCGGATAAAATTGATGATCCCGGTCATGGGTGCGATTGTCGAGAAATCCACGGTGGCCCGGACGACACGCACGCTGGGAACGCTGGTCACCTCGGGCGTTCCGATCCTCGAATCGCTGAACATCGTCCGTGACACGGCGGGCAACGCCGTCTTCGAGCGGGCGTTTACCCGAATCTACGAGAGCATCCGCGAGGGCGAGACGATCGCCCAGCCGCTGAAGGAGTCTCGAATCGTCGACGACATCGTCGTGAACATGATCGACGTCGGCGAGGAGACGGGCGAGCTCGACACCATGTTGAACAAGATCGCCGACAACTACGACGAAGAGGTCGAGACGGCCGTCGAGAGCCTTGTGAGCCTGCTCGAGCCGCTGATGATCGTGGTGCTTGGCGGTATCATCGGCTTCATCGTCATCGCCCTGTTCCTGCCGCTGATCACCCTGATCTCGAAGCTTTCGGGCTGATCGAAAAAAATCGTGAGACAGCGGGCGGCCTCGCTCGTTCTAGCGAGGCCGTCCCTTCCCCCGAATGTTGACTCTCTTCCCGGGCTTGCCGCTCGAACGTGTGACGACCCCTGGTTGCCTTATGGTGGGAGGACCGATGATCCGCCTGACGACGAGCATAGCGAGCCGATTCGGCCGTCCCGAGACGCGGGGCCGGCGACAGAGGACGGTCAACAAGGGCTTCACGCTGGTGGAGCTTCTGGTCGTGATCGTGGTGCTGGCCATTCTGATCGGGCTGCTCCTTCCCGCGATCAATGGAGCGCTCAAGACGGCCCGGAACGCCGCCGTCTCGGCCGAGATCAATCAGCTCGCGCAGGCCCTGGCCAACTTCAAGGCCAAGTACGGCGATTATCCCCCCAGCCGATTCCTCTGCGTCGAGAATGGCAATTATCTGCCGTATCTGAGCGAGACCACGACCGCTCTGAATTCGGGCGGTCTCGATCCGACCTCGATCGGGGCGGGGGACATCTATGTCTCCCAGCTCGCGCAGCGGTCGGTGGCCGCGCTCCGCAAGTTCTGGCCCCGGCTCACGACCACGTCGGCCCTCCCGGGTAATACCTGGTACGACTTCAACGGAAACGGCCAGATGGACGGGGCGTACATCCTGCACGGCCACGAGTGTCTGGTCTTCTTCCTGGGTGGTGTCCCGCTTCACGATCCGACCAGCGGCACCTACGGCCTGACCGGATTCGGCAAGGATCCGACGAATCCCTTCACCAACATGATCGTCGGCAACAAGATGTACAACGCCAATCGCCAGGAGGCGTTCTACCAGTTCAACCCGGGCCGGTTGTTCCTCGACACGATCAACATCCAGACGAACAGCGGGGCCATCCCCATTCCGGGTATCCCCGCCTATTACGATAGCCTGAACAGCGGTCCGCCGATGGGGACCGGCCAGCTCAATTTCTATGCCTACTTCAACGCCTACGGCAACAATAATTACGATCCGAATGACGTGAACTTCCTGCATGAGTCCGACGTCATGGGCAACGCACCAGTCGAGCTCGAGTTCAAGCTTCCGTTCCCGACCAATCATCCCTCGTCGGCGTCCTACGGCTCTGGCGCGATCTCCGCGTCGCCCAACCCATACACCTCGTCGAGCACCCAGCCGGCCACCGGTAGCGTGATTTACCAGAACCCGCAGACATTCCAGATCATCTCGGCTGGACTGGACGGGCTCTACGGTGTGGGCGGCCAGTATGTCTCGAACTCGCAAGCGGCGTCCGGTGAGCCATTGCCGTTCGATCCGAACAGCACCTTTTACGGGGGATCGTACGGTAAGGAATCCGACGGCGCCATCCGCCAGCGTGAGTTCGATAATCTGACAAACTTCAAGTCGGGGACGCTTAACTAACCGGGCGCCCTCCGCGACACCCCGTGGACCGGTCCCGGGCCGGGCCTCGCGGAGACGGCCTTCGGAGATGGTCCGCACCGACCGCAACCCCCCGGAAGCCGGGCCCTGATACTCGTTCCTGGACCGACGCGAGGGCAGTCATGAGCGATCGAATCCGAGAGACGGAACCCGAGACGCGGGCGGCGACGGACCTTCCCCTCGCCGTTCTCCGTGCAACCGTTCGCCGGGCGGGCCGCGGATTCACTCTCGTTGAGCTGATGGTCGTGATGGTGATCATCGGCATCCTGTTGGCCTTCATCCTCAACGCCTCGATGAACTCGGTGAAGCGAGCCCAGGAGCGAGCCACCCAGACGCTCATCACCAAGCTCGAGGGGGGACTGAACGACCGGCTTGCCGCCCTGATGCAGCGTCGCCCCGAGCCGAACTCGGCGCACCTGCTGATGGGCTCGGTCTGGAACAGTGGAACCACCCAGCCGATGGCCGGCTTGCTTCGAGCTCAGGTGATCGCCTGGTACGACTACGTGAAGCGAGAAATGCCCGATACTTTCTTCGTTCAGAACACGAGCGGGCCCTACCCCCTCAATTTCGCCGCCAATCCGTATCCCCTGTCGGGCGGGACGCCGACCGACCCGAACGGCCTGGGACAATACATCTTGCCGATGGGTAATTCGATCGGCGGCCAGGTCGGCGCGACGGCCTACTTCTATGGGGACGGGAGTGGTTCCGGCTACAGTTCGACGTCCACCGGCGGGTTGATGGAATACAACCCGTCCGGAATCGGGATTTATGGTGCCTCCTATCCCGTGGCCGCGGGGCTTTACAGAAACCTCGGCTATCTGCCCGCTGGCTACGACGGTGTCGACAACAACCAGAATGGGATGGTCGACGAGTGGCAGGAGGGCGTGACCGGCACGAACCAGGCACTGGTCCAGGCGAACCTGGCGAACCACAAGCACATCACGGCCCGCTCTGAGATGCTTTACGCGGTCCTCGTCGAGGGCCAGGGGCCATTGGGCTCGGTCTTCAATCGGGACGAGTTCACCGATCGCGAGGTTCAGGACACCGATGGCGACGGCCTTCCCGAGTTCGTGGACGCCTGGGGAAACCCGCTCCAGTTCTTCCGGTGGCCCTTGCTCTACCATTCCGGGCTCCAGCGTGGCCAGGTGCTCACGGCCGACGGAGCGGATTCCTGGACGCTGACCGCTCCCTTCGTCTCGATGTTTGAGCAGCGCGAACAGAACCCGATGGACGCGAATCAGCAGCTCGTGGCGCCGGCCTGGTGGTCGAATATGTACAACAACTCCTCGCCGATCGCGGGCTATCCCACGCCAGATAGTAGCATCCTCAGTGGGCCGGCTCAGGCGTTCGAGTATTACTTCCATCGCCTGGTCGAGCCCGTTCCCGGCGGTGGCGGGGCTTATTACTGGGATCGCGGCGCAATCTACGGGAGCCGGCGGGCCTTCTACTCGAAGTTTCTGGTCGCCTCCGGGGGGCTCGATGGCCAGCTTGGGATCTTCCTTTATTCCGACGCGGCCCTCAGTAGCCTGGGAACCAGGGCGGCGTGGGCCCTGATCGCCAACGAGAACAACGCGCTTCCCTTTAGCGTGACGGATACCTCGGGTGGGTTCACCGTCGATTTCACGAGCGCTGCGCATAACCAGTATTCGGCCACGCAAATCAATTACACCGAGTCGGACGAACCGTCGAATCCCTCGACGGGCCAGTTGCTCCAGGCGGCTGGCGACGACATCACCAATCAGAATATCCAGGTTACCGTCGGAATCGGAGGTGGCGGATGAGGACGCGATCGCGTCGCCCGGGCGGATCGCAGGCCGCGAGCCGGGGCTTTACTCTGATCGAGCTGCTGGTGGTGATCTTTATCATCCTGCTCATCAGCGCGGTGGCCCTTCCGACCGTGCTTCCGGCGCTCAATCACCGTCAGGTCAGCGAGGCCGCGCGCATCTTGCAGGGAGCCCTGGTCGGAGCCCGCGACAAGGCGATTCACGACAATCAGCCCTGCGGCATCCGGCTCATGCCCGACCCGGCCTTTCCGCTCCAATGGGTCAATATTGGACAGTACGTTCAGGTCAACCCGTACAGTATCCTGGCCTACAATCGCGCCATCCCGCTCGAAGCGGCTCCTGAATATAGCGAAGGGAACTGTACTCCCTACACCCCGGGGAACATCAATTACCTGGCGAGCCTTGTGCCCCCGGTGACGATCACGATTCCTAGCGCCGTGCAGTCGCAATATCCCAGTTATCTGATCCTGCTGGAGAGTCTCGCCAATCCCAAGACGAGTGCCCCGAATTCGCCGACATCGTGGTACTGGAATATCCGGATCGGGGACAAGATTCAACTCAACAACTCCGGTCCCTGGTACACCGTCGCTGGGCCGATGATCCTCAATCAGGCGGGCGGAAATCCGGATGGATTTGTGAACGTCGGCCCTCCAGCAGCGATCAATCAATCCTCGTATGCTCCCCTGGTAGGGAACCAGCCTGTCGAATTCCTGATCCTGGTCAATGGGCGGGACGACAACAACAACGGCTGGGTGGACGAGGAATTCGACGGAGTGGACAACAATAATGATGGTTATATCGATTTTCCTGTTCTGAGCGAACTCGAGAACGAGCAGTGGCTTGGCACGCTTGGTTCAGTGACGGGGCATGAGGTTAATGTCCCTTACACGATTCGCCGACGCCCGGCTCCCGCTCCGAACGCACGGGAGATCGCCCTTCCCACGGATATCGTGGTCGATGCCACCGCGTACAAGATGCCGAATACGCCGCATCCGGAGCGTTCGCGGCTGCCGGTCGATCTCTCTTCCGGCTACGTCGATATCATCATCAATCCCGATGGGACAGTGCTGCCGATCACGGCCTATAGCACACCAGCCTCGTTCCAGATGGGGAGCGCGTTCTATCACTTCTGGCTGGCCGAGCGGCAGGATCTGAACCCGGTCCAGGTGACGAGCAATGGCACGCCCCAGCCCTGGGCGCCGGGCGCTTCTTACTATCTGCCGATCGCGGAGCCGTCCAGTTCGTTCTCCAGCAACTTCCCGGGCCCCTATTTGAAGGGGGAATACGCGGTGCTGACGCTCTTCACCCGCACCGGGCAGATTGTGGTGAATTCGAGTCCTCCGTTCGTCAACCAGTTTGGCTACTATCACTCCGTGAACCCGTTCATCCAGGCCGAGCAGGGCGTGGTTGGGGGCCCTTGACCATGAGGAAACCAGTGGTCCGTGATCGATGGTCGGCGGCCTGTATCCCCTCGGGGCGGTCGCTGGCCGGTTCGGGCCTTCGGCCCGGGATCACACTGACCGAGATCCTGATCTCGATCATGATTCTCGGCATCGGCCTGATCTCGCTGGCGACGCTCTTCCCGATCGGCTTGCTCCGGCTCCGCGACGCGGCCCGATGGAGTCGCTCAGCCACCCTGATGGAGTCCGCGGCCTCCGACGCCATCGCGCGCGGGTTGCTTGGCAGTCATACGTTCTCGCAGGTGGATTTCCAGAATCAGATTCTGCACGGTCCGAATGGCCCTTTCTGGTATCGCGATTCCAACCTCCAGCCTTATCACCCGATGGTTCAGGATACCGCCTCGTATCTGGGACCGGCCTTTGTCGTGAATAACGGGACCATCACCGGCCTTGTCGGTGCCAACGCCAATCCCTTCGCCACCACGCCGGCAAACGCGGCCAGTGCGAGCTTCCCGGGACTGCCGTTTGCCTACGATCCGCTCTGGCGCTACTACACGGTTAACCCCAACTTTCCGCAGGCCAACGGCCCGGCGACCAACTTCGCACCCGGTGGTTATTACATCGGCGACTCGGGAGCTTATGAGGCAAGGTTCGGGTACGGACTGCCGAACCTCGGCGCATCGGCCAGCGCCCACGGTTTGCAACGGATCACGAACTTCAACCGCCCCTACGCCCCTTCGGGTTTGCCGGTCATGCCGACCTCGATGAATGTGCCGAACATCTTCGTCTCGCAGGAAGACGTGGTCTGGCAGGATGCCAACGTCAATACCTACACGCTCGGGGGCATTGCCGGCGGCCAGCCGGTGACCACGCCCAACCCGGTGCTCCCGGATCTCTCGCCCACCGTCGCCGAGGCCGCGTCGGGAATCAGTGGCGGGACGATCTCACTCGACTGGCGATACACCTGGATGTTCACCGGCCAGCTCGCCAGCGCCGGCAACCGCTCGGTGATCGACGGCAACATCGTCATCTTCGAGAATCGCCCGTTCGGGATCGGCCTGCCGACGAACACCAGCCCTCAGGTGACAGCGGGAAGCGGGCTCGATTACGAGGTCGCCGGCGAAACCGTGGTTGAGGGCGTCTTCGGGTACAGCGGAAACGTAATCCCCCAGGGCGGGCCTGGCTCGAGCGGTCCCGGCTATGGTGCCAGCGGCGATCGGACCGTGCTCCTCCGGTGGCCGACCACCCTGCCCGATCCGGTCGTCCGGCCCGGTGACTGGATCGCCGACGTTACGTATGAGCGCCATCAGGCCATCGTCCAGAGCCGGTTCCTCAACGGAGTCGGCATGGGAGTGCCGAACTATGCCAACAAGGGCGAGTGGGACAACCTGCCGGCCCAGCGCTGCTTCTGGTATCGCGTGCAGAAGTCCACGCCGCCCGGCCCTGACCTCATCGTCGCCGGGACGCGATCGATGGTCGTCTACGTCAACCAGAACGTTCAGGCTCGAACCCTGCTGACCCAGGGCGGGGTGCCGGTCTACACCAACGCCGCGCTGATCTCCCCGAACGTCGTGAATGTGATCCCGCAGACGATCTTCGTCCGCTAGGTTTTTGACCCCCCATGGTCCGGCGCCTGTGGTCCGATGTCTCCGAAGCGGGGCGTGGGCCGGCGAGGCGATGGCCGGAACCGAGGAAACGCCAGGACCCGATCGGGAATCGCCCGAGCCAGGCTGGAGCGGAATCATGGTCCTCCTTCGCCGCGATCGCAAGCCCAACGACAGCCGAGGCCGGAGAACGATCCGACCGAGCAGAAGAGGCTTCACCCTCGTCGAGATGCTCGTCACGGTGGCCGTGCTGGTCATCATGATGACGATCCTGGTGCAAATCTTCCAGGCGGCGACCGGGTCGGTCTCGGCGGCGCAGGCCTACCAGCAACTCGACGACCAGCTTCGCCGGCTCGACGGCATCCTCCGGGCGGACCTCCGCGGAGCGACCGCCCACTTCACCCCGCCACTCGATCCCGAGTTGAACCTTGGCTACTTCGAGTATGGCGAGAATGAGTTTGCCGACAACCAGGGCGAGGATGGCGACGATTACGTTCGCTTCACGGCCAAGGCCCCGCCCGGTCGGCCGTTCACCGGGAGGTTCTGGCCCGTGGTCTCGTCCAATGGAGTGACCACGTTCCTCGCCGGTAATTCCAACCTGGCAAGTTTTCCGATCACCATCACCAGCGACTACGCCGAGATCATCTACTTCGTCCGCAACGGCAATCTCTATCGGCGTGTCCTGCTCATCGCGCCCGAGCTCCAGTCTTCGATCACACCGACGGTGAGCGGTGGCAATCTCCACAACGTCGCCTATCTGCCCGCTGGGGGCACATTCAACTTCCAGCCTCCGATCTTCGGCGCGCAGAGCGTGAGCTGGCAGGGGGTCAACGATCTCTCGGCGCATCCCTCCCCGAGCGGCCCGGTTTCTGGGGCCTCGCTGCTCTCTCAGGCGCAGGGAACAATCGTCCTGAACACACTCGGGCACCTGACCAACCGCGAGAACCGGGCTTTTTACTCGCGGTTCGCCAACGATTTCTTCGACGCCAACGGCGTCGCTGGCTCCGACGGTATTCCGGACGATCTCAACGGTGACAATATTCCCGACCTGTACCCGACGCTCTACCCGACGGTGTTCGCCAACACCGCTCTGATCAACGCCCCCGCGTATAACCTGAACTTGATCACGAACACGGGCGCGCTGAGCGCCCTGGCCTTCCCGTTTGTCTTCCCTGGCGCGTATTCCAAGGCACAGGCCGTCTCCACCGACGCCTACGGCTGGATCCACGCCCCGTCGCCCACCGCGAATGTCAATGGCTCGTTGGTCCAGTACGACACGAATCCGGCCGCCTACTTGCAGGCGCTGAACCATCACCCGGCGGAGATCGGCGATAACCTGCCGACACCACTGAATCCGCCCGTGTCCTCGAATCTTCCCATGCTCCAGTCGTGGTGGGGTTTTCCCACCTGGCGTGAGACGCTCCCGGCGACCTGGGTCGATCCGACCTGGCAGGTCAATGTGAATAAACTACAGCCGCTGGGTCTGAATCCGGCCGAGATGGCGGTGTCCTCGGGCATCCTGACGACCAACGCGAACTTCACTCCCGGTTTCCTGCCTCCGACCACATCCATCGTCGGCGGCACCGATTACCTTGGGCTGCGATTCCCCAACGATATTTTTTCGGATCAGGCGGGGAACAACTCGGCCTTCATCAACCTGCCGAACTGGAATACGGGCACCACGCTCTGGCAGTTGAGCTGGGAAGACGACCTGATCATGTCGGGCGTTCGGAGCTTCGACGTCAAGGCCTTTGACAACGCCCTTCAGAATTATGCCGACCTGGGCTGGGGGGACGATCTTCGGGTCTATCCTCTGGGGCAGGTCAAGAATGTGCCGCCGTTCCTGGCGGGTAACCCCGATTATTCAACGAGCGGACTCATCTATCCCCCGCTCGCCTCCATCCAGAACCAGTATGTGGATTATATCAATCACTCGTTCGCGCACGAGGGGCGGATGCCGCCGCTAATCCACGACAACCGCCTCGATTCCCAGTATCCGAATCCGAATTACGTGAATTACGCGAATTATGTCCCACAGTATGGGATCAACGCGAGTTACTCGAGCAACGTCGGCGACAACAGCAACGGAATCGTCCGGCTCCGGCGGGTCTGGGATTCGTGGTCGACGGATTACAGCCGGGCTCCGGCCATCGGCGTGAACACCGTGGCGAACGGCTTCCCGGCCGGGCCGCCGTTTTCGCCGCCGATTTATCCGTCGTATCCGCCGCCTTACCCGGCGCCCTTGCGAGGGATTCAGATTCAGGTTCGGGTGGTGGATCCGACGAACCAGCGGGTCAAGCAGCTCACCATCCGGCAGGACTTCACGGACAAGTTGTGATCGGATTCTCAGGCCTCCCTTCCCGATATCCGGCCCACGGCGAGCCGAGCCCGGGGATCGAGAGCTCAATGGATACAGACAGGCGGGCATTTCCTTCGTACGAGTGTCACAAGAGCATTCGGGATCAGGGAACCGCGTCCGTCGGGTCGAGGTCTAAAAGAAGAGGATGAGCCGTCGGCCCGCGATCGGGCGGGCCTGGGTCGATGGTCGCGTAGAAGGGGAGAGACGTCTCATGCTGGCCGGAACACGACACCAGACGCGAGAACGCCGGGGCGTCGTTTTGGTCCTGGTCCTGGGTATGCTTGGCCTGCTGGCCCTGATCGGGGTCATGTTCGCCACCTTCAGCGGCCAGGCGCGGATCAACGCGCGCAACTTTGCGGAGTCGGTCGTGCGCGCCCAGCGCGACGAACTGATGGATTTCGCCCTTCAGCAGTTGATCACCGACACCGCCGACGCCCGCTCCGTGATCCGCGGCCATAGCCTGGCACGCGACATGTTCGGCAACGACGCGGTCTACAACGGCCAACTGACGTCCATCCCTGGTGTGGGCCCGTGCCAGATCACGGCTCCGCTTCAGCCCATCACTAATGGAAATGTCATCGTGGGCTACTACGTCGTGACCAACATCCCGACCCCGAACCTTAACTCGGCGATGTACGGTTACGACTTCACGCGGTGGACGATGCGGGTCAGCTATGTCGGCCCGTTCACGCCTCCCCAGGGCAATAGCCCCTATCCACCCAGCCCGTATCCGGTCAGCCAGACGTTCGAGATCGTGCAGGACGATTACGGCCAGCTCGGGGCCTACTCCACGCCGCTGAGCAACGGGAACTACCACGTCTTCCGGATCGCCCCGTACGACGCACAGACGGTTCTCAATAATCCGACGCTCGGCTACATCACCACCAATCCCATCAACCCCTTCCCGGGCTGGCCCGCCGGAACTGTCAACGCGACCCAGATGGCGCTCAACTACGCCTTGAACGGAGCCGGTCTGGGGAATCTCACGTTCACGCTCGACGGCCGATGGCTCCACGCCTTCAACGGCCAGGGGATGGGGTCGCTGAACGTCTCCTGGCCAGTCCCCAGCCTCAACTCCAACACCACGAACCCGCTTTCGACCTACGGCAATTTCCGCTACAACGCCCCTCTGCTTCAGGCGGCGGGAGTGCAATTCAATCCGAACTCACCCCTCGTGCTGACCGGCCCGGACTCCCTCGGGATGGACGAGGATTACGATTCCTGCGACCTCGAGAACTGGTTTCTGGCGATCCAGAGCGCCGATGGCCAGGTGATCATCCCTTCGTTCCACCGTCCGGCGATCATTCGATACGATCCCAGTAATCCCAACACGAACCTCCAGGCCAACGACTGGGGGCTGACCAGTAGTGGCGCCAACTTCCGGGCCCTGCAGGGCGCGGACTCGATGGCCCGAATTCTCCGGCCAGTCGCCGCCGACGGCCACGATCAGCTAGCGTTCAAGGACCTGACCCCCGACCCGAACACCGGTAAGATCACGTACGACGTCGATAACGATGGCGACGGTGTGACCGACTCGGTCTGGCTCGATCTTGGCTATCCGGCCCGCCGCGACTCCGCCGGCAACCTCTACAAGCCGCTGTTCTCCTTCATGGTGATTGGGCTGAACGGTCGCATCCCGTTGAACACGGCCGGCAACCTCGCTGGCGGCGGCGTCACCCACGCCCAGCACCTGGGGAACTCCGTCAGCGAGATCGACCCGCAGTACGGCCTGCAAAACGCCTACGTGCCGGCCACGGATGCCGATCCCTTCAACCAGTATCTCAAGGGCCTGGGGTCCGTGGGATGGGCCGGGCCGAACGGCGCCAATCCGACCGCCAACACCCAGGTCGACAACTCGATTGGTGCGACGAGTGGTGTCTACCAGTCGATCGATGTCCGCCTGACCCAACTCCGCAACCTTCTGGCCGGTACCCGGCCGCAGGTCAACCCGGCTCAGCCGGACACATCGGGTACGATTAATGGGGATACGAATCTCGTCTGGGGCTCGTTCTCCGGTCGGGGGGCTGGTTCCGCCTATGCCTTCCCGAACAGCATGGCCGACCTCAACGACGTGCCGGTCTCGTCGTTCCCTGGCCCCAACAACACCACCCTTCCACTGGTCCAGCGCACCACGTCGCCCGTGCCTGGACGCTGGGGCGAGGCGCCGATGATCCCCGGTGTCCCCTTCGCGACACAGAATGCCACCGCTCCCGCGGGCCTCGTTCAGCCGTTCTACGCGAACCCCGTTCGCGCCGGCTATTCGTTCGACATGGTCGACCTGCTGAATAACCTGACCTACAACCCGACGCTGTACCCGTTCCCCCGCGAGGCGGCCGACGACGATAACAATGCATTCGATGTCTACCCGCCGCGGCTTCTCGGCGAGGTCGGCGATGCCGACTATTACGACTCCGCCGGGGCTCTGATTCTGCCAGTCGAGCGGATGCGGCGGTTCGTCACTCCGGTGGACATCAACGGGACCGGCTCGGTCCGCCAGTGGGCCTACACCGTGAACGCAGGGGCAGCCGCGCCGATCGGCCGGAACCGAGGCCCCGATCTCTTCGGCCGCGTCCAGTTCAACAGTTACTTCCGTCCCGCCGGTTCCCCGGGCGCGATCAACATCACCTCCCCGTTCCCCAACCTCGCCAACCTGACCCCAACCACGCCCAACGAGTCTCCCTACGGCTCGATCGCCGGGGCAAATCCCACGACTCCGGGCGGGAGCGTGACAAATGCCACGAATCCGGGCGTGTTTGGGAACTGGTACAACGGGGCGGCAACTCCTCTGATCTCCGGGAATCCCTACGTCCCCGACGTGACGAACAACCCGTTCCACGGCTTCGAGTGGAACCGGATGCCCAACAATAACCAGATCCCCGGCGTCTCGACGACAGCACCGGCCGCGACCCCGTATTCGGCCGCCACCCTGGGAGGTGTTCCGGTCTATTCGCCGAGCACGTCCGCGACCGTTCCGCCCCCGCAGTATCCGCCCACGACCTGGCCCACCTATGGGATGTCCGCCGTCGTTCTCGGAAACGGAACCGACTCAATCGTTCGCTCCGACGGCCTCAACGAGGCCGACGAGATGAACCTCTACACGCCCAATCCGCTCCTCGATTCGCCCTATGGCCCCAGCGACCTCGAATGGCTCTACCGTCTCCAGGACGTCGACGGGGCCAGCCTCACCAGTCGGCTCTCGCAACTCGCCCCGGTGAGCTTCACGAACACAATCGACGGCCAGCGACGACGTCGGCTTTACTCGACCGATACCTGGGAGTCGAGCCAGTTCGTCTGGACCCCCGACAATCCCGGCGGCAATTTCACGAATAACAGCTACTTCAGCCCCGTGCCGGCGATCTACACGGTCAATCCCTCGGGGCCTCCCGGAGCCCTTACGGATACCTCGAACGCCAGTTTCGGCAGTCTCAGCGCCATTCGGTCCCTGGCCAATGGCGGCCTGGTCAATCCCGCCAATTTCGTGTTCCTCAATGGCCCCTCGCTGGCCCACCGTGGCAAGAAGATCAACCTCAATTATCCGCTCCCCGTCTCGAACGATCCCAATGAGCCTGTCCGACAGAAGTGGATCAGCGATACCTATCAGTTCCTCAAGGTGATCCTGCCCCCGACCTCGGTCGATTCGCCCGAGGAACTGGCGCAGCTTAGCCAGTTCGTGATCAACATCATCGACTTCCGCGACCCCGACGCGACCATGACGCACTGGGTCAACCCGGAAGTTTTCATCTCGCCAGGTTCGCAGCAGACTCTCGCAAACGGGACCACCGTGTACACGAATCCGGTTTTGACCTCCCTAACCTACGGTGGGGCAGTACCCGGCAGCATACCACTCGATCAGTACGGCATGGAATACTGCCCCGTCGCGATCAACGAGGTGCTGGCGTATCAGTATTACAGTCTCCAGTCGGGCCAGGCGTTGACCAGCGCCACGCCGACGAACCGCTTCTTCATCGAGCTGGTGAACACGCAGACGGCGGCCTACAACCCCGGATTCGATACCACCAACCTGTCCGACCCAAATAACTACTATGGCTACGGCCCCACCAACCAGAATGGCAATCAGTTGCCGCTGAATGGAAACACGCCGGGCCCGCCCCAGCAGGCCAGCACGCTCGATCTGGGCGGCTTTACCTATGTCCAGCCGGCCAACGGCCTCGTCGATCCCTACGGCGCTGGCTGCTGGGACCTCGTCTTCACCGCCGACAACGCGATGGCGCGCCCCGATCCCTACCGGGGAGAGCTCAGCAACCCCGTCCTCCTCGGAAACCAGGCGACGCCCATCACGACCTACAGCCTGATCCCGCTGAACCGGGACGCGATGGGGACCGGTGTGAATAACTACACATCGCCCAACGGCGGGGACGTCACCCTGTTGCCCATGAGCCCGACCGGCATCGCCGATCCGACGCTCCCTCCGATGGCCACTCCGATTAACCAGACGACCCCACCGACGACCTATTTCTACGTGATCGGAAATCAGCCCACGACCATCAGCGAGAATAATCCCTACTCCACCACCTCCTCGATCGCCAACCAGCCGCCACCTGTCACCCAGTTCCTGGCACCGTCGTTCGACCCGATGATCAATTCGGGTTCGAAGACCGCGACTATCTGGTGGCGGCCGGGCATGTTGCCGGGCGTTCAGGGGACCACCCCCGGATCGTACCAGCCCCCGCCGAACTACCAGCAGGGCTTGCAGATTTCGGCCGCGAACGGAGCGACGGCCGGTCCAGCCCAGTTCTTCTGGGTCTGCCTGCGACGGCCGGCCAACCCGTTCGCTCCCGTCTCGCAATACAACCCGATGTGCGTGGTCGACTCGATGAGGTTCCCGTTTATCAATGGTTCTCCGGCCCTGACCACCCAGAACTGGACGAATGCCAACGGGAACTGGACCGCCAACGGGGCGGTCAATACGATCTACTCCGCCCAGCGATTGCAGCCCTACCGGGGCGGTCACGCGGTTCCCATGCCCAACGCCACGGCGAGCGGGGGTCAGGTCACAACCAACCAGCCGCCGGATCCGCGTTACGGATATACCGAGCAGACCGCTTACCCGCAGCTTTCGACCATAAATCCGATCTTCAACTACGCCCTGGCGAACGCGGGTGGTAGTACCTCGAAGGTCGCGTCGACCAACACGATTTACCAGACGCTCGGATATCCCAACAGTAGCGCCGAGAACTGGGACTATTTCCCGTTCAACGATCGCGATTTCTCCAGCGTGGCCGAACTCCTTCTGGTTCCGGGATGTCCACCAGGCCTGTTCACCAAGCAGTTCGTCGAGTTCGCGCCCTCGCAGATGAACGCGGCCAACATCTTCGGCGCCGTCACACCGATCATCACACCGAGCTTTTCCGCCGCGCTAACCCAGGGCGGGAATTCCACCCAGCCACTCTCTTCCCCGACACCGTTCGCCACCGCCACGCTGCCGTTCCCGTCGGTCTCGTACCTTACCGCGACCACTGCGATCGGCAGTAATCCTTCGTCGCAGGGAGGGCTGCCGACGACATCGGTCCCGCCGTTCAGCTCGCTTCCGACCGTGTATGGTCAGCCCGGGACCTCGCAGAATACGACCGTCCCTACCGTCCCCGCGCCTGAGCAGCCCCACGCCTTCCCGTACCTGGTGGACAAGTTCTTCTACACGGGGGCCTCGACCTTCTATTACACGCCGAATGGGGCTCAGATGGATCCGGGGTCGGTGAGTCTCCTTCCTGCCAGCCGCGTACCGGTCGTCGGCGGGCCCGGCGGCGATGGCTGGTTCAAGATGTTCGAGTTCTTCGAGGTTCCCAGCCAGTCCGCGGGCTCGATCGGCACGGTCGCCCAGGGGTCGAATTTCGACTGGGCCCGCCAGGACCTCAAACCGGGCCTGATGAACGTCAACCTCCTCATCGATGAGGAGGCCTTCTTCGGCATCTTCGGTAGCGAGGACGGCTCCTACAATCAGAACCTGCTCAACTCCATCGAGCTGCCGCTTCTCGCCACTCTCAATACCAGCGGTGCGCTGACCCTTCCGTACAACATGCCGTTGTCGCAGAACAATTACTACAACTCCGTGAACACCATCGGCAATCCGCCAATCCCGACGAACGGCCCGCCGGTGCCGCTGGTTGTCAGTGCCTCGCAAATTTACGGGGCGCCCAACTACGCCTACCCGATCACCGACCAGACGCAGTACGTCGAGCACGGCTATCTCGCCGGGACCGACCCGATCTCCAACGCCCTTCAGCGGGCCGCCGGAACCGCGATACCGGCGCCCGGAAACCGGATCAAGGCCGCGTTCGCTCAGTTCCTCTGGGCACGACACGGCGGGTCGGGCTACGTCTTTGGATTCGGCAATGGCGTCACTGGGCAGAATAGCGCGGTCGCCACGCAGGCGCTGGCCTCGGCGGGCTACTCTCAGGCGACGCCGATGGAGCGGCCATTCCACTCGCTCTCCTATCCGGACATCGACCAGACCATCATGCGGCCCGCCGCGTTGCCGCCCTCGTCCCACAGCAACCCGGCGATTCTGGTCGATCCCAACAACGTTCTCCCGCCGAGTGTGTACAACGCCCAGGCGCTGCAATACCAGCCGACAACGGCATCGGCGTCCGCCTGGTATCTCCAGACATCGCTGGCGGCGACGGCCCTGCCGACCTACTACGCCCCTTACGTCGTCGCCAGCGGTACCGTCTCACCAAGCAACTACTTCACCGGGAACTACGCGAATTATCCGGTTGTCTATACGGGCGATCCGGGTGTCCGCAATCCCTACCTGAATACGGGCTACGTTTCGAGTTACATCGCGCCGTCGACCCCAACCAACACCCCGCCGACCGTGACCGCCACGCCGCCTTATCCGGTCTACCTGCCGATCACCGTACCCAGTCCTCTCAATAACACCACGAATAGCCAGTACTCCGTACCACCCGGCGTTCCGCTGCCGACGAACGTCGCCTTCCCCATGGGCGGCGCCACACCACCGACGCAGGATAGCGTGGTGATGCCTCCGCCCATCCCGGCCGCACGGTTGTTCCAGATCCCCGACTTCTACGGCTACGGTCAGATGCAGGCGAACATGTACATGGGGATCATCAACAACAACGGAACCGGCCAGGGCAACCTGCCGCCCGCGGTCAGCAACGCCGGCGATTCCGGCGACCCGTGGATCAACAACCAGGTCGCCAATCAGTGGGGGGGATTGAACCCGTACCTCAACACGGCGACGAACACTCCCACTCCGAACATGAACAGCTACCCGAGTTCCAGCTACACGCTGAATAACGGGTTTGTCAGCCTTCCCTGGTCTGGCGGGACCAATTACTATCCAAATGGGCCTGCCGCTCCCTATGTTCCCGCGACCGGTGCACTGCCGCCGACGGGTATCAATTACGCGCCATACAGCGTCAATACGGGCGCGCTGCCGGCCCTCTGGTATTTCAACAACGCCCCGCTGTTCGGAACCATCACCAACCCGCCCAACGGCCCATATCTTGGGGCCAACGAGGCGGCTGGGAGCATCGCACCGATAAGAATGGACCGCCGCCAGCACCCGTACTGGCGGACGGAGATGCTTCAAAAGGCGATGAACCTGACGACGGTCCGAACCCATCAGTACGCGGTCTGGATCACGGTGGGATTCTTCCAGGTCAAGCGGCAAGGGGATATCGCCATGCTCGCCACGAACATGAGCCTGGCCTTCGATATTCTGGGCCCCGAGCTGGGCGCCCTCGACGGGAAGAACATTCGTTATCGCGGCTTCTTCATCGTGGACCGGCTGAAGCTCACCGGCTTCAATCCTGGCGACGTCGGAGCTTTCCACAAGGCGGTCATCTATCGGAGTGTGATCGAGTAGTGCGTTGTCGAGAGAACCGCGGGCGCTGGGGATGCGAGGCCCCGCGACCCGCGGGGCGGCGCCTCCCGGGTGGTTCCGGACGGCCCGCGGAGGACGCGCAGCGGGCCCGTCGAGCCTTGTCGCCAGCCCGTCGGCGCGGTTAGAATTGGATCCAGGCCACTTCCCTATTGCGAAAGGACCGATCATGAGATCCCGACGTCGCCGCCGTGGCTTCACCCTGATCGAACTGCTGGTGGTGATCAGCATCATCGGCATCCTGGTCGGGCTCCTGCTGCCCGCCATCAACGCCGCCCGTGAGGCGGGCCGCCGCACTCAGTGCGCCAGCAACATGCGCAACATCGGTCTGGGCATTCTCGGCTACGTCAATAGCAAGAACGCCTTCCCCGCCGCCGGTACCTTCGGCGAGAATCCCAAGTCCCTCTCGCTGACCAACCCGATGTCGTCCACGATTTATGGCTTTCTTCCCAAAAGCACCACGCCTGCCGCCGGCATCCCGATGTATAGCTGGGTCGTTCCGACCCTCCCCTACCTGGACAACCAGGAACTCTTCAATCAGTGGACGATGTTCTCCACGGGCGTCAGCAACGGCGTATCCGGGTTGCCCGTCTCCTACGCGGACACAACCAACTACGTGAAAGGCCAGGCCTCCAATGCTACAATTGCCAACACGGCGATCGGAATCCTTCGTTGTCCGGACGACAACACGACGCAGCCCAACCAGGGAAATCTGAGTTACGCGGTCAACGGTGGCTTCGCGCTCTGGCACGCCATCCCCACGAGCCTGGTCGGCCACCAGAGTGACGGCGCCCAGATCCCTCAAATGATGACCTGGACCGCCACTGCGTCGACCAGCACCGTCGACGCGGCCACTATCGGTGTGATGCAGAAGCTTGGTGTCTTCTTCCTCCAGTCGGTCCTCCCCCAGGGAATGGGCACGAATGTGAATGTCCCCTGGAACATCCGATCGACCCTCACGGGGATCTCGGACGGGGCCAGCAGCACCCTGATGCTCAGCGAGAACACGCTGACCGGCTTCGCGAGTTCCAACCCGTTCTTTAGCGGCGGCGGCACCTACGAGGGGAACTGGGCCGCCCCCCAGCCGACCCTCAGCATGTTCATCGGCTCCTCCGCGATCTGCAGTAGCGCCGGCTACTCGTGTTACAGCAATCCTCCCTCGCCTGCCCTGCTCGCTCCGACCAGTTCGATGGGTGCAGGCGGCTCGAGCGGCGATCAGGACGGAGCGGGCTGGCAGGGTGCCAACCACGTGGGAACCTTCGAGAACATCAACTTCGCTCAGACGGCCGGCCTTTCGGTCGAGGGCTCGTTCCCGTTCTCGAACAGCGGCCACCCCGGCGGCTGCAACATGATGTTCTGCGACGGCGCGGTTCGGTTCATCACCAACACGATCGACGGCACCGTCTACGCGAAGCTGCTCACCCCCGCGGGCAGCCGGCTCCCACTCTACTGCAAGCAGATGCCGCTCTCGCAGGACGCGTTTGTCAGCCAGTAATGTCCTCTCTGTCCGTCGGGATCGATCGACAGGCCGGCCTCGAACGCGGGGCCGGCCGCCCGTTCGCGGAAATGTGAGTGGCCCTATCCGGCATGAACCAGTCCGATCGGACGGGCTCATGCCGGTTCTTTTTCGTCATGGTCCCTTCGCGAGAACCTCGATCATGCCCCGCAATCTTGTGCTGACCGTCACCGGCCCCGACCGAGTCGGGATGGTGGAAGAAGTCGCCGGTTTGGTGGCCGCACGCGGCGGCAATGTCGAGGTCAGCCGGATGGCCCGTCTCGGCGGCGAGTTCGCCATCCTGATGCTGGTCGCCGTTCCCGACGATCGGCTCGACGGCCTGGAGGCCGATCTCGCCCGTCTCTCCAATCGCGGATACACGGTCTCGACCACCCAGGCCCGTGCCGGCGCCTCGGCGCATCCCGAGGCTCGACGTTACCGGATCGCCGTTCAAGGGGCCGATCACGAGGGGATCATCCAGGAAGTGGCTCGCTATCTCTCACGCCTCGGGATCAATATCGAGTCGGCCGACTCCGATACAATCCCAGCACCGATCAGCGGAGTTCCGCTCTTCACGATGACCGCCGAAATCGCCGTTCCGCCCGCACCCGAGGGCCCGGTGGACTGGGAGTCGGGTCTCCGCGAGCTGGCCGCTCACCAGAATCTGGAGGTCGACGTCGAACCGGTTGGGCGTTGAGCAAGGCCTGTCGGGTTCGATGAGTGGATCGGCATTGACCGCTTAGGCAATGGACGTCATGATCCGTCGCGAAGAACCCTGCACGGAGGCCCGGGGGGCGCCTCGTCGTGGGTCAAGGGAGTGACCCGTCATGTCGATGGCCCATATCACCGTGATGGTGTCGGCGCTGCTGGGCTGGTCGGACATCGAGATTCAGCCGAGTCGAGGTGAGCGGGCCGCGTCCGCCTACCGGAGCGTGGCCGAGCTCGATCGCCCAACCGAGCGAACCGTCGAGACACTTCGGCGTTACAATCTTCACTCCCTGTACTTCCGTCGCTTCCGGGCGCCGGACGTCAACCAGGTGCTGCTTCGGCTGGAGAAATTCGCCCAGCAACGGGCTGAGCCCGAGGTCGTTTACGCGCTGGCCGAGCTTTCCTGGATCGAAGGAAAGCGGCTGGATCGCCACCGAGAACCGCAGGCGATTGATCGCTATCTCGATGCCGCCGCCTACGCTTATGACTTCCTCTTCGACGAGGATCCGGTGCTCGCCCAGGGCCGGAAGCCGGCCGACCCGCGATACCGACAGGCGATGGACCTCTACAACGCCGGCGTCGACCACTTCATCCGTGCGGCGATGACCCGGGGCGAGATCCGGCCCGAGGGGGGCAAGGTCATCGCCTTCAAGTTCCACGGCGTCGAGCGGAAGTTGCAATTCCTGATCCAGGAATCGGCCTGGCAGCCGCCCGACGTCCACAAGCTGCTGATGGCGACTGACTTCGAGGTCATCGGCCTGAACAAGGACTATCATCAGTACGGCGTCGGCGTCCCGCTGATCGCGATCCGGGAGACGCAGACCGATCCCAAGGGGAAGCGCGAGCCCTCCGAGCAGTTCTATCCGTTCGAGATGGCCTTCCCGATGACGGCCTTCCTCGTGCCGAACCGGAGGCTCAAGGACGCCCGCGCCGATCAGGGCGAGGCACGGGTCTGCCACCTGAAGCTCATCGACCCGATCAAGCAGCAGTATGTCAGCGGACCGCCGATCCAGGGACAGCCGAGTTCGAACGGCCTCCCGATGGAGATCGACCTGACGACCCCGCTCGCCTACATGTGGTCGCACACCGACCTCGATCGATTCCGGTGGGCCGGCCTGATCCGCCCCGAGAAGAACCTCGAACGGGCCAACCTGCTGCTGATCCGCCCGTACGAGCCAGAGAAGATCCCCGTGGTGATGGTCCACGGCCTGATCTCCACCCCGCTGGCCTGGATTCCGATGCTCAACGAGCTGCTCCGCGACCCGGACATCCAGAAGCGTTATCAGTTCTTCCTCTACATGTACCCGACGGGCGTCCCGATCCCGATCGCCGCCGCCGGGCTGCGTGACTCGCTCTACGAGGCGCGTCGGCTGTACGATCCCCAGGGCCGCAACCCGGCCTTCAACCAGATGGTCCTGCTCGGCCACAGCATGGGCGGCCTGCTGAGCCACATGATTTCGGTCTCGAGCGGGGAGAATCTCTGGCGTCTCTACTCCGATCGTTCCTTCGAGACCGAAATCCTCGGCCCGCGCGAGACGCTCGACGAGCTCAAGCACTATCTCTTCTTCCAGCCGGTTCCGTTTGTCCGCCGTGTGGTCTTCCTGGCGACGCCGCATCGAGGCTCCGACCTCTCACGCGGAGTGGTCGGCCGGGTCGGCAACGGCCTGATTTCCGACTCCGATCACATCCACAGCCTGCTCTCCCGCCTGGTCCGCGACAACCCGGATGCCTTCGACTCGCGACGGTTTCGGCGACTCCCGACGAGCATCGAGACGCTGGAGCCGAACTCCAAGATTCTGAAGGCGATCGAGGTGATGAAGCCGGCCGACGGTGTGAGCTATCACTCGATCATCGGGTCGGTCCGTCCCACGGGCGTACAGGAGAGTACCGATGGTGTGGTGCCCTGGACCAGCTCGCACCTCGATGGGGTCGCCTCGGAGCGGGTTGTCCGGTCGGATCACGGTGTCCAGAAGTCGCCCGAGGCGATCCGGGAAGTCCGTCGGATCTTGCTGGAGCATCTCGGTATTGCGATGGAGGGCGGCATCACCCGGGAAGCTCGCGCACCCGCGTCCGCGGACGATCCCGGGATCGAGCTCCAACCCCCCGCGACGGTCCGTTAAGGGGATCGCTCGGCGCGATGTTGTGGTGCGTTGGACGGCATTGACTTGACTCGGGCACTCGGTGGCGTTCTCATATCGATGGCTTCCGACACTTCGGACGCGCCCGATCGATCTCACAGCCATTCGAGGGCCTCGCCATGCGCACCTCCCACCGCCGCCAGTTTCTCCACGACTCCGCCGCCCTGACCGCAGCGCTGGCCGCCTTGCCAGCGGCCGGTGCTCGGGCTGAGGACCTCCCTCGCGAGAACGCCGACGCCAAGCCGGCCGGACCCAACGAGGTTCTGCGGGTTGGGGTCGTTGGCGTCCACGGCCGCGGGATGGAGCATATCCGCGGCTTTGGCCATCTCAAGGACCAGGCCCGGATCACGACGATCTGCGACGCCGATCTGAACGTCACCGGCAAGGCCGTGAAGGCCGTCGCCGCGAGTACGAAAAGTGAGCCCAAGGTCGTTCAGGATTTCCGCCGCCTCCTCGACGACAAGTCGATCGACGTGATCTCGATCGCGACGCCGAATCACTGGCACGCCCTGATGGCGATCTGGGCCTGCCAGGCTGGGAAGGACGTCTATGTCGAGAAGCCGGTCAGCCACAACGTGGTCGAGGGCCGCCGGATCGTCGAGGCCGCCCGCAAGTACGGCCGGATCGTCCAGACCGGTACCCAGTGCCGGAGCCACAAGGGCATCCAGGACGCGATGGCGTTCCTGCACTCAGGCAAGCTCGGCCATGTCTACATGGCGAAGGGCCTCTGCTACAAGTGGCGCCCCTCGATCGGCCACAAGCCCGAAGAGGCCGTGCCGACCGGCCTCGACTTCGACCTCTGGACCGGCCCCGCGCCGAGACACGCGTTCAGCAAGAATCTGGTCCATTACAACTGGCACTGGTTCTGGGACTTTGGTAACGGCGACCTCGGCAACCAGGGCATTCACCAGATGGACCTCGCCCGCTGGGGAATCAACAAGAAGGAGATGCCCCGCGCGGTCATGGCGTCGGGCGGTCGGTTTGGCTACACCGACGACGGCCAGACGCCCAACACCCTCGCGGTTTCATTTGACTACGAAGACTGCGAACTGCAATTCGAGGTCCGCGGGCTGATTACCAACTCGGAGGAGGGTGTCCGGGTCGGCAACCTCTACTACGGGACCGAGGGTATCCTGGCGATCACCAGCTATCAGGACTGGCACGTTCTGCTAGGCCCCAAGCTGGAAAAGGGCCCGCACGGTTCCGGCGGCGGCGATCACTTCGCCAACTTCCTGCAGGCCGTTCGCGCCCGCGATCCCAAGATCCTCAACGCCGAGATCGCCGAAGGGCATCTATCGAGCGCGTATTGCCACCTTGGTAATATCGCCTATCGCCTCGGCCGGAAGCTGCACATCAACCCCTCGACCGAGTCGTTCATCGACGACCCCGCCGCCGACGCCATGCTCACCCGCGAGTATCGGGCGCCGTTCGTCGTCCCGGCCAAGGTCTGACCTGACGGCTGGCCGATTCCTGAATCGAAGATTCAAGATGGAAAGGCGAATGGATTTTCCATCTTGAATCTTCGGTCCGGATTATCGAGTGACATCCTCCGGAGAGTCTTTTAACCCTCCAGGGCCCCGTTGACGTTCTCTGCTCTCGTGGCGTCGTCGGCGAATGCACCGATCTTTCGATACTTGTCGTACCGGCGAGCGAGCAGTTCGTCGGTGGGCAAATCTTTGATCTGTCGAAGGGCGTGGAGGAGGAAGGACTTGATGCTGGCGGCGGCCTCGCGATGGTCGCGGTGCGCGCCGCCGAGAGGTTCCGGAATGACCTCGTCGATGATTCCAAACGAGAGGAGGTCGCGGCTCGTCATTTTGAGTGAGGCGGCGGCCTTGGGAGCGTGCTCGCTCCCTTTCCAGAGGATCGAGGCGCATCCCTCGGGGGTGATGACCGAGTAGTAGCTGAATTCGAGCATACCGAGCCGGTCGCCGATTCCGATCCCGAGGGCGCCGCCGGAGCCTCCCTCGCCGATGACGACCGAGATGATGGGGCTCTTGATCCGGCTCATGGCCATGAGATTTTCGGCGATCACGGCGGCCTGGCCGCGCTCCTCGGCGGTGATGCCAGGATAGGCGCCGGGGGTGTCGATGAAAGTCACGATCGGCAACCGGAATTTCTCCGCTAGCCGCATCTTGAGGAGAGCTTTTCGGTAGCCTTCGGGGTGGGCACAGCCGAAATGGCAGGCGGTTCGCTCGGCGAGGTTCTTCCCCTTCTGGTGGCCGATGAAGAGGATCTTGTGTTCGTCGAGGTGGGCCAGGCCGGTGACGATCGCCTTGTCGTCACCGATGGCACGGTCGCCATGCAGCTCGATGAACTGGTCGAAGAGAAGGTCGATGTAGTCGCGGGTCTGGGGGCGGGACTGATGCCGGGAGACCTGGACGACCTGCCAGGGATCAAGGTGTGAGTAGATCTCGCGTTTGAGGGCGGCCAGCTCGCGGCGGAGGCGGCGGATTTGCTCGGCGATCCTTGTGGTGTCGCCGGTTGAGCGGTTTCGGGCGTACTGGGCCTCCATCTCGGAGAGCCGCGACTCCATCTCGTAGATCGGGGCCTCGAAGGCGAGACGAGGCTCGGTGGCGCTGGGCATCGGGGCGGGGTCCTTGGCCGGGGCAGGTTTGATCGCGGTCGCCGTTCGGTTGTGGAGCCGACACGTCTGACCCGATCAGGAGAACGCGGGATCGCGCCCCGTCATTGGGTCGGGATCGTCCTTGAAGATCCGGACGGCTCGGAATCGCGACAGGAATTCGTCCAGGCTGTCGAGCCGATCTCCCGGGCGCTTCTCGATCATCCGAAGCACCAGTTCGTTGAATTCTGGCGTCACCCGCTTTTCCTGGTTGGTCAGCGGGATCGGCTTTTCTTTCAGGTGCTTCTCCAGCAATTCCTGCGACGAATTGGCGCGGAACGGGGGCCGGCCGCATGCCAATTCATAACAGGTGATCCCGAAGCTGTAAATATCGGCCGCCGGAGTCGGCGGCTCGCACCGGATCTGCTCAGGGGGGATGTAGGTCCGGGTTCCCTCGCGAGGCGTTTTGCCGGCGAAGAGTCGCAGAAGCCCACTCGTTGCCTTCCGCGTCAGAGCGTAGTCGATCACCCGAACCTCGCCCGACCGACTGACCAGGATATTCTCGGGCTTCACGTCTCGATGCACCCATCCTTTGCTGTGCATGTAGGAGAGCGCGCCGGCTGCCTGCTCAATGATTCGATGCAGTTGTGCCTTTGGCATCGGGTAAAGCTGGGGACGAGCGATACAGAGCTTGAGGTGATGTCCGCTGAAGAGCTCCATTACGAAATAGGGCTGCTCGCGATCCTTGACGAACTCATACACCCGAATGAGGTTCGGATGACGGAGATCCATGCCGAGTTGGGCCTCGTGGGCAAAGTGTCGATATTCCTGACGATCCTCGGCACGTGAGGCGAGCAATTGCTTGATGGCGAATCGACGCTGGGTGCTCTCCTGGACGACTTCGATCACGACCGAAGTATGGCCGGGATGGATCGTCCGGATGTAGCGATAACCGCCGATTCGGTCGCTGGCTGTGTTGACGTCGGTGGCCACGGTGCCCCTCCATACCGGGCTGGAACACCTGGGTTGACCCTGCGGCCCGGTGACGATACCGGCCATCGGGTCGGGCCGCTGAGCGGGCGCCCCGTCGAGGAATCTTACCAAAAACCGAAAAGTCTAAGCAACTTCCGTCATTCCACAACGGTGACCTTGGACGAATCCGGGTTCAAGACCAGGCCTGTCCGACACCGATGTTTTTCCTGGTCGATAGCTCGTGCATCTCCCCGAGAGCATAGTCCGCGAGTTGGTCGATGTGACGCAGGGAAAGCCGTTTTCCCACTGGGTTCTCGGCCACAACTGCGGGAATGTCCCGAGATTTCGGACTTCCCAGCCCGTCGGGACCGGCGGGCTGCCCCACGATTTAGAGGACGAAGGACGGACCAGCCATGCAGCCAGACCAGGCCGGGGCCCGGGTGATCGGGACGCGACGATCACCGATCGATCCGGATCGGATGGCGGCGGGGCCCGTCGAGAGTCGCCGGCGGGCCCTTGATCGGCTTATCTCCGCATTTTGGTCCGGTCTAGCCGACCCCGTGCTGATGACCGGGGAGCCAGGCTCGGGTAAGCGATGGCTCGCCCGATACTTCGCCAGTGGTCTATCGACCGATTGGCGGTGTTCCGAAGTCTCGCTTGCCGCTGCCATCGACGGCGTTGACCTGCTCCATCTTGCCGCCGATCCGATCGGCCTGGATTTAACGGGCCGTACCAGTGCCGCTCGGCTCAGGCTCGCGGAGGGGCTTCGCGACGAATCTGCCGATGGCCGGAGCTGGCTCCTGATTCTCGAAGAGGTCCAGCGGGCCTCGGATTCGGCCTGGGAGGAGATCGAATGGCTCGCCAGGCGGATTGGGCGGCCAGACGGATTCGCTGCCATGATTCTCCTCGGCAGGACCGAACTCGTTCGCGGGCTGTCGAGCGGACGACTCCGTGGCTGGTCGGGCCGGCTCGGTCTGCACATCCACCTACCTCCTCTCGACCTCGATGAGTCCCGGGCCCTTCTCGATCCCGAGAGCACCCTGGATCGCCAGGAACTCGAAACCATCCACCGAGACGCTCGCGGCAATCCGGCCGCGATGCTCCGGATCGTTGCGACGAGGCCTGTGAAGATCTTCGAACGAGCCCGCCCACTCCCGATCGCCGATGAACCGCCGCCGCCGAGGCTCCCCTCGCTTCTGCCAGCCCGGCCGCCGATCCGGGTGGAGGAGGGACTGGTCGAGGTCGGATGGGAGGGGGATCTTGAGGCTGAGCCGACGATCCGGCCCGAGCCGTCCTCGATCGAGGACGAGGTCATCCCGAACAGCCCGCTCCAGGGCGAGGAACCGATCGAGGATCGATACGCGGCGCTCCAGGCTTGGGCCGAGTGGTCACGGAACCGAGGCCGATCCATCCCGATGGGATCCGAGACGCCGCAGGATGAAGGAAAGCCCGACGAAACAGGTTCGTCAATCTTGCCGAGTTCGGCAGCCGACAAACCCGAGTCTGCCGCGATCTCCGAGAATTCGGCCATCCGCGTCGAGCCACCGCACGACTTCGCCCCTTATAGTCCTATCTTTGGCCGAACGCGGCATTCCCTCTGAAGACGGATGATTCGTCTTGCTGAAGAGCCCGTGTTCGATCATGTTCCATCGAATCGCAAGTCCTGCCCCTCGGGGCCACGGGCTCAGAGAATTGAACTTGCCGGGCCGTTGAGAAGTCGCCCGGCCCTCGTTTCGATGACCTCGCGCATCGCAAGCCGAGCGAGCCATTTTCCCGGAATGCCCGGCTCACCGTAGTACGCTCCGGCGAGCTGTCCAAAGACGGCCCCGGTCGTGTCAGCGTCGTCGCCGAGGTTCACCGCCAGTAAAGCTCCTTCGCGGAACGAATCGCCGCGATGAAACGACCAGAGCGCCGCTTCGAGCGAGTCGACCACGTAGCCGGTGCCTCGGATCTCGGGCGGCTCTCGGCGGCGGAACGACCCGTCGGCAATCGCGGCGATTCGGGGCGAGAAGGGCGGATCGTCCCAGAGCCCCGGCACGGGGCAATACCGGTCCGCGAGCAGTTCTTCCTTCGATGCTCCTCGCAAAGCCCCGACAATCAGGGCCGCCAGGTATCGGCAGGCGTCCACGGCTTCGGGGGCTCCGTGAGTCGTGCGAGAGCTTTCGGCCGCTCGATCGACGGCCGCACGCGGATCGCCGGCGAAGAAGAGCGGGACCGGGGCCAGCCGCATGATCGAGCCGTTTCCGGCCGTCCGGGCGTCGGTCGAGCCGCAGAAGGGCTCGCCGGTCTGCTCGAACCGTTGGAGGGCGCTCGAGACCGTCACACCAATGTCGAAGCAATGGCCGTTACTGCTGAGATGCCCCTCACGCCACCATCGGACGTATCGACGAAGCTGGTCGGCCGGGTCGAACGTCCCTGTCTCGATCAGGCTTTCAGCAAGACAGAGGGCCATCGAGGTATCGTCGGTCCACTCGCCGGGCCGCAGATCGAACGGCCCGCCGCCGACCATGTCAGTGATCGGCTCGAACGAGCCGGGCGAGCGAAATTCCAGTGTCGTCCCGAGCGCATCGCCGACAGCGAGGCCGAGCAGGCTCCCCCGGTAGCGTTCGATTTGCTCCATCGACCTTTCCCTCCAGGTAGAGGAATCTCTCCGCGTGCTGCCCTCTACCGCGACATCGCTCTTCGCATCTGCCGTTCGCGCTGGCGGACGAAAGTCTGGTAGAGGTCATCGCGCGAGCCAGGCATCGTTAGATCCTGTCCCTTTTTCACAACAGCGATGTACCCGACACACATCTCGTCGTCAGCGTTCGGCCCAACCTCGACGTTGCGAGGCGGGTGGCTGGGGTTACGCGGGTGGGCCGAGTTATCGTAATGCGAGACAACCTGCACGACCGAGCCAGCCGGCAGGGGTATCCGGTCGTGGAAATAATAAGATCCTTGCCACGACGGATCCCAGTCGGCGATCTCGATGAGGGTACGCGTCTTGCCGCTGGGAAGCTTTACCGACATTTGCATATCGTGACCGAGACTGTGCATGTGCGGGCAGACGGCTAGCGCCTCAAGATCGACCGGAACGAACCAATTTGCCTTGACCTCGATGTTATTTTTTCCCGCGGGAAGCCTGAACCGATAATTGGTCGCGTTATTCCAGTGCATCGCCTGCTTGACGGGCTTTTTCGAGAAATAGAGCCCAACGCGAGTCCGATCCAGCGCCGCCCGGCCGTTCGGGTGATAGTGGATCTGTAAAACGATATCGGCCTGAGCCTGCAGATGGATGCCAATCCCGTCCGGGAGCCGGTGCGCCTCGCTACCCGCCATCCAGAAACTCAGCTCGTCGGCCTCGATCATCGGTCCGCTGGTTGTCGGATATCCAGGCCCGGCCGCTGCGTCGTCGAGGATGCGGGCACGCCCGGTGGTGTCCATGTAGGCGATCAGGTGGTGGACGACACCGCGATCCCCAGGAGCGTAGTCGATCGCCTCAAGGAAACCATCGCGTCTTAGGTTCGTGGGTAGGACGAAGCATCGATACACGTCGGGCCCGCTCGCGGATACGGGGAACGCCTCGGTTGGTTCGAGGATCAGATCGGGTGGGCCGAGCTTCCATCCCTCGGCGTATTTCGGGGGAGTCGGCATCTCCTTAATGTCGCCGAGCGGCGCACCCCCCTCGGCCCAGGCGGCGAGAATCGCCAGTTCCGCATGTGTCAGCGACTGATCGTGCTTGAGTCTCGGCCCGATCCCCCGGGTCGGCTTCCACGGGGGCATCGATCGTTCCTCGGTGACCGCCGCGATGTCGGCGGCGCGCTTCCGGGCTTGCTCGTAGGTTTCCAGCGGGAACGGTCCGACCTGGTGGCGTCGGTGGCAATTCTGACACTTCGCCTGAACGATCGGGGCGACGTCGCGCGCGTAGGTCGGCACCGGGTCTTTTTTTCTGATAGTCGGCGTGGCTGTTCCCGGTTTCAGCTCCGATCGGTCCTGTTGCGGTGGGCTGGCAGAAGCGGCCGTCATGCAGAGACCTAGTACGCACGCGGCGACACTCCGTCCGACTCGACCGGCCCACGGCGTGGGCCGCCGTCCGTACTGGCTCATCGAGCCTCCTCTTACGATCTCAGTGGATTTTTGGGTCGAGTGGTTCGAGAGGATCGTGGACGCGCGCGACAGGGGCGGCCGGCAGGAGGAACTCCTGGACCCGGACGATCCGACTGGGGTTTTAGCGCATTCAGAAACGGGGAGATTAGGAGATGGATCGTATCAACTGACGAGCCCAGCGGCAAGGGGGTGGAAGTTAGCGGTCGTCCGCTCCCCTGGCTCGTCCGCTCGATGCAATCCTCGTTTGAACCGGGAGCGAGGCCAGCTTCGGCCGAACCGTCTCGGTTTTTGCGGGTATGTTCTAGCGATCACGTCGGTGCCTTGACGGTTGGGAGACGGCCCAGGTTTGCTTCCTCTACCGACTCTCTCTGGCCGTGTATCTACGGCGACGCTTGGCACGGACCGACTGAGCCGACACCAGGTGTGGGTTGCGATCGGCATGGCCCGCGGCCACGTTCTGGCAGGTCGATTCCCACCCACGGCTCGTCTTCGGCCCGATGACTAGCAAAGTTGAATTCGAGTGGGCAAGGTTCAACGACGACGGAGCCACATGGGAGGCGGCCCGCCTTCGTCTCGAATTCGAAGTCCTTTGACAGTCCTCAGCGCTCTCGGACCGTAGGCGGCAGAACCTTGACGCCTGCCATGTCCTCATAGGTCCCGGAGAGGTCATCGTGGGTGGCCGTCACCGTGAGAGTGGCGAGTCTCGGCTCAGGGCCGGTCACCTCGACCTCCAACCCGATGACGACTTCCTTACCTGGACCGAGCCGAGGAATTGCCGGGCCCTCCGTCTGCCCGCGGGCGAAACGAATCTGGCCGTCCTTGCTCCAGACCTCCAGGTCAGAGGGAACACCGTCACTTGTCAGGAGCTTAGAAAATTTGAGGTTGGCCGTGACGCTTCCCTTCAGGACAATGTTTGTCGCCTCCTTGGTCCCGTAGTTCCTCAGGCGGATAAAGAACGTCGTTCGGCCCTTGACGTCAACGGCCCGCTGCCGCTCGCTCACGACGAGATCGACGTCAGGCATGCCGAACACCTCGGTGACGAGCCGTCCCGCGTTGGCCTTGAGTCCACCGGTGCCGGTCGCTTCCGCCGAGACCTCGTACTTGCCGACATCGCCGACCTTCACCTCGAAGCCGATACGGCGCGGGCTTTCCCTGGGCTCGATCCTGTCGAAGGACCATACGAGCCTCCTCGAGACCTGGTCGTATTTTGCGCCTTCCGGAACGCCGAGAAGTCGTACGCCGGGCGGCACGAGCGCCGTCACCCGAACCTTCCGTGCAGGGGCCGTTCCCGGGTTACGCACCTCGAGTTGGTAAGGGGCGACGGTGTCGGTGTATCGCCGCTGCGGACCGTCGAGGGCGAGCTGGAGCTTTGGCTCGACGACTTCGACCGTGACAACGCTCCGCGCCTCCTCCTCTTTGGTGACGACCACGTCGGGACTGGTCGCCGTCACGGTGCAGTTTGCTGGTCCATCCGTGATCGCCTCGGCGACCAGCGGATCCAGTTCTTCGACCTGGTCGCGGGCGAGTACCGGGATTGGATCGGTAACGACCTCATTATCCCCACGGCCACCGGACCCGTAGCGCAGGCCTGGGCTGAGCCTCGCTGTGATCCGGACGTTCCTCGCTGGACCGTCTCCTTCGTTTCGGACCGCGATCCGAAACTCGACCTCGTGCCCTTTCAGAACAGAGGTAGCACTCGCTGTCTGGACGATCTTTAGTCGGGGTTGATAGACCCGACTTGGTGCGCTGGTTCCGGTCTGGAACCAGACTGAGGCACCGTGCTCGAGGCTTCCGGCCTTCGTCGGCTCGACCTTCATGTGGACGACCTTCTCAGACCCGCTCCGCAGGACGCCGAAGGTCCACGAGAGGATTCCGTCACGCGGCTCGCCATCGGGCTTCGGGTCGCTCTCGATGAACTTCAGGCCGTCGGGGAGCCTGTCCTCGACCCGGAGCTTCAGGGCGTCAGAGGCGCCGGTGTTCCGGATCACCAGCCGGACGGTTGCCGGCTGATGCACGTTCATGCTCGGCGGCGACTGGACATCGACCGTCACGGCGACTGATTGTCTCCCGGTTGGGAGCGGTTCAGAAGAGACGTCTCGCACGGACTCGGCCGGTACACCTTCCGCTCGGTCGATCGAGCGATCGGCCCTAGGCCTGGCCCCCGCCAGTCCGGGCTCCTCGACGACCGGGTCGAGTTTCGGGACCCCCGACGTCTGGGCGTTCGCGGGATGCGAAGCGATTGCCGGCAGCGACCCAGGGCCCGGCGGCAAGTCCGGAACGGCCGGCAGGTTGAGCTCCGACGGTGCCGAAGGTATTTCGGCGCCCCGTGGCACCGAGAGGCCATCCTGGGCACGTGCTGAGCCAAGAATTACGAGTATGCTCAAATTTAGCAATAATCGCCGGCCCATGGATCGGTCCCCTCCTTGGGAACGGCCCCGGTGACAGCGTCGTCGGGATCGCATCGTCGTCGAGACCGGACGCCCCGGCCCTGACGGAAGACAAGAGTGGAGGGCCGCCCTCCTCGACCGCGCCGCCGGCGCATCGAGGCGCCCATCGGGCGGAGGGCCGGCCGGACAGGGGGGGTGATATCAGATCCCCGCCGATCGAGGAAGGCCAATCCCTCGGATCTCCTCGGGTCTGTGTCGGGCCATGAGTCTTCGGCGTTGGCCGGCCGGATACTGGGTGTTTAATTCTTGGCGTTGTCGGTCTCGCCAACACCGGATCGTTCCGAGCGATCCATAGGCCGAGACGAACCTGTCCGGATCATCCGTGTGAGAAATCGCCCGTCGCAATCGTGCAGGTGCGGCCAGAGGATCAGCGTGCCGGCGGTTGTCGTCTCCTCCAAGGGGTGTTGGAAGGGCTGCAACTGGAAGTCAGAGTGCGATTGGAGGAACGATTCGATCACGCCGAAGGTCTCGACACGGGTGAGGGTTGCGACCGAGTAGATCAGGACGCCGCCTGGCCGGACTCGCGTGGCGGCCATCTGCAGCAAGCGGCACTGTTCATCGGCCAGCCTTGGGAGGTCGTCGGCTCGGATAACCCATCGGGCATCAGGATGGTGTCTCCACGTGCCGACTCCCGACGACGGCGCGTCGAGTACCACTCCGTCGAAGCTCGCCGCCTTGCCGGTCGGATGAAGTCCCTCGCGGAGCCGGGTCGTGATATTATGATAGGCCCCCTTGCGGAACCGGAGCGCCGCCTCATGCCGCCGACGCTCCGACTCAAACGTGCAGACGACCGAGCCCTTGCCTCCCATCAATGAGGCCAGATGATGACCGATCAGGCCGCCATCGCCCTCGCCGCGGACGTCCCACCACCGTTCGCCCGGGTCGGGGTCGCACGCGAGTCCGATCATCTGTGCTGAAAGGTCCTGAACGACGAGCTGGCCCGACGCGAACGCCTTGAACTCTGAGAGATCGACGTCGGGCGGGAGCTTGGCGGCGTCGGTTCGGCGTCGGTGGATCCAGGGCTTGAGTCCGGCCTCGCGCATTTCGTCCCAGACGGGCTTCGGATCGATCCCGCGGACGGCCACCCAGGTCGAGGCGCGTGCCTGAAGCGCGGCGAGCAGGTCGAGCCGGCGCAGCTTCGGCGTGGAGTCGCCGGGCGGGACCGGGACTTGGTCGCGGATCCAGCCCGGGAAGAGGCGCCAGGGGTCAGCGTTGACGGCCGATCCGCCGATCCATCGCTTCAGGCCCTCGGCTCGGGCCGTCCAGCCGGGGGCGTCGCCGACCGGGACGAGCCGGTCGACCGATCGCCCGATCCGGCCGGCCCAGACCCGGGCGAACGCCGAGACTTCCGGCAGATCGAGCAGCGAGGCGAGGAGCAACTGCTCCTCGGGCCGCTTCATGTGGAGCGTTTCGATCCAGCCCCACCATCGGAGCAGCGCCCGCAAGCTGCGCGCGATCCCGGCGCGGTCCTTGACGTCGCGAACCCGCTCGCGATCCTTCAACGCGGCGGCGAGCGCGGGGCCGAGGCGCCGGCCGTCGTGGACCACGGAGCGCAGAATTGCCGGTGCGATCGCGGCGGCCATCTCGGCGGCCGGCGCGACGGCGGTGTGGGTGGTCGGTCGTCGGGTACGTCGTTGCTGTTTCATCGGGGGCGGTGCCTGTCTGGGCGGCTGGGCATGCAAGTCGTAATGTCGGAGGGCACAGTCGGAATAACCACCTTCAGGTCGCCTACAGCGGAACAAGGATGCGCGGCTGGTTGCGGATTTCGTCAACGAAGGCCACGGTCAACAACTCCGCCACATCCCGGGCGACCCTCATGGCTAAGCTGCGTTGCTTTCGAACCGAGCCTTGTTGGCCAGTGTTAACACGGGAAGATGCCCCTCACGCCACGAATCCTGGAGCGTTGCGCTCAGGGAATTCTCGTCCTCTTGGTTTCGGTTATCGGGAAAGAGTACCCATCCATTTTCCTGGCAGAATCGCCATAACGTCCGGTCATCCGTACCCCGGTCAAGGCCGAGGTCGGGGAAGATTGCGAGCGAGATGTCGAGTTGCGTCATGATTTCCATCAGGCCCTGAGCTTCCATCAGCCGCCTCAAATAAGGCAAGTGTCCCTGAAGGTTGACGTCGGCCAGCAGGCCGGGCATCCCGCGCTCCTTCGCTCAATGCTTCGCTTTTTCCGACAACCACTCGCGGAACGTCGGGAACCGTTGCGGCCTCACTCGTGCCTCATCCGGCCCGAACTCAGTGGCCGGACTCTCGCCTGCCCAGTCCTCAAACGTCGCCTCCTCCTCCTCCGATTTTGCGGCCTCGCTCTCGGCCAGCCAGGATTTGAACGTCTGAAATGTGGATCTCGCCTGCTCCGCCTGCTGCCTCACCTCCGGGGGATTCCCCGCCGCCATTTTTTCTTCGATCTTGAGATGTTCTGCGAGAACAGTATCAGGGTGACAGAGTACATAGGCGCGAGCAGCCGCCACCTGGTCCAGCGAGAGGCCATAAATGGCGCAGATTTCTGCCTCCGTGACGGTCGGGTCGAGAAAAGATGGAAGCAGGTTGTAGACCGTGATACGGGTCCCAGCGATCTCGGGTCCCCGGCCACGATCCTGAATCACAATGGGAGCCATGATCTCTGCTCTCTGAAGAGGACGATTCCGCATTCCCACGTAACCCTCTCCAGCCAGGGTCAGATGAACTTGTTCCAACCACTGCCACCCCGCGTCATGGGTTCCGTCCTCCCGATTTCTTCTTCTGCCGCCTCTGTGCCGACTTCCGCCCCGGCCGGTAGCCCCGATTCGGCAACCCGCGCTCGCCAATCGGTTCACCCTTCGCCGGGTTGGCGATCGAAGGATAGTGGTCGCCCTCGGCGGTCCCGTTCGCCTCGCGCCTTCGCGCCTCGATCGCCTGGCGGGGCGGATTCGCCGGGATCAGGGCGTCACACCCGTCGCCGATCAAATCGCCGCGGCCCGCCTTGAGCAGGGCCTCGCGCACCAAAAAGTAGTTCTCGGGCTTGAAGAACTGCATCAGCGCCCGCTGCATCTTCCGGTCGCGCAGGCCCCGCGCGACGTGGACCTCCTCGCCGCTGATCGGGTCGATCCCGGTGTAATACATGCAGGTCGCGATGTCATGGTTCGGTCGCATAGGCCTGGCCATTCGAGCAGTTTGGAAACAACATGCAGAATCCCTATCAGATCTTACCGGTGTCCGCCCGGCTCAGGACTATACCTTGGCCTATCACGGCAACACCTAATTTCTAACGGCGAGGCAGGAGCGAGCGCTTCCGCAATGTCGCTCTAGCCACGCAGCGGCTCATCCGGACCTCGGTAGCCAATCCATGATTTCCGTGCTCATCGGGTGGTTCTCAAGAAACTCGCCGATCACCTTGCAGTAATCGGGCGGGTCCGACTTGCTGAGGGCCGTCAGATAGGTCCGCAGCGCCTTGAACGATCGGATGCCTTGGTTCCGTAGCGTGATTCCCTGGGCCGGGGCAACGATCGTTCCTTTGGCTGCCGACCAGAAGGGGTACTCCGTGTTCTCCTGGATGATTTCCAGGGGTTGCAAATTTCCACGCTCCGCCTCGGCCACGAGCGGCGGCTTTGGGGCCAGGGACTCGAGCCACTTGAGTTCACGCACGATCGAGCTGTTCACGAGGTTCAGGGCCTGGATCAAGCGAGTAAGGGCACGCTGGTGGCTCTGTGGCTGATCCGCGATCAGTTCCGTAAAGGGCGTGTGGCCCTTCGTCGGGTCAAAGGATTGTGAGTGCCAGAGCAGGTAGCCTTTGGTCAGCTTCTCCACAGATTGCTGGGACTTCGAGACGACAAGGTGGGCAAAGGTCACCGGTTCACCGAACAGCTTCAGATCGACGGGACGCAAGGCGAACCGGGCTGCCAGGCAGTCGGCGATTCCCTGGTTGCGCAGCGCTATGGCCAGTTCCTTATTCTTCTGCCACAGCACCGCTAGACCCTCAGTAGCTCAGCGAAGACCTGCCCGAAGGCCTCGCCCTTATCATCAGGAAATAAAAAGTCGCAGTTGCCGGTTCGGAGGTCATTGAACAGAGGGTGGTCCCGGTTGGCCCGGAACGCGGTGCGCAGGTCGTTCGGGTGCGTGAGGTAAATTTTAAGCGAATTCGCGTAGGGCACAACGCCCCGTGCTGAGAAACCGACGCCGTCGAGGCGGCCGTCCCCAAGTTCTGCAGCCTCTGACGAAACCTCGAGTAGGTGGATCGTTTCCCGATCCTGCAGCAAGAAACACAGGGCAAAATCCGGGTTCGGCTGCCCGTCACGCCGATGCTGATCAACCAGCCCCAACAATGCCTCCCGCACCCCCTCTCGCTTTAGCAGCCAGGGATCCTCGCGGAGTTGGAAGCCGCAATCCACAGCGACGTCACGGACCGCCGCCGCGAACGGCTCGTTGACCTCGATGGCAAAGTCGGTCAGAAGGAAGTTGTCGGGCCTCTGCGGGACGAAGCGAACCTGGTTATGCAATCGGAGCCGCGCCCGTCCGATGTCCGGGATCTGCCCCAGGCGGAGGCGAAGTTGCTCCAACTGATCCGTTGGCACGAAGGCGTCGCGGAGTTCGACGCGCACACGCGGTTCGCGGGGCTGGCGTGGCATGACCATCTCGCCGATCAATTCGTAGATGCGACGCCGGAGTTGCCCCTCGTTGCGCAGTTCGTCCGGGGCAAAATCGCCCACGGCCGATCCCCACGGGTCGGTCAGGACGAGGGTCAAGTCATCCCGCGCCCGCTCGTCTCCGGCCAGGTCCCACAGTGCCCTGGCGGACTGCGACTGCTCCAGCAACGTGGGCATCAGGATAGGATCTGCCCCCCGGACAACTTCTGCCAGATCCCGACGCTGTTCGAGGCGTGCGCTCAGTTGACTCGGCATTCGTGACACCAACGGCCGTCGTTCAGGCCGCTCCTGTTTTTATTAATCTTGTTACATTGTGCTCACCGATGGCATTCGTTTCCGCGTTCGTGCGGTTGCCCGGGCCTAAGGCCGGTCACGAGCCGCACCTCATCGGCCAAGACCACCGCCGTTTCGCTTGGGCTTGTTGTTCTGGCGTCGTGCCGACTTCCGCCCTGGCCGGTAGCCCCGATTCGGCAACCCTCGCTCGCCAATCGGTTCACCCTTCGCCGGGTTGGCGATCGAATGATAATGGTCGCCCTCGGCAGTCCCGTTCGCCTCGCGTCTCCGCGCCTCGATCGCCTGACGCGGCGGCTGGGCCGGAATCAGGGCGTCGCACCCGTTGCCGATCAGGTCGCCTCGGCCGGCCTTGAGAAGCGCCTCGCGCACCAAAAAGTAGTTCTCGGGCTTGAAGAACTGCATCAGCGCCCGCTGCATCTTCCGGTCTCGCAGGCCCCGGGCGACCTGCACCTCCTCGCCGCTGATCGGGTCGATCCCGGTGTAGTACATGCACGTCGCAATATCGAAAGGCGCCGGGATAAAGTCCTGGACCTGGTCGGGGCGGTGGCCGTTCCGCTTGAGGAAGAGCGCCAGGTCGATCATCGCGTCCAGGTCGCTCCCGGGGTGCGAGGCGATGAAGTACGGCACCACATATTGCTTCTTGCCCGCCCGGGCGCTGGCGTCCTTGAAGGCCCGGGCGAAGCTCTCGAAGTTATCCACCTCGGGCTTCTTCATCCGGCGCAGGACGTCGGGATCGGTGTGCTCGGGAGCCACCTTCAAATGGCCGCCGACGTGGTGTCGGGCCAGTTCGTCGAGATATTCGGGCGACTCCTGCGCCAGGTCCATCCGGATACCCGAGGCGACCAGCACGCGGTCGACGCCCGGGATCTCGCGACTCTCGCGCATCAGGTCGATCAACGGGCCGTGGTCGGTGCCGAGGAGCTTGCAGACCTTCGGATGTACGCACGAAAGCCGTTTGCACTTCGCCTCGACCTCGGGACGAGTGCATCGCATCTGGTACATGTTGGCCGTCGGGCCGCCGATGTCGGAGACCGTCCCGGAGAACTCGGGATCCTTCCCCATCCGCCTCAGTTCGGCCAGGATCGATTCCCGCGATCGCGACTGAATGATCCGCCCCTGGTGAGCGGTGATCGAGCAGAAGGTGCAGCCGCCGAAGCAGCCGCGCATGATCGTCACCGAATGCTTCACGACCTCGTAGGCCGGAATCCGACGCCCCCGGTACATCGGGTGCGGAAGCCTCGTGTACGAGATGCCGTAGATCCGGTCCATGTCCTCGCTGCTGACCGGCATCGGCGGCGGGTTGCAGACGACCGCCTGGCGGTCGTGGTACTGGACCAGCCGTTTGGCGTTGAGCGGGTTGGTCTCGTGGTGGATGATCCGCGTCGCCTGGGCGAACTTGCGCTTGTCGGTCTTCACTTCCTCATAAGACGGAAGGACAATCGCGTCGTCGGGCGGCGATTCGCTGGCGCCCAGGGCATAGGCGACGCCTCGCATGTCGCGGAGGTCCTTGACCGACTCGCCGGCGGCAAGCCTCCGGGCGATCTCGACGATCTGATGCTCGCCCATCCCGAAGACGACAAGGTCGGCCTTGGCGTCGAGCATGATCGCCCGACGGACGGTGTCGCTCCAGTAGTCGTAATGGGCGAGGCGGCGGAGCGAGGCCTCGACGCCTCCGGCGATCACCGGGACGCCCGGGAACGCTTCGCGGGCCCGCTGCGAATAAGGGACCGTGGCGCGGTCGGGGCGGAGGCCGATCTGGCCGTCGGGCGAATAGGCGTCGTCGTTGCGGACCTTTTTGTTGGCCGTGTAGTGGTTAATCATGCTGTCCATGTTCCCGGCGCTGATGCCGAAGAACAGCCGGGGGCGGCCGAACTGCCGCCAGGCGTCGGCGCTCCGCCAGTCGGGCTGGCTGAGGATAGCGACCCGGAACCCGGCCGCCTCCAGCACCCGGCCGAGGATTCCCATCGCGAACGCCGGATGATCGACGTAGGCATCGCCGGTGACGAAGACCACGTCGACGGCGTCCCACCCGCGCGCCTCCATCTCAGCGCCGCTGGCCGGCAGGTGCGGACGCTCGGGCGTGACCAAAGGCAAGTCCGGCAGCATCGTGGGCGCCACGTTGGCTTCGAGAACGGGGACAGGACACGTCTGTTCGGCACAAAATTTGCGCGATCGGCTCTGCCAGGCAAAGTGACTGCCATTCTGGCGGAGTCCTCGCATGGCGAAGCCGTCCCACGATAACCCGCTCGCTGGATGTAAGCTCCAGGGGCTCAAGTATCTCGACCGGTTACTGCCTCTCTTCGAGCGGCTGCATGATGTCGGCT
>DAIDKV010000105.1 GCA_027449865.1 Planctomycetales bacterium
CGCGTTCTTCCAGGGGCTCGCTCCCTGGCTCCTGATCGAGTTCGTTCCCGAGGATGATCCGCAGGTCTGTCGGCTCGCCGCCCAGCGTGGGGGCGTCCATCACGAGTACAGTCGGGAGGCCTTCGAACGATGCTTCGGAAAACTGTTCCAGAGGATCGCGATCGAGCCGCTGACGGATCAGGGCCGAACTCTCTACCTGATGAGGCGATGGGAGGATTGACGGGGCGCGTTTCCTTACGGCCGTTCTACCCGCCGCTGCTGGCCGCGTATCCGATCGTCTCGCTTTACGGCCGAAACGTGCACCAGGTTCTCGGCTCCGAGCTGGCTGGTCCGGTCGCCGCCGCGTGCGCGGGCGGAGTGGGAGTCTGGCTCGTCCTCGGCCTGATTCTCCGAAGTGCCGCGAAGGGCGCGGTCGTCTCGGCCGTGGTGATCCTGTTGTTTTACTCGATTGAGCCGTCCGCTGGTTGGACCTCGGCGTTCCTGAGCTGGGCCAGCCAGTTCTGGGTCAACCGCGATATCCGCGTTGGTCCGTGGTGGGTCCTTGGGCCGGAAATTCTCCTGCTCTCGGTGACGATCCTCTGGTGCGTCCGGGGCGCTCGCGGCCTTGCCGCGACGACGCGATGGCTCAACGCCGTGGCGACGATCAGCATGGTCCTCGCGGTTCTTCCGGTCGTCTCAGCCGGAGTCTCGACCGGCCGGAACGAGCGGGGAACCGACCCGGTGACCGCCCGATCGCCCGACGAGCCTTCCCGCGACTGGCATCCCACCCCACTCGCTACCCTCAACCAGCCGCCGGGCTCACCGCTTCCCGACATTTACTACATCATTCTCGACGGCTATGCGCGCGACGATGTGATGCGATCGCTTTTCGACCTCGATATCTCGCCATTCCTCGAACACATCGAGAGCCGGGGCTTCTTTGTAGCCCGAAAAAGTCCGGCGAACTATTGTCAGACGCCGCTCTGCCTCTCGTCGTCGCTCAACGGTGTCTACCTCGACGAAATGGTCCACGATCGCCAGTCGGACCAGACGATCCTGAGAGATTTCATCGGCCGGAACAACGTGCTCGCGACCCTTCGGCCACTGGGTTACCGATGGGTCACGTTCGCCACTGGCTTCGACCCGGTCGACCATCCCGAGGCCGATCAGTATCTTGCGCCGGTCCCCTACCGGAGCGAGTTTTATCGGATGGCGCTTGGCCTGACTCCGCTTCATCGCCTCGCGGCCGACCCAGTACTTTGGGATGACATGACCGCCTCGCGGGCCCGGATCAATTATGTGTTTGACCACCTGCCGGACATCGCTCGCGACCCCGCGCCGACCTTCACCTACGCTCACGTCATCTGCCCGCATCCGCCAATGATCTTCGGTCCCAATGGCGAGGACATCAGCCGGGTGGTCGACCGCCGGTTGATCTACGCCAACAAGGCCATCGCCGAGCCTGTCCCGCCCGAGGTCTTCTGCCGGGCCTACCGCGACCAGGCGGCCTACATCACGAAGCGGGTCGAGCAAGCGATGGATGCGATCCTTGCGGCCTCGCTCGAGCCTCCGATCATCATCGTGCAGTCGGACCACGGGTCGGAGCTGAACCTCGACCCGACCAGCTCTCGCCAGACCGACCTTCACGAGCGAATGAGCATCCTGAACGCCTACCATTTCCCCGGCCGCCGCTACGATGGCCTCTACGAGGGGATCTCGCCGGTCAATTCCTTCCGCGTGGTTTTCAACACCTTCTTCGGGGCTCGGCTCCCGATGCTTCCGGACCGGAGTTACTTCTCGACTGGGATGAGCCCTTATATCTTCGAGGATGTGACCGAGGCCGCCCGCGTCGATCCAGGGAGCCCCGAGGGATCGTAACGAGGACGTTCGTCGACGGCGATTCGACGATTCATTTATCGCGACGTAGAATGGAAGGCAGCCGGAACGAAGCGGCCGGAGTCTGTCTCTCCGCGGCCGACGCTCTGGGGCCGAGGCCCGAGGGGTTCGCACGATGAGCGTGTTGACGTGTCGCGAGGGCCGGCGAATCGCCGGGTTGGTGCTTTTCCTCGGGTTTGGGCTGGGATTCGGGCCGGTGATGGCCGCCGATTCGCCGACGTATCACCGCGACGTCGCCCGCATCCTCCAGAAGAATTGCCAGGAATGCCATCGGCCAGGACAGGTGGCGCCCTTCTCGCTGCTCGACTACGCACAGGCTCGCAAGCGGGCCGACGACATCGTCGATGTGACCGACGAACGGACGATGCCGCCCTGGCACGCCTCGACGACCGAAGGTGGTCCGTTTCGAGGCGCCCGGGTTCTGAGCGACGCGGATCGCAAGGTGCTCTCCGATTGGGCCGAAGCCGGCGCCCCCGAGGGCGACCCGAAGGACGCACCGCCGCCGGTCTCCTGGCCGTCGGGTTGGCCGATGGGCACGCCCGACCTTGTCCTCAAGGTCAGCCAGCCGTTTGAGCTGGGCGCTTCGGGGCCCGATGAGTACCGGGTCTTCGTGCTTCCCTCGGGACTCTCCGAGGGACGCTGGATCGCCGCGGCCGACTTCCGGCCCGGAAACCGAAAGGTCGTCCATCACATCCTGGCCGCCTACGACACCACCGGGAACGCCCGAAAGCTCGACGCCGCCGATCCTCGCTCGGGTTATGCAAGCTCGGGCGGCGGCTACGGCCGGCTCCCGGGCGGATTCCCCTTCCTGCCCGCGGGCCAGCTCTGGGGATGGGCACCCGGACGGCGGGTCTTCCAGGCCCCCGAGGGAATGGCCCGCGCTTTACCAGCCGGAGCCGATGTCCTGCTCCAGGTCCATTATCATAAGAGCGGCAAGCCCGAATCCGACGCCTGCGAGATCGGCCTCTACTTCTCCAGAGGGCCCGTGGACAAGCAGATCCGATCGGCGATCGTCATGCCGCCACGGACCGGGCTGTTCGGCAAGCCCAGACTCCACATTCCAGCCGGCGAGGCGAAACATGAGGTGCGGGGATCCCGGACGATCCAGCAGGATTCGCACCTACTCGCCGTCTTCCCCCACATGCATCTGCTCGGTCGCGACTTCCTCTTGACGGCTGTTCGCCCCGACGGCTCGCGACAGGTTCTGATCCGCGTCGATAACTGGGATTTTAACTGGCAGAACCCCTATGAGTTCGTCACGCCGGTTCCCCTGCCCCGTGGCACGAAGGTTGAGCTGGTCGCGCACTTCGACAACTCGACGGCCAATCCGAACAACCCCAGCCGGCCGCCAAGGGACGTCAACTGGGGCGAGGAAACCACCGACGAGATGTGCATCGGCTTCATGCAGGTCACGATCGACAGTGAGCACCTCGGCGGCCAATCTCCCGATTCGATCAGGAAGCCTGCCCGCGATCAGCGACGAAACGCACTCGAGGATTGACGCCGGAAACCTCGTTCCGGCGCTTCATGGAGATCGTCGCCAGACCTCGATCCGTCCGAACCTTGCCTCGGGTCGGTAATGATCGCGGATGAACCGGCAGAGTCGATCAAACCGCAGACTCCCCGGGAACCCGGGCTCATCGGGCGACCAGACCACCACGGAATCACCGGCCGCCTCCAGCTCGGATAGGAATTCCGGCTCAAGGTCCATCGTAATCATGACCATCCAGAGGATCCCCGACTCGACCCGGAACGGCGAGGACCGGCCAACCGGCCCGTTGATCGTCGGATACGGCGGCTGGCGAAGCATGGTGGCGACCTGAGTTCGAGGAGACGTCGACCGCCGCAGGTAGAGCAGCGTCGATCGATAGTCTTTCCACTCGTAATAACGAGCCCGCTCTGCGCCGAACCAGGTCCTCGCACCAGGCGGGATGCGCCTGGGTATCTCCTCTCCTCGGGCGATCGCCGCGATCGCCTCGACCGTTCCCGACGGAGAGAAGTACGTCGGCACGCCAAGGCTCAGCTCGATCAAGAGGCCAGCAGCCACGAAAACACGGACCGCCGGCGCGATTCGGGACTCAGCGAGAATCCACGGGACGATTTGAGCCAGCGAAATCGAGAGAAAAAGGTGGTTCGGATAATTCAAATAAAAATGTTGAACTGGGTGAAAGGGCCGGTAGAAAATCGCTCCAGCGAACGCCACCATCCAGATGGAAGCTTGTTTTCGGGCCTCGCCGCGAGTCGTCAGCAGCATCGCGATCAGCAGCAGGATCACGACCGCATTCCTGGTATCAGATAATTCTTCGAGGATTATTTCTCGCATCATGGATGGGTCAGTCTTGCTGTAGGGACCGCCGTACGCGACCACCCGGAGCCCACGCACCAGATCGCCGGCAATTCCATCGAGAACCAGGGGAGCGAAGCCGATCGCGGTGAATCCGGCGAGCAGCAGGGCCCAGTTCGCGAGTGGCTGGGCCAGGATGCGGGCCGTCGCGCGCGGGGGGTTGGGGGACGGATACCGGACCGCCAGGGCCATGGCCGGGAGGAAGACGACCGCGTGGGGCCGGGTCGTCAGGGCGGCGGCGGCGAGGATCGCCGAGATCCAGCGCGAGGCTCGTCCGGGCCAGGTCTGGAGCGTCATCAGCCCGATCGCCATCAGGAGCGCTGTGTGCCAGTCTCGCTCGGCGACTGTCATGAAATTATGGCTAAGAGCGAACGTGAGGAAGAACGCGTACGCGGCCAGACCTGGGAACATCCCACCCAGGCGCCGACGGCTCCACGTGGCCAGGACCACCCCGAGCGCGACCAGTCCGAGCGAGTCGACCGCGTAGATCGGCCAGGTTCGTCCCCAGCCGAACAGTTTTCCGAGCGTCCAGTGCAGGTAGATGGCGCCTGGGAAGTTGTAGCCGCGGATCTCGCGATAGGGACGAATTCCCTGGTCCCACGCCCGGGCGAGCACGGCGAAGGTGTCGGTGTCGCACGACCAGGGCCAGAGGAGATAGTGGGGGATGTATCCGGCGAGGAAGACGATCGCGATGGCACCCGCCGCCGCCGCGAGGCCTCCGTCGAGGCCCGCCCCGGCGACCGCGTCGAGTCGATCGAGAGTCAGCCGCAGTCGTGCGTGGTCTCGGCCTCGCGATCGATCGAACCGCTCCAGGCCGCTGGCAACCTGGTAGATCGCCACGCTCCCGATCAGAACGATCAGGCGCGCCTGCTCCCGGACCGGACGCGGGAGTAGTTGGTAGAGGTCGGGCGTCAGCATCGCCAGAAAAACCAAGGCAGCGCCGGCGAGTCCCATTCCAGCCAGTCGAACCCGCCGGTTACCGTCCGGTCCACCTCGCATGAAGAATCGTTCCTCCTGGTCCGATTTCCGGCTGGGATCTGTTCAAATGTTTCTGGCCCTCGGCCGGAATGCCAGCTATTATAGGGAGAAAGTCGTCTCGCGAGGACGACGGCAGTCCGGTCGCGTCTGCGGTCTTCCGTCCCGGAGAAACGCCATGTCCCAGATCGTCGCGTCGTGGTACGGCCGGTATCGGAGCCCGATCGGAGAGTTGGTGCTGATCTCCGACGGCGAGGCCCTCACGGGGTTGAACCTCCCCGCGACCGACGGCAGCGCCCGCTTGCCGACAGGGGCGGGTTCTCGGTGCGACGAGGCTGTCGTGCGTGAGGCGGTCGATCAGCTTGAAGCCTATTTTGCCGGCGACCGTCTGGAATTCGACCTGGCGCTTCGTCCGGCAGGTACTCTCTTCCAGCGTACGGTCTGGGAGTCGCTGCTTTCGATTCCGTTCGGCGAGACGATCAGCTATGCCGAGCAGGCGAGGCGGATCGGGCGGCCGGGGGCGTCGCGGGCTGTTGGAGCGGCGAACGGCCGCAACCCGATCGCGATCGTACTCCCCTGCCACCGCGTGATCGGGGCTGGCGGAACGCTCACCGGTTATGGCGGCGGCCTACCGATGAAGCAATGGCTCCTCGATCATGAGTCGTCGGTCGGCCTCGATCCGACCACTGAACTGGCGGGCTAGGAATCCCTGGCGCTCGCCATGCGGAGGACTCCCCGCTCGGACCCATCCGGGCCGAACCCGTTCGGTCGGAGGTGGCCGGATCGGGCCGGGTGGCCGCGGGGACGGCCGCAACGGTGCGGCGCCCGCGTCGGGGCGAAGGGAAAGCTTGGCCCCGCGGGCGGCGGGCGGGACGACTTCGTCCCGGGTGATGCGGGGGCGCCGAGGCCGGGGAATCCGGCGACCGGCCCGTCGGCGGGGCCAAAGATGTCGATTCGGCTCCTGACCCCTTATTCCGCCCAATCTACCAAAGATCAACTGTGTAATGAGATTCGCCTGTAGATTCTCTAATATAAACATCTATTCCAATTCCATGATCAAGATTTTTTGTCGCCGCATAAACTGTATCACCGTCAAATTTCAATATATTAAATGGATTATCTATAAATAAACATCTATTAAGATAAAACGCAAAATCTTCATAGTGACATAAATATATTATGAGTGTTTCATCATGAATGTTGTGGCTGCTGATCAGGCACTGGACTTCGCTCCAAACCAATTCGGACGAGCGTCTCAGCGATCCATCGGCCATCTTTTCCCGGATGGTGGAAGCGAGCGAACGCTCGTATTGCACAGAAAAATCCGGATCTACGATGTCGGAACTTCTAATCATCAATCCAGTTGCTCCAGTGAAAGCCGACATAAAATCGTCCAGGCTACGCTTCTGGCGATTTCGACGAATTGCAGAAATCAATCGGAGATTCTCACTCATTCTTCGACCTTTGCCTTCCCACCCTGAAGTCGGGGCCGTCCCAGTGAATCTTGCTGGCCGCCTGGTTTCACTGGGCCAGCCTCCCAATGTGGCCCATGCCCCTCTACCTGATCTGTTATTGAGTGCTGAACGGAGTTGGTCTGCGTGCCTCCCCCGGGCTTCGGAGTCTCGTAAGTATATTGTCGTCCTGCTGGCTGTCCCTGGGGGGTTCGGACGCTTCTTTGGGAAACCGGCTGTTGACTGGTGGGTATGCCAGCTTCTCTCATCGCCCTCCGTCGAGCCGCCCGTGGACTCAAGGATTGGGGGGCCGCCGGTGCAGCAGGCGGGCCCTCATTGGTGTTGTGGACGAGGATGCCGCACGTGCCGACGGCGTAGTTCTGCAGCTCGAGGACCCGGAAATTATAGACGGTCTCCTCCGCCTCGTCGACGGCCACGGAGTCCAGCGCCGCGACCTCGCCGTCGCGCCGCAGGATCCGGTCGCCCGCCCGGAGGTCAACGGCCAGGACCCAGCGGCCCGGCTGCCGGCCCCCCGCCTCGTAGGCGCCGATCCGCTCCGGCAGGCGGCGATCGGCCAGCCCCTCGCCGTCGACCACCCAGAACGGATGGCCGCCGGTGGCCCGGATGGTCTCGCTGCCCACCCGGACAGTCGCCATCGACCCCCGGTGCTCATGTCGGTAGATCTCGACCACCCTTCGCTCGACCCAGCGCAACTGCCAGTGGTCGTAGGACCAGACCCGGTCGCCCGCGGCGATCCGCTCGATGGCCTTCTCGCCGTCCGGGGTATGCACCGGCGTCCCCGCCGGGAAGCAGATCAGCGGGTTCTTCGGGGCCTGGGGGGCCGCGTTCGGACAGACCTTGTCAGTCGCCTTCCGGCCCCTCCCGGCCAGCTTGCCGATGACCTTCCCGCCGACCACGCCGATACCCTGATCGATGGCCTCCTGCTTGAGGGTGTTGGCGGCGTCGGCGTCGCGGGCCTGGACCACCTGCATCCCGGCCTCGATGCCGGCGGAGGTGGGGGTCGGGTCGATCGCCTTCGCCGTGCTCGCCACGCCCTCGATCTTCCTCGACGTGCCAAGGGCGGATTGACCCGCCCCTTCCATGGCGGCGGCGTAGATCTGGTCGCTGGCGTTGCCGTCGCTGGTGTAGAGCCAGCGATAGAAGCTCCAGAGCCCGGAGGGGTCGATCCCGCTGGCCGGGCTGCTGCCGACGAACTGATACAGGTCCAACTGCCCGCCGCCGAAGCCCAGCGGGTCGCGTTCGGCCCATCGTCCCTCGGCGGGGATGAGGTCGCGGTTGCGGAAGTTGTACCAGCCCGTCGCCGTATCGATCCTACCGCCCTGGAAGAGGTAGCGCCAGGCGTAGGCGCTGGCGTTGCCCGCCAGCGGGTTCCAGCTTGCGTCGGTGACCGTCACCGACCCATACGGGTCGTAGAGGTAACGCTCGACGACCTGCCCCGAGGTGTTGACCAGGGCGGTGACGTCGCCGTTGGCGTCCCACTGGGCGTAGAGCCGGCTGGCCGGGACGATCGTGCCGCCGGTGTAGGCGTCGCGGAGGACGAGCTGGTCGACGCCGCCGGCGCCCCAGACGTACTGGTACGAGACGTCACTGGCGGCGGTGCCGCCCTGGCGTTCCTCGATGACCTGCCACTGGGGCGAGTAGTAGAGGTGGTCGGTCGAGCCGGAGCCGTCGGTCTCGGTGATCCGGCGGCCGAGGGCGTCGTAGGCGTAGCTGGCCACCGTGGTCGAGCCGTTCCGGGCCGAGACGAGCTGGTTCCAGGCGTTGTAGACGAAGGTGAGGCCGGCGTCGCTGGTCGTGTTGCCGTTGGAGTCGAAGGTGGGCGCGGCGCCGGTCGAGGACGAGGTGGCCTGGTTCTGGGCGTTGAAGGTCTGGGTGGTGG
>DAIDKV010000106.1 GCA_027449865.1 Planctomycetales bacterium
TGATGCATGAGGGAAGATGAGGCCGGATCGAAGGACGGGGCCCGAGGGCTCCGGGTCGTAGAAGGTACGTTCAATGATAATCCGATACATGTGATGCCGTGCCGCTCGGCCGACTAATATATAACGCTTGTTTTGGGGTTAATACCGAACTGCGCGATGAACATCGTGTCGCCATAGTTTGCGGAAGTCCACCAGTGCCAGCAGATCAGGTCGGCCTGATTCATCTTACCGTAAGCGAACTCGCCGGTCATGATCGTGTTGCTTGTTCCATCAGTGATGCTCGCAATTGTCACCTTTTGGAACTGGATGATGATCCCGAACTGGTTGGAGATCTGAGTCTGAAGCAACGACGCTGCCGACCCCGTGCTGTTGAGATTCGCCGAGTACGGCACGGCCTGCCAGAGCCCGGCACAACCGGGATAGGATGAAAATCGCATAAATACATGCTGGCCAGGGCACCACCCGCTGAAATCGCCCGGACCGTAGGTGTCAAGCGACTGAGATACCAGTGGATCGCTGGGGCACCACATCCAGGAATTGCCGACGTTCTGGATCGTGGAGTTAAAGAATGTATTGATGTGAAGCGAAGTATTGATGGAGTTCCAGATGGCGGTCCCTTCCAGGTACGGAAGGATCGCGACGAGGTAACTGTGGCTGGAGCTGAGCCCGTTCGGGACACCGGAAGTGTCGTAGATCATGATCTCCGAGGCGCCTGGCGGAAGGCAGCCGTTGGAGCTCTCGTAATTCATGCAGGCCAGGCCGATTTGCTTGTGATTATTGATGCACTGGGCACGGCGAGCGGCCTCGCGCGCGGCCTGAACGGCCGGGAGTAAGAGCGCGATCAGAACGGCGATGATCGCAATGACGACCAGAAGCTCGATGAGTGTGAAGCCGGCATTCGGGGCCGGAGTGGCGGTCCTGGGTCTTGGTTCCAACATGGTTTTCCTCGTATGACGGATCGATCTCGACGTGGAGACCGGACTGGGCCGGGCGGATGGGATCAAGAACCGGTTCCGGGCCCTCCGGGTGGACAGGTGATCTCGCGAGTGCAGGATCCTGTGGACTCGCTGGCCTCCTGGATTGCCTGTTGCGATCTGGTGGGCCGGCGTGGACGAACCGAGTCGCTATCGGCCCCTGGGACTCCTGGCGTTCTTCACGGCGTGGGGTACCTGAATGGCGTCTTTTTTGGGAGACCCCTTGATCGGCGGCATCGATCCCACTTCGGGATCGCTACAGCCCCCGGCGCCCAGCGGGCCGGCGACAATCCCAAGCAACAGCAACCACCGAACGATCCACTTCATGCCACCTCCTGGCTCTTCGGCACTGGGAGACGGAAAACGGCCAACCGCCACTGTGGCGGGGCCGGGACAGCCTCGCTTCGGAGAACGCGAGCAGTTAGTTCGGGGGGAGGTCCGAAACGTTTCTCTCGGTCCGGGTCAGAATCGGGGTGCCAGGGTCGTGGAGGCCCCGGGAATCGAATGAAATTGACCTCACAAAGAGGTCGGACGCGTGTCATATATAAGCCGAACCATTGTACAACGATTCTTCCTTAATCGGCAACTTAACGCTTTCCACTTGAACTCGCAAGCCTCCTCTCGATGATTTCATCTCAGGTATCGAAATCCACCATCTTCGATGGATGCGACGGGTGATTTTGTCCTGGAGATCCAACCGGACCTTGCGACCGGGCAGCCTTCCCGGGTGATTCCGGGCCGGTACTACGATAGGATCGGGTAAGCTCACCGGCGAGCGAGGAGGGTTTTTGATATGAAGAGCGCACCAGGCCAGGAGAGCCGGCTCACGCCCGGTCGGCTGCTCCGATGGACGGCCGTTCTGGCGCCGATCGTTTTGCTGGCGATTGTTGCCATCGTCTGGATCGAGTCGGTCGTCTCGGGGGTGGCGTACTGGCGGGCGGCCGTGGCCTTTCTGATCGGGCTGGAGATCGCTTACATTCTCGCGGCGGCCGTCTCCATCCCTGGCGTCGTGGGGCTGGCCATCCTGCTGGCGCGGACTCCGAGGGGGCGACCCTCGCGATGGACGATCGCTCGCGGGCTGCTGTTTTGCGGCGCCCTGGTCGTTTCGATCGCGATGGCCGAGACCGTGGCGGCGATCCGGGTGGCCCACTCGCCGGGCGACCCCATCGCAAGGCCGCCCGACCCGTTTCAGCAGGCGTACGAGATGCCAGGTCAGGCGGCCGACGCCGACATTTCTCTGCGCACGGATTTCCCCGATCCACCCGGCGATCGCACGATCGAGATTGCCGTTCTGGGAGGCTCCAGCGCGGAGGGTGTTCCCTATAACTTCTGGGTTTCGATCGGCGAGATCGTCGCCTGGCAGCTTCGCGAGGTTTTCCCCGGTCGGCCGGTCGGGCTTCAGGTTCTGGCGACCTCGGGCGATTCGCTGGCGTCGCAGCACAGGCGGCTCGCCGATTTCCTCGCCCGACGCCCCGATCTGATGATCGTCTACAGCGGCCACAACGAGTTTTCGTCTCGATTTCAACCCGCGCGCGAGCCTCGGTATTATCTCGACGCCGACGACCCGACGCCTCTGGAAACTCTCGTCTCCCGGCTGGAAGCTGCCTCGCCGCTTTGCGGACTGATCCGACGGACGACTGATCGGTGCCGGATCGCCATTCCGCCGCCGCCTGGGGGCCATCGCGCCCTGGTCGACGTTCCCGCCTTCACCGCCGACGAGCGCCGGGCGCTGGTCGACGACTTCCGCCGCAGGCTCGAAACGATCGTCTCCTACTCCGAGAAGATCGGCGCCCTGCCGATGCTGATCTCGCCCCCGGCGAACGACTCGGGCTTCGAACCGAATCGGTCGTACCTGTCAGCGGAGACACCCCGCTCGGAGCGCCTCGCGTTTGAGCGGGATTTTCTCGCCGCCCGGCGGCTTGAGGTCCAGGATCCCGAGGCCGCCCGGGCGGCCTATCTTGCCCTGCTCGACCGGCAGCCCGGATTCGCCGAGGCCCATTACCGACTTTCGCAGCTTCTGGATCGCGCAGGGGATTTCGAGGGGGCCTATCGCCATGCCGTCGCCGCTCGCGACGGTGACGGCTACCCGATGCGGTGTCCGACCGACTTTCAGGAAGTCTACCGAGAAGTCGCCAGCCGCCACCGAAGCTCTCTCTATCTCGACGGCCAGGCGTATTTTCACGGCATTGGACGTCGGGGCCTGCTGGACGAGGGTCTCTTCCACGATGGAATGCACCCCTCGTTTCGCGGTCAAATGGCGATCGCCCAGGCGATCCTTCGGGCGCTTCACGCGCGGCGCGCCTTCGGATGGCCGGCCGAGGCCCCTGCCCCGACGATCGACCCGGCCCGGTGCGCCGACCGGTTCCAGATCGGATCGGCCGTCTGGCGACGCATCTGTCTCTGGGGGATCATGTTCTACGACAGGACCTGGCCGCTGCGGTACGATCCGTCGTACCGCCAGGAGAAGAAGCGTGTTTTCGCCGAGGCCGTCGAGCGTATCGAGGCAGGTGAGGCGCCCGAGTCGCTCGGCCTGCCGAACATCGGGACGCCCGAGCCGGTGCCCGCGCTGGATGTCATCCCGGTGATCGAAACGAGATCACTTCCATCCCGATAGCGATCAGCCGAGGCAGGCCGCGGGCTCTCCATCGCAGGCGGCCGGTTCGTCGGACCTTGGGCAAGCCTCGACGATCCGATCGCCCCCCTCCGCGCGAGCGGTGGTCATCGCCTCGTCGGCGATATCGAGCAGGGCCGCGGCGTCGCTGGCGAGATCGGGGAACCCAGCGAGACCGATCGAGACGCTCACACCTGGGAGATGGGGCGAACCCAACCCAGACTCGCGCACCGCCCGAACGATCCCCCTTGCCACCTTCCGGGCCCCCTCGGTCCGAGAGCGAACCAGGAGCGCCACGATCCGGTCGTCCTCCAGTCGGGCCACGATGTCACTGGATCGCACGATCGAGCCGACGATCCGAGCGAGATCGTGCACCAATCGATCGGCCATGGAAGTCCCGAGAATATCGCGGATCGCCCCCAGGCGGTCGAGCTTCAAGCAGAGGAGAGCCAGCGGCTCCGCGTGACGCCGCGACTGGCCCAGGGCAAACGGCAAGACCGCGTTCAGGAAGGTGGCGTCGTGGACGATCTCGGCGCCGGGATGCGCCGGACGTTCGGTCAGATCGTCGAATTCGGGCTCGATCTCACGAGACTCGATGGAAACCCGGCCACTGTGAAGCCGGGCTCCCTCCAGCGCGGTGCCGGCCAGCGTGCAGCCGACCGAGAGCTGCCGTCGAACGCCTCGGCCGTCGGACTCGCGATCCAGGTTGATCCGGAGCTCGCCGTGGTCCGAGTCACCGCAGCGAACGGGGAAGACCACCAGATTGTCGTTGACCTCGGCTGGCTGTTCGGCGGGCTCGCGGTGGATTTCCACCCGAGACGAAGGCGCGATCCCCCGGGCAAACCGGAGTAATGCGGACTCGATGGCCTGGGGATCCGTTGTCGAGGCCAGCTCCATCGCCAGGGTCTGAAGAGCCTGCTCGAATCGTTCTGGCCGCCCACGGTACGAACGCGACCAGGTAACGCCTCCGGCCCGAGCGACCGAAGCACCCAGCCGCAGGAGGGTTGACCGCGAGACGGATCGCTTTTTCAATCGTCTCGCGCGATCGCGTCGCAAGGTGGCCCTGGGCCGGTCCATCGCCCCCATCTCCACCGGATCGGTCCGCCAGGTTTTGGTCATTTTGCTGTTCTCTGGCATGGCTCGCGACTCCTCGATTCTTTGTCCCGGATTCGCTCGGTCCCCAGACCGACCGCTCACCTCGACCCCATCAAGCCGCCCTACCGGCTCCTTTCAGAGGAACGAGAGGAGCCGATTTTTTTGTGGGCCGGTCCCCTTCTCCGACCCTTGCTTCCGCGACCCGGACCCCGAGGCCCATCGGACGCGGAAATCGATTCCAGAGCCTGGCGAGGCCCCCTGTCTCGTCTCGGGCCCTGGACAGTCGCCACCAAATGGAGGGGCCAGATCAAGGGGATCCGGCCGAGGTCATCACGAACGCCAAAGATGCCCGAGAGCCGGGGCGGCGCTACCGGGGATCTCCGGGTGAGGAGGAGGCTCCACGCCGACGTGCCCGGCGGCCCGGGTCGTGTCGAGCGGATTTGTCCCTCAAGGAAAGCCTAGGTCATGGCCGCATCGCCGTGCCCGGATCGGGAATCGATCTTGTCGAATCCGTCGAAAAGTCGCAGGATACCACCGCGATCGGTCGATCCGTGTTGACGGGAATCATCATCTCGTGGCCTGTCCGGCGGCGCGATCGCCATCGAGGCGAGACGAAGGAATGGGGCGGGTCCTGTCCCGGGCCAGATCGCGACGGCCCTCCCCCCCGACGTCGCCGGCGCTCCAGGGCTGAGGGTCGGGGAAAGATCGATCCCCGATGGCATCGCCATCAGCGCGGGGGAACGAACGGACCGTTGCGAGGCCGTTGACCATGGAAAGCGGTAAGATCGTGGCTCGGGCGGCCCTGGTGTTTCTCGTGGCGGTCGGCGCCTCGGGATGTGCCTCGGGCCCCTCCACCTGGAAACTTCCCGAGTGGGAACTCCCGCAGTGGAAGGTTCCCGACCTGACCCAGCTTTTCACGCCGCCCCCGCCCGTTCCCAACCCGATGCCGGTCCCCTCCGAGGACTTCGATCTCGTCTGGAATCGGGCCGTGGCCCAGGTCAACCGGCACTTCCCGATCGCCTCGGAGAACCGATTGGCGGGGACGATCCGGACCGAAAGCGAGATGACCGGCACGCTGATCGAACCCTGGACCGGCGATGCCGCCACGTTCCGCGACCGGCTCGAAGCCACCCTCCAAACCATCCGCCGCTTCGCCGTTGTCCACGTCGAGCCAGGACCGACGGGAGGTTATCTGGTGAAGGTGGAGGTTTTCAAGGAGCTGGAGGATCTGGCGAAACCGGCCAGCCAGCCGGCAGGCCGAGCCGCCTATTACAATGATTTCCCGGTGAACCGGACCCGGCAGATCGTTGGTACGGTAGAGACGCCGTTGGGATTCATCCCCAAGGGGCGAGACACGGCCCTGGAGCAGGTCATCCTGCGCCAGATTCGAGAGGCCCTCCTGCTCTAGCCCGGATTATTCGCACCCACGCAAGCAATTGGACTTTAGGGCAGTCCCTGCGTCCAAGATCGGGGGATCTTCATAAGTGAGTCGTCGGGTGCCATCGCTCCTCTGGTCCGAGCGCGAACCACCCCCTAACCCCC
>DAIDKV010000107.1 GCA_027449865.1 Planctomycetales bacterium
CAGGCCGGCGCGCCGACCTTTGAGCCCGAACACGCCAAGATCCTGGAGGGTACCTCGGGGTTCGACCAGTCGCAAGTTTTCTCCGGCGGCGACGGCGTGATCTACATGGTCACCCCTGGCGGCAAACTCTTGTGGCTTCGCCACGCGGGGTGGCGGACCGGCGCGCCGACCTTTGAGCCCGAACACGCCAAGGTCGTGGGCACCTCGGGGTTCAGTCAGAAGTACGTCTTCTCCGCCGGCGAAGGCGTCATTTACCTGGTCACCGAGAACGACCAGCTCTTGTGGATCAAACACACGGGGTGGCAGGCCGGCGCGCCGACCTTTGAGCCCGAACACGCCAAGGTTCTGATCCCGAATTTTAAGCCAGAGAGTGGCGTGTACACGCATGTTTTCTCCGGCGGCCAGGGCGTGATCTACATGGTCACCAGCGACGGAAAGCTGATGTGGGCGAGGCACCTTGGCTGGAGGACCGGCGCTACGGGCCACGACCAGTGGGAGAAGGGCGGGGCCGACACTGTCGTGGGCACCTCGGGGTTCAACCAGAAGCACGTCTTCTCCGCCGGCGAAGGCGTCATCTACATGGTCACCGAGAACGGCAACCTCTTGTGGATCAAACACACGGGGTGGCGGACCGGCGCGCCGACCTTTGAGACCGAACACGCCAAGATCCTGGAGGGCACCTCGGGGTTCAATCAGATGCACGTCTTCTCCGGTGGCGAGGGCGTCATCTACATCGCACCCTAGGACGGTATCGAATAGAACACGCCTGCAAGCCCGGTGAGCGGACTTGCGGGGTGTTGGCCCTTGGGTAGAGAGCACCGTCGCAGCTGCTGCTTAGGGTTTCTAAGGCTGACCGTCCCGCTTCGGGTCCGAATCGGGACGGTCAATCGTCCGCCTCCTCGCTCTGAACGTCCCCCGGCTTACCGTTCTCATTTAACGGACGTTAACTGAGACACGACGGGGCCTGTCTCGCGACCGGGCGAGACGGCCCCTCGTCCAGGAAACTGGACGGCAGAGCGTTGGATTTTGCTCCGCTGCTAGCGGCACTCCTACGTCGCGGGCGCGTTCGCGGTGAACGGGACCACCACGTTGGACGGAGTCGTCTAGTGCGTGCCGGTCGCATTGAGTTCGGCCGCCAGCTCGTTCGCCACATCGACCGACGACAGGGCGAGGGCGAGCGCGTTCTTGGTCTGGCGTGATAGGGCCATCGGTCTCTGCCTTTCTGGTGAGGAGGAAAAGCGACCGGGCTCAGAAGAGCCCCGCCATGCCCCCCATACTTGGGGAGTTGTCGAAGGGGGCGCCCGAGCTTCCCGCGCCAGGAGATCCCCCCACGCCCATCTGTGCGAGGGCGAGCGCCTGGAGCATCTGCTCCAGCCCCATGTTCGGGTCGCCGGGGCCGACGTTGAGGCTCGGGGGGAACCGGCCCTCGTCGTACGGGTCGCCACTCCCGCCGCCGATCGCGCCGGCCAGGGCCTGGAGCAGATCGGAACCTCCCATGTCGTTGTCGCCGTCCGGTCCCGGCGGCGGCATCGAACCGCCGATCGGGAGGCCGTTGCCGCCCATCGGGGCGAGGTGGCCCGGCGGCGACGGGGGCGAGAGCTGGCCCATGATGTCGGGGCCGAGGCCGTGCGTCATGGCGTGCGCCGGGTCCATGCCCTGCCCTGGCCTTGGCTGGGACGGGTGGGCCAGGAACGGCGGCAGTCCGTGGGGCGGTCCCTGCGGAGGCCCGGCCGGCGCACCCCCTTGGGGCGGCCCCTGTTGCGGGCCGCCCGGACCGATGCCGGGGGACGGTTTCTTCGGTGGGAACATGGGGGCGATCTCCTGGGTCAGTAGGGGCTGATGCCGTACCTGTTGAGGATGCCGATCCTCTGCTGGGCCGCGTTGTAGTCGGACTGCGCGCTGAACGGGTTGGCCCCGATCCCGCCCGGGTTCCCGACGCCGATCAACCTCGCCGGGGCGTTTATTAGCCTAGCCCCCAGAGTGGCGAGGAAATCATGGACCGGATACCCGCTCGGCTGGGGAGGCGAGTACCACATCCGCTGCCAGTCGCTGGGCCGGTTTCCGTACTGCTGCCGGAGCCAGGCGTCGAACGCCTGCCGGTGGGCGCTGTGCCGGTCGGCGAAGTCGGGGGACTGGGACGCCCTGGCCAGCTTGTCGTCGAACGAAAGGTCGGCGTCGTTGAGGATGTCGCCCAGCCCTCTATGGGTCGTGGCGAGGGCCTGGGCCACATTCCCCGCGTGGATGCCGCCGGGCCCCGGCGTGGGCGGCAGCGCGTTGATCGTCGCCGGGTCCACGCCCTGCATCGCCAGCGCGACGCTTCGGAGGTGAGGGTCTCCGGTGATCGCGCGGAGCAGGTCGATCTTCTTCATCGGGTCCTTGTTCAGTGCCTCGGCCCGGTCGTTCTCGGCCTGGGCGTTCATCTGATTGATCGACGCCGCCATGTACTCCGGGTTCTGGCGCGGGTCGAAGTGCTGGCCGCGCACGGCGCCGGCCTCGGCGTGGGCCGCGTCGTTCGCGAGGTGCGCGCCGGCGAACTGGCTGAGTGCCGCGGTGGCGTTCGCCACCTCATCAAGACTCGCCCGGCCTCCGTAATACTCATTCATCAGGGCGTGCATATTCGAGTCGATGCCCTGGATCATCTGGGCGCGCGAGCGGGCCTCGCGGTCGTGGGCCGCCTGCGAGGCGACGACCTGCTGCTTGGCCCTGGCCGCCGCGATCTGCTCCGGCGACGAGAACAGGTGCGTGGTCTGGCCGCCGATGGTGATCTCGCCCGAGCCCCATCCCTTCGGCACCGTGAGCTGGTTCGCCTCCTCCGGAGTGTACTCGCGGCTCGGGTCGGGCAGCCCGGACTTCGGGGCATAGGCGTTCGCCACTCCGACGCTCGCGGCCGGCGGCCTGGCCGGTGCCTGCTGGCCCGGCATGCCGATCCGGATGCCGGCGGCGGGCATGCCGGCGTTCATCCGCTTCATGGTGAGGCCCGCCTGGATCTCGGTAGCCTGCGGGTGATACGAGTAGTCGTGTCCCTCGATCGGGTTCTGGATGATCTGGGCGGCCGGTCGCATGTCCCGGAAGCCCGGGTCGGTTCGCGGCTGGACCGGCGGCTGTGCGTCTGCCATGGCTCCCCCTCCAAGAATGCGATGTTCAAAATGGTCATCGCATCAAGATAGCCCCCCGACGAGCTGGGCCAGGGCTCCCATCAGCCCGACCTGCCGGGTGATCTTGTTCTTCTCGCTATCAATGAGCACGCCCTGCTGGGCCTGCGTGGCGTTCACGGCGAGCTGGGTCGCCTTGAGGATCTGGTCGGCGTTCGCCTGTGCGGCCTGGACGCGGATCTGCGTTTCGGCATCGCAGTTGGCACGGAGGTTCTGTCCGAGGTAGCCGGTCGTCATCGCCTGCAAGAGCGGCGAGTTCGACGAGAATCCCCGACCGGCCAGCTCGGTCTGAGCGTTGAGGATCGCCGCCTGCGTCCGCGAGTCGTTCCGGGCCAGGGCCGAGTTGACCTGCTGCTGGATCTGCCGCTCGGTCAAGACGCCTGCCAGCGAGACGTACGGGAACGGGGCCTGATGCCCGGTCGCGTCCGCGAGCCCCGGCGTGTCGATGCCGTTATCCAGAAGGAACTGCTGCACGACGGGCCAGAGCGCGCCGTATTTATCCTCGGCGTACGTGATCCGCTCGGTCTGCCGGGCTGACTCGGCCTGCTCGTGCGTCTGGGCGACCGCCAGGCTAGCGTTCGCCTCGGTCGTGGCGGCAGCGAGCGACTGGTCGGCGGCGTACGTCCTGGCCCCGAAGTCTTGCTGGGCCGAGAAGACCTGGGCGTCCTTGTTCGCGGAGGCCGTGAAGACCTTGGCGTCGTAGTCGATCTGGGCCGCGCCAAGCGAAGCCTGGGCTTCCACCTGGGCCGCCGCAACGCGAGCATTCGCGTCCGTCTCGGCCTCGGCGATCCGGGTCGAGATGTCGATTCCGGCCGCCGCAACCCGGGCCGCCGCATCGATGCCGGCCACCTGGACCTGGGCGATCGCATCGATCTGCGCGACCCCTGCCCTGGACTGGGCATCCGTGTCGGCCGAGTACATCGCTCCCTGGAGCTGCCTGTCCGAGCCGTACGTGGAGGCGTTGTAGCTAGTGGCCGCCGAGTAGGTCGATGCGGCGAAGTCTACCTGGCTCCCGTAGAGGCTGGCCTGTGCCGCATATGAGGCGCAGTTCTCGGCGGCGGACGCCTTGGCTGCCTCGCTCGCCGCGAGGACTGTCTGGATGTAGTTCGTCTCGTAGCTGATCTGGGTGGCGTCGAACGCCGGCAGCGCAATACTAACCGGCTGGGGGAGCAGGTTTATCCCGTTTGTCTGGGGGATGCCGGGGGCTGTCGCTTGGGTAGCTGGCATGGCGCCCTCCTGCTACACGTTGCCTGGCGGCCTGACGGCTTCAATCTTTCCGATGACGGTGCCGTATTGCTGATTGATCTTCGAGACCGCACTCTCGACCATGTTGTCGAACGACGTCGGAGCCTTCGAGTCGCCCGCTGCCGACGACGCGGAGATCGGCTTTGCGCCGCTTATGGTGCCGTTGTACTTCGCAAAGTCAGCCTGCTCGCTCGACTTGCCGCCCGCATAAGTCGAATCGCCTTTGGGTGCCATGCTTGTGTATGTGGTCTTGCTGGTCTTTGGGGCCGGTGGATCTGGGATCGACGGCGCCTTTGGCGGCGGGCTGCCCTGTTTCGCCCCCGTATGCCACGAGGGATACGAGGCGCTCACCGGCAGCCGGTCGGGCGGCAAGGGAAGCGAGCCGCGACCGTCCGGCCACTGGTCGTCAGCCCAAGGGTCGTCCCATAACGGGTCGGTCTTCGGGTCGTACAGGTCGCTCATGGCAGCCCTCCGACCCTTTATCTAGCCAACGATCCGCCTAGATCGTGACTCCATAGTGATCCGAGATGAGCTGAGCCAGTGCGTCCTCGTCGGCCTCGGAGCTGTCGCTGACCACACTGACGTCCATGCCGGCCCCTGTCAGGTCGGCGAGCGCAGCCTCTGCAGCGTCGTTCGTGGACTGGAATTCCGCGAACGTTGACTGAGACTGGATGGACTGGATCGTCGCCTTCACCTTGGCCTTCGCGTCGGTGGCCGACATCGTGGATGAGAATACGTTGACGTCCACGAGGGCTGAGCCGCTGTTGTTGCTCACGGTGTCGATCGCATCGCTGACCGACCCCCAGGCGGTGATGGCGTCCTGCACTCCGGGCGAGTCCCCGGGGATAGCCCCGGTCAACGGGTAGGCGTACACGGAGTATCCCGGGTACTTGGCCATGTCGTCCGGATGGCCGGAGCCGACGGAGTAAAGGATGCCGATCGCGATTTGCAGGTAGTCGCATCCGAGGACAGGCGTCGTGTCGTCCCCGATGGGCTCCGAGGGCGCAACGCTCCCGCTCGCGTACGGGGATCTCGCCAGGATCGCGTCGGGCATCGCAGCCAGCACTCTCGCCGAGAGCGAGGCCATGATGTCGGTGATCCTGGATCTCTCCCCGAATCCCGACTGCCAGGCGGGGACCTGCACCACAATGATCTTGCTGCCGCCGACCGCCTGCACCTGGACTGTCTGGGCGTACCCGCCCTCTACCAGCATGAGGTTGGACAGGTGAATAACCTTCGGCGTCCGGAGCAGGCTGCCGGCCTCGTAAGGGATCGCCCCTCCCAGCGCGATCCGGCCGCCGGACGCCCTCATGCCAGAGAGACTTGGAAGTCGGCCCGCGAGGTTCCACCCGGGGAGCAAGATCGCGCTCATGGCTTACTCCAGCCAGACTGGCGGCTGATAGATGTACTTGCCGCCGATCTGCAAGATGGGCCCGATTGCGGCGCCGACCGGGGCCGCCTCCGTCTCGGCGATATAAGGGATGTAGACCTGGACGATCTGCGGCGGGTTGTTCGGGTCTGAGAAGTCGGGAGGCGTGAGCGGGTCCGTCCGGAGTGCAACCACCCAGGGCTGACCCACGTTCCCGTTGTCGAGCCCGTTGTCCTGCACGTCGCCGAAGACGGCTGGCGTACTGTCGCCGCCGCCAAACGTCGCCTCCGTCCGGGCCAGGGCGTCCCGCACATATTGGTCGAGCGAGACGGGCACACGCTTGCGGGCGTCGAGGATCATCGGCGGTCGGGCGAAGAACGCCCGGTCGAAGACGGCCGGGGCCGTGAATCGCGTCGGCGCGTCGAACGAGACGGATGGGGCGGTCGCGTACTCCGAGGGGGCGGACCGCTCGCGGGGCCCGCCGTATCCCGATGGCGACGGCCGCCTCCCCTCGCTGTCGTCGGCGAAGCCGGGCGTCCGCCGGGCCCCGTCGTCCTGCGGCCTCGGCCTCGGCCTCGTGCCGGGGACCGCCGTCGCGGTCGAGGTCGAGTTCTTCGTGACGCCGAAGTTGTGCGTCGGCCCCTCGTTGACGATCGTGTCGCCGCCCTCCTGGATGATCCGCAAAGCGGGCTGGCCGGCCGGGACGCGGATCGTGAGCGTGTCGTTGATCTCCTTCGGCCCGCGCGCGGTGAACATCGCGTAAAGCTCCTGGGCGAGCGCGGTCGGCGTCTGCCATTGCTCGCGCAGGAGTCGGACCGGGGCGTTGATTCCGATGAGCGGGTCCATCATGGTTGCCTCACGCCGTTGACGGTGACGCTGTAAACACGCTGCGGGTCGCGGGCCTGAACGCCAGCGATCTCCACGGAGACGAACCGCTCGCCTGGGGCGGTCGGGTCGCGGTGGCCGGTGAGCCGATGGGCCGCATACCCGGACCGGGTCGTCATATCGACCACTACCTCGGGCTGGCCGTCGGTGACCGCCACGCCGTCCTGATCGATGGTCCGGGCCCACTTCTTCGGCTCGGTGTGGTGGTCGAAGTACATCCGCATGCTGACCGAGGACTGGTTGCGGAGCGGCTGGAAAACCAGCTCCACGTCGCGGCTGTTGTCTTCCTGTTCGTCCGCGAACCGGAACCACCCCGACTGCCACGTCCAGTTGATCCCGCCGATCTGGTAGACGCTGCTCGCGTCCGGGGTCGTCAGCCATGGGCGATCGAGCTTGAGCTGTGTCGAGGTGTTCGACACGATCTTCCGCTGCTGACCGAACCCTCGCCCCTCGGCGATCGAGACCGGGGCACCGGCGAGGTTGGCCGGGAACGGTGCCGACGAGTCGTTCAGGGTCAGCGGGCCGGCTGAGGTCACGTAGCCGCGAAGGCCATTCCCGTCCGGGACCACGTCGAGCGCCCCTTCGCCGAGGCAGAGGACCCGGCGAGCCTCCGACCCCGCGATCGAGCGACGGAAGCCGATCGTACCGACTGTGCTGCTGGTGACGACGAACGGGTACTCCTCGATCCAGAACCGCTTGCGGCGATAGTCGTAGGCGATGGCGTGCCGGGGGAACTCACTCCCAGTCATCGCGACGAACCACCGGATCGTGTCCTTCACCGGGTCGTGGGCCGCATGCCAGAGCCGCTGGTCCGCCTGCCAGTTGACTTGCAGTCCGCCGAGGCTCGACTGCTGGAAGATGGTCTGGATCGGCGTACTGATCGGCTCGGCGTCCTGGCCGTCGAAGGCGTACAGGCCGATCTCGTCGAGGAGATAGGCCGTGTCCTCCACCTGGACGTGGCATCGGTTGTTGACGCACCCCCGGCGGGTCGTGAGGAACACGAAGCCGTCGCGGGCCGGTTCCGACTGGAAGGTGAACTTGTAGAGGTGCCGCTTCTCCAGGACGTACAGGAAGCTCCCCTTGATCATCAGGCCGGTGATCTCGTCCGAGTCCTCCGGCAGCGAGATCGCGTTCCACGGCGGCCACGCTTCGGGCAAGGCCGGCTCGCTGTAGTAGACGAACTTCCGCTCGCCCGGGGCTGGCCGGATCGAGTAGCTCGTGAACGGCCCGGTGGCATCCGTCACCGTCTCGATCGTGGTGATGATCTGGCTGACCGGATCGACCGAGGCGATCTCGTAGGAGCTGGTCGCCCCCGCCATGTAGATCATCCGTCCGGCCATCGTCGGCACCCAGTTCGTGCCGACCCCCTGGATCGAGTTGGTGCCGAGGAGCGGGTAGCAGTTCCCCTTCGTGTACGCCACGTCGCCGGCCGCGAAGATCCGGCCGAGGTGGGCCGCGATCACCGCCTTGTGGGCCGGCGGGACTCCGTAACGGTTGGCGTAGGGCGTCTCGGTCGAGGTGAAGAGCGGGAGGGCTTGGCCGGCTGCAAGCTCCGGATCGGTCTTGGTCGAGGTGAAGGCCGGCGAGGTCAGATCCGTGGTGTCGATGTCCACGTAGAGCGTCTCGGCGTTGCCGTCCAGGTTGCGGAGGATCTGGCGACGGGCCACCTTGGGCTCGGTCGGCGTCGGCACCGAGCCGTACAGGACCGTGCTGATCCCCATGACCCACCGGCCACCGCCGAGCCACCGGAGGCTGCCGGTCGAGTATGGTATCGAGAAGTTGTCGGCGTCGATGACCGTAATCGGCCAGATGCCGTTGATCGGCAGCCCCCGCACGCCCTCGATGATCACGGAGTCGCCGGCCGAGAGTCCATGTCGCGGCGAGGTGATCTGACCGCCCTGGCTGATCGCGGTGATGATCCCGTCGCTGCCAAAGTCCACCATGTTCGAGACGGGGCTGAGGTTCGAGACGTTGCCGTAGATGTCGATGAACCGGACGTACGCCACGCGGGGGCCGGTGATCATGCCGAGGCCCACGCCACCGAACTCGATCGCCGTTGCCGGGGGCTGGACCCCGGCCGTGTCGGCGCTGCCGGCCAGGCCGTCCCAACGCTGCATCGGGTCGATCCCGTTGGCGACGAGGATCAGGCCGCCGGGCGTCTCCGCGAACGAGAATGGGAACTCGCCCGAGACTCCAGGAACGAGGACCGTACTCAACCCCGACTGGGCCCCGCCCGGGACGCCGCCGCCGGCCGGCAGCGAGATGGAGGCGTCGGCCCTGGTCGCGATCGAGAAGCCCGAGGACACCTCGGTCGCCGAGACGATCGAGACCGCCGAGACGGTGTAGACGAAGCCGCTCGACGCCGCGCCGTAGAGGAAGGTGTTCGACCCCTGGGCGGTCGCCAGATTCAGGGCGGTCGCCGCCGAGACCGAGATGTCGCGGCCAGACCACACCGAGGGGCCGAAGGTGATCGTCGTGGCGGCAGCCGATGAGGTGTCGCGGCTCTCGGAGGCCGACGATCCGAGGATGATGCCGGATGCGGCTGAGGCCGAGAGCATCCGGTTCGCGATCGTGTCCGCAAGGGAGGCCAGGTTCAGGCTGGTCGAGGCCGTGACGACGTAGTTCCGGATCGCCCCCGGGGATGCTGATGCTCCGAGCGTGATCCCGGTGGACGCCAGGAGCAGATAGGTGGCTGGCCCCTTGCCGACCGCCGCCACCGTGCTGGCCGGCTTCGCACCGAGGACGAAGGCCGTCGAGGCGATGACCGTATACGTGTTGCCGCGATAGCCCGAGACCGAGAAGCCGAGCTTCGTTGTGGCCTGGGCGTACTTGGACGAGTTGGCCACGAAGCTGTTGGGCGAGACAACCAGCGACGTGGTTGCCTGCACCTCGAAGTCGCCGCCGTTGAGCGGAATGGCCGCGAAGGCGATGGAGGATGCGGCCGAGATGTGCTTGACCGGGTTCGTCGCCCCGACTGTCCCCGCGAAGGCGAGCGTCGTCGAGGCGACGACCGGGATGCCGTTGTCCTTCGCCGTGGTACGGACGACTTCCACAACGATCTGGGTGACGCGAAGGCTCATCAGCTCACCAGCTTAACGCCGGCCTCCATCCCCTCCACGTCGCTCCGGGAGAAGTACGAGCTAGTGGCGGGGTTGTTCTCCCACACGCTACGGACCGGGGCGTACGTGGCGTTGAGGTTGCCGGATGGGCTTCCGTCGTAGTAGACGCCGCCGATCCGGAGGCTGTTGTTCATCGTCCGCGTCGTCTCCCCCGCATCGACCCGGTCGAAGCTGGAAACGTGGACCGCGAATATCTGCTTCGGGGTGTCGGGCATCTTCCCGAGCGCGTAGGAGTCTCGGTTGCCGACGCCCGAGGTCGAGACGTACGTCGTGTCGCCGTCGAACGTCGCCTCGCTCACCTCAGCGTAGTTCGCCACGCCGCCCTGATTGGGAGTGAACTGCGTCGAAGAGCCGGCCCCGGCCGGCTCGATGCAGTTGACCGAGCAGGCCCCGAGGTAGACCGTGTTCACGCCGGTCGTCGCATCGATGACGTACAGGTCGTCGATGCAGAAGATGGTCGTGTTCGCGGGGAATGTGCTGGCGCTGCCGAATGGCGAGCCGATCGCGACGCTGGCGTACGCCGACGCCCCGGAAGCCGCCGTGACTGTGGTTCCCACGGAATGGTTGACCACCTGGGAGCCGTTGCCATCCAGGTAATCGACGCGAATCTCGATCGACCCGGTGCCCGATGTGACTGTCCCCCAGACCACCTTCATCTCGACGTAGTACCACTGGCCGGCGACGAGGGGGCTCGGGCCCGTCCAGTTGTCGCTGATCGCGCCGGATGCGTTCCTCATCCGGAGATAGCCGCCGCCATCGATGGTGAGAGCAGCGTCCGCGTCGTGGTATCCAGAGCCGCTATTATCTCCAAGGAAGACGATGATATTGTTGATCGCGTTGCTGCCCCCGGTGCCGCCCGTCGGCATGGCCTCGATCTTGAGCGCAAACCCAACAATCATCGTTGTCGTGTTCGCGATCACCGGGGACGCGATGTATCCATAGAGGCTGCTGGCATTCGTCGTGAACGAGAGGCCGCCTCCCCCGGTGCGGGCCGCCGCCGAGGAGATCGCGTACTGCGTGAGGTACGAGTGCGGCCACTTGAGCGAGATGCTGCCCGTCGCGTAGAAGTCGAAGCTGTCCACGTAGACGACGCCCATGGCGAACCTCCGCTTGCGGAACGGGGCGAGAGTCGGCCGAAGCCGACTCCCGCCCCGCGAATCCCGGCCCCATGCATCAGGACGAGGTGGCCGACACCGTGTACGTGACCTTCAGGGTGTCGCCGTTGTTCACGGTCTGCGTGCCGCCGCTGAACGCGGCCGTCGCGAAGAGGTTGCCGGCCGTCCCATTGAGGGTGTTGTCCGAGGTGAGGAAGATCCCCCGGATCGTCGCCCCGCTCGTCGGCGTCATGGCGAAGTTGACCGTGGTCGTGTTGGTCACGCCCTGGTTGGCCGCAGCCGCCGCCGTCCACTGGGGCCGGTTGGTCCCGGAATACTGGATGTTCTCGACCCAGCCGGTGTGGCTGGTCATCGTGTCGGCCGCAGCGAACCCGGTATAGTTCGCGTTGTCCACGAGGCCGAGATACCAGTTGGCGGTCTGGGCCGTCCCGCGCAGGTAGACGTTGAGGATGTCGTTGAGGGCGTTGTTGGTCACGCCGTTCTCGGCGGTGTCCTCCCACTTGAGGTTCCCGTCCTTGTCGAAGCACTCGACGACGAAGTAGCCGCCGGCCTGGATGCCGCCCGTCAGACCGCTCAGGTCCAGCTGGATGCCGGGGACGTCGTAGCTGCCATCGGCGCGCTCGACGAGCGCATCTGCGTGATCGCAGAAGGCGAAGCCGTTGCCAGTCATGTTGGGTCGCTCCTGAATGGGCCCTAGTTATGGGCCAGGTTCAGATTCGAGGGCTACGCCCCTGGACGAGCTTGCCGGCCCCGAGCTGGGCCAGCACATAGTTCGACTCCGGCCGGTCGTAGCTGAACACCGAGATCACCGCACCGTTCGGGTCGCCGCCGGCCACCACCTCGAAGTAATCGACGCGGGCCCACGGCTGTCCCCCGCTCGTGTAGCGGTACGCCACCCTGTATCTACCCAACGGCAGCCGGAGATCGAGAAAGAGCGGGAGCGAAAAGATCGAGTTCGCCAGGTCGATCGCCGGAATCGAGAGCGTCAGGATCGCCGGAGCGCCGGAGTCGCCGTAGACCTTCGCGGTCGGCGGTGCGTCGGGCGTCACGATCCGGCCCTGGTAGCCGATCGTCCGGATCGTCAGGTTGACGATCTGCCCCTGCTGGTACTGGCCGAGGTAGTCGATGTCGTGCGAGGCCATGGGATTGCCTCCGGCTGCGCTCACGTAGAGGCGGGACATTGGGAGCCAGGCCCCGAGCGGGAACGCCGCGATCTGGCCGGTGTTGTACTCCAGCTCCCCGGTGTGGAGGGCGATGTTGTTCGAGGCGAAGGCGTTCAGGATGCGGATGCCCTCGATCGAGACGCCCATCGTCAGCTCTGTCAGGGCGGTCGCGTTGACGAACCGCATGCCGACACTGGAGTCGGCGAACGCAATTGAGCTGGCGGCGGACGGGAAAACATCGCGGACCCCGGTCGCCTGGCCGCCCGAGAGCGAGACCACTGACTCGGCCGACGAGAAGGCGTCCCGGTGGCTGACGCCGGACGGCGAGAGGGTGATCGTGCTGACTGCGTCCGGGAAGAGGTCGCGGACCTGGGACGACGCGGAGCCCAGCACAAAAGCCGAGGCAGCCCCGATCGGCAGGTCCCTTGCTCCCGGCGTGCTGGACGAAAGGATCAGGTGATTGGCGGCGCTCCTGGGCATATCCCGCACGGCGGTCGCTGTCGAGCTGAACGTAATCAGCTCCGAGGCGAACCCGCGATTCTTGCCGTCGCCCGATCCTTGATAGGAGAAGCCGACCGTCGTGACGGCGGTTGCCGCCGCGTCTCTCGTCTCGGAGCCCGAGTCGGCGAGGGCGATCTGCGAGGCCGCGAGCCCGGTCACGTCTCGCTGCTCGGAGGCCGAAACGGCGAGGGCGAACGTGCTCGTCGCCGCCGTGAAGATGTCACGGACCTGGCCGGCCGTCGCGCCGAACGTGATCGTGGTAGCCGCCGCCGCGAACGCGCCCACGAACTCCGAGGATGTCGCGGAGAATGCCAGGGCCGAGACCGCCGAACCGTAATGGTCGGCCGGCCCGAGCGACGGGCACGCCAGAGAGAACGACGAGGCGGCGGACGGGAAGACGTCGCGACCCTCGGAGGACGCCGACCCGAGCGTCACCACACTGGATGCGGTCGCCACGCCGACCTTCGAGCCGCCGGCCGCCGGGCCGACCGTGATCGTCGAGGTGGCGGATGGGTAGATGTCGCGGACGGAAGATGTGCTGCCGAACCACGTAATCGTCGAGTTGGCCGACACCGAGGCGCCACGGAACTCGGCGGCCGAGTATCCGAGCTGGAAGAATGATGACGCCGAGGGGAAGGCGTCCTTGGGCGCGGAGCCCGAGCAGGCGAAGCTGATCTGACTGGAGGCGGACTGGAAGGCGTCCTTGGGCGCGGAGCCCGAGTAGACGAAGTGGATCGCGGACGCGGCGCCGATCGTCGTGTCGCGGCTCTCGGACCCGACATACCCGAACGTGATCAGGTTCGACGCCGAGAGGTTGAACGCGACCTGGGCGGCGGACGTACGGAGGACTTCGACCGTGACCTGCGATGTCCGGAGTGCCATCGGTCGATCCCCCGCTCACCTGATCAGGTCACGATGAAGCTCTGCTCGTACGCCACTGGAGTCCCGAGCACGAGGGCCTTGATGAACACCTTGTAGGAGGTGCCCACCTCGTAGCCGTTGCCGGGGTCAATACTGATCTGGAAGGCGTACAGGCCCGTCTGGGTCGCATCCAGAACGGTCGCGATCCCGGTCCCGTACTGCATCAGCCCGGACGGGCCGTACACGCGGAACGTCGGGAGCGAGTCGGCGGCGACAGGCGACTCCTGCGAGTTCTTAACGATGAGCGATCCATTCAGGATCGCGTTAAGGTTCACGAATCCAATAAACACTTGCATCTCCTTGTGTGGGTGGTCCGCCGAGGAGCTTTACGCCACGGGGCCCTGAGAAATCTGGCCCGCGAGTTCGGGGGTTGCTCGTGGCGACGTGAAGCTCGGGGTTGCTTGACAAGATTTAGCACGTGATCGAAAATGGACTGTGTCAGCCGCGGTGGCCGACATCTGTTTCTTTGGTTTCTGTGTGAGGAAGTAAAATGGTCACGTTTCCTGGAGCATTGTTTTGTTCGAGCAGCACAATTGAGGTTTGGATTCGTAATTGCAGGAAGAATGGTATTTCTTTTCGGGAGAAAGATACTATTGATAAACTTGTTAAGGGTGATATTTTCAACCTGCGGAATTACTGTCACGAACGGGGGTGCTTGTTTTATGAGAGTCGTACCCACTACATCCTCTCGGTGAGTCCATTGATTAAAATGTAAAAGCCAATCTGATGGATTGTCTCGCGATCGCATGGCCGGTGTAGACTAGCAGTCTACACCGGCCTTCTCTTTTTTCGCTTGTGCTCTGGCCGGAACCTATTACGAAATTGCGATTTATGCCCAAAATCGTGGCTGCGGGACAGCCGGAGGAATTCGCTGCTTGCGCGCTATTGATCAGTCGAACTGCACGATCCTGGTGCCGGGGCGGGCCCTAAGCTCGCCTGGCCGGATGCTCTGGGCGTTGATCTGCTTGATCGACGCCCCGGGCGGGAGGTCGTGCGGGTCTTCGTTGGAGACGAACCCGCCGAAGTCCCGAATGATGACCTGGCCCTCGGGCATCTTGGGGTCGCTGAAGGTCTGGCGAGGCATGGTCAGTCCCCCTCGTCGCATCGGCACCAGGGATGCGGCCGGAGGCACTGGTCGCAGTGCCCCGGCTCATCCTTCTCGTCTTGCTCGTCCCGGTCGTCGGGCTCGTCGTACGGCGTGATCATCCGTCGTACTCCGGCTCTTCCTTGATCTCCCGGGCGATCGAGGCGTTCGCCCAGAAGACGACGTTGTCGAGGTCGTTCAACGCCTGCTGGAGTTCTCGCCCGTCGGGACAGAGCTTCGCGAGTTCCTGGGCGAGTTGGCCGCACATCGCCCGGATGTGCTGGTATCGGCTCGCCTGGTCGCCCTCGGGCGCGTGGTACGTGAACCGGCGCGCGATCTCCTGGACGAGCTTGCTGCTGGGGGCCTTGCGCTTCATGGCTTAGTCCGTATAACCGAGGTGAATCGGGTAGTCGCGGAGCCGCCTACGCAGCGGCCTCCGGATACCCACGGCTCGACCCTGGAAGCTCCGCGAGTCCGCGGCCTTCGCGCGGTTCAGCTCTTCGAGGTACTGGTTGCGGGCGGATGGCTTGTCCTTGAGGGTCCGGACCATGCCGAGGTGCATCTCGACGCACCGGAGGTAGGCGTTGAGCATCGCGCCTTCCTCGATGTCCACGCGATCCGAGATCGTGTAGGCGAGGCCGGTCAAGGTCTGGGTCGGCGCGTCGCAGGTCATCACGCTCGTCGCCGAGATCCAGGAGGTGATCAGCGACTCGAACGCGGCCGGGTTCTTCCCGATCTCGCTCGTCGGCAGGCAGAGCCCGGTGTTGGCGAGCCGGAGCACGCTGCCGACCATGTCGGGCGCGAAGGCCGTGCTCGTCCCGGTGATCACGTTCGAGCCGGCGGTTGTCGCGATCGTCCCGCCGGCCGCCAGGGCGGGCGTCGATCCGCCCGTCGTCCGGTAGATCCGGAGCGGCCTCGCCCTCCGCTTGTAGATGAAGTCGATCGTCTTCGACTCGTACGGCCAGGGGAACACCTTGAGCGTGAGCCGGCCGGGGTACTGCTTGTCCCCGGTGATCGTGTAATACTGCGGCGTCCCGGCGGCGAAGACGTATCGGTTCTCGTACAGCCACTCGCGAGGGTGGGTGTAGTCCATGCCCCCGAAGTTCCGCTGGTAGAGGGCCTGGTCCTGGGCGATGAAGTCCTCGGGCAGGAGGTACGTGTCGCGGTAGAGCGTGAACGGCGTGCCGGCCGGCAGGTCGATGTCGAACGTGACCATCGGGTCGAGGGTCAGCACGGTGGCGCTCTTCATCTCGGCCACCCTGGCGTTCACCTCGCCAACCCGCAGGTATGCACCGTCGCCGGCCCACGCCGGCCAGGTCGTCCCCGAGAGCGTCACCTGGAATGGATAGGTCCCAGATGACGACTGGTACTGAATCGAGGCGTTCGTGACCGTGACGCCCGGGTCCTCGTCGGCGCCGACATCCGAGTACCCGGTGCCTTCGACCCAGTACCCTCCGTCGGTTCCGTAGGCGTACCCCTCGATCGGGGTCGTGGTTGGGGAGGGCGTCGGCGTCGGGCTCGGCGAGGTGATGACGGGGATGGCCGCCCCGGCGAAGGCACCGCTCGTGATGATCCGGCCGTGCGTGTAGTAGCTCGACCAGTTGTGGGCGTTGATCAGCTCGCGGTACGCTTCGAGCGCCGCCCGCTTGCAGTCGCGGAGGGCAACGTCGCTCGGGTTGCCGCCCAGGTAGTCGAAGCCATGCTCGACGACATCCTCGAAGGTTGTGAAGCTCATGGCTGCGACTCCTGAAGCGGCCGACGATCAGACCGTGGCCGCGATGTCCGCCTCGGTGTAGTCGTCCACCAGCAGCGGGTTCGGGTCCTGGCCGCCGCTCCTCAGAGCATAGACCTGCTCCCGCATGTCCTCGCGACGGGCGCCGGGGTTTTCGATCATGAGGCTGTCCACCTCGCGCTCGACGATGTCGTCGGCGATCATCACGTCCGGCATGGGCTCGGCCTCGCCCGGCTCGTACGTCACATACCCGTCCTTGATCCGGAGGCCCTTGGCCTCGGCGACTCGCAGCACATCGCCGCGATCGGAGACCCAGGCGGTCGGGTCGCCGGGAAAGCTGGCAAGGCCGGACAGGTAGTATTTGCCGGTCGTGTTGACCCCGGCGGCCTCGGCCTGTGCCCGGAGCCAGGCGCCCTGGGCGGGGCACTTGGCGAACTGGTCCTCTCCGCTGAAGCGGCCCTCGTTGAAGATGGAGTCGGTCTTGATCCCGGGGAAGCTCCGGCTCGCGAGGCACGCGGCAAGATTCACGGAACAACCGTTCTCGCGGCACTCGATGTAGTGCTGGACCCTGGCGGGGGCCTTGATCCCATTGTCGAGCGCTTCGAGCATCAGAGGATTCAGGGGCATTGGGAGAGCCTCGTCAGTGAGATGCGATGACCAAAATGGGCATCGCATCGGGGCCTGGGGGTGACGCCGGATCAGCCCGGCGCCGGGATGTTGCTCGCGGCCTGGGCCTGCTGGCCCGCCTGCGGGACGCCCGACCCTTGCTCCTTGCCGGGGATGACGGGGTTCATCGGCGGGAGCGAGGAGCGGAACTGGTAGCGGCTGGGGTCGAGGTCGTTCGCCTTGGCCCAGTCGCCGAGCAGGTTGTTCATGGGCGTCACGTCGCCGGTCTGCTGGGAATACGCCTGGAGGAGCGGGGCGACGGTCGTCATCGCCATGCTCATCGTCCGCTGCTCCCAGTTCTTGTTGGGCCGCTGCGTGCTGCCCGCCTCGATCCGGTACTCCAGCTCCGTGCAAGCCTGGACGAGATCCTTGGTCGCGACGTACGTGCCCCACGCCCATGCCCCCATCGGGCCGAGGATCGGCTGCACATCGTCGCCGACGAGATGGTAACGGGCGGCGACCGCCTCCTTCTTGGCGACTCGCTTCATCCAGCCTTCGACCTGCTTCCGCATGTCATCGGGCCGGACGTTCATGTTGTCGCTGCGGAGGTTCGCCTCGCTGGCCGAGCGGATCTGCGTCTGGCTGGGCTCGCCGTACATCAGCTCGGTGAGGCCGACCCGCTTGTCGAAGTTGTTCTCGACCGCCTCGATGACCCGCCAGATGTCGCCGTTCATCGTGGGATGCTGGAGGAACTGGATCACCTCCTGGATCGTCTTGTGCTCGGCGTCGATCTCCAGGAGCGTCAGGTCGCGGCCTTCGAGGATAGCGCTCTTGAGTTCCTCGCTGGCCGACTTGAGAACGGCGATAAAGTCGCGGCTCGTGTTCCGGATCTTGGACATCAGGAAGCTCATCGCCCAGTTGATGAACTTCAGCTCGCCCATGCCGGCCTTGAGATGGGCGAGAGGCCATGGGCAGTTGGGGACGACGTGGAAGTCCAGGACGGAGACCGGCCACTCGGCGTCCGCCCAGTACGGCGTCGGCCAGGCCACGCGGTCGAAGACGGCCTGTGGGTCCGAGGCGAAGCTCGGGTCTTTACAGAGGTCCGGCGAGAGGTTCAGAAGGAACGGCGTATTCTCCGCGACTTCGAGGTAGACGTAGTCGCCGAACATCTCCAGGGGTCCGCGCAGGTCACGGCGGATTCCCTTGAGCCGGCCGCCCATCCCCATCTTGGACCAGATTTTGTAGTAGACGATCAGGTCGTTTGTGAGCCCCTTCTTCCGCTCGAAGAGGGCCTCGTCGTCCGTCTCGATGTCCGCCTGCTTGGCCTGCGACTCGCAGTTCCCCTTGAGTGAGCCGGGCCGGAGCCCACGCTCTCGCTCGACCTTCCAGACCGGCTCGACGCACCGCCTGGCGATCCACGTCGCCGCGTCGAACTTGTAGGCGTCGGGGTCCACGAGCAGGTTGTCGGTCGTGTCGAAGAAGCTCTTGACGACGGCGACCGTGGTGCCGGGAGGGGTGTACAGCTCCGTCCACATGCAGCCCCGGCCCTTGAGCAGCGTCTCGTCGATCGCCTGGCGGGACTCCTCGGCGAGCCCGTACTCGACCGGCGTGTAGTTGAGGTAGCTCTCCAGGAGCACCGAGCGAAGGCCGTCGGCCATGATCCGCTGGTTCTCCTGCTGCAAGACGGCCTGGAAGAGCATCGGATCGGGGAAAAGGGCCGGCGGAACGATGACCGGCATCCGGGGCTTGACCGTCCGCACCGGGTTCTCGGCGTACATCGCCGGGCCGAAGATGGTCACGAACTCGAACGCCTTGTTGACGCTCATCTTGAAGCCCGGGTCCACCGACTCGTCGTCGGCGGACCACATCTCTCCCATCAGCTCGTCCCAGTCCCTGGGGCCGTTGAAGAACGACATGCACTCGTCGGCCGCCTCCTGGAACACCTTGCGCTTGTGGTCGCGGGCGTGCCGAATCTTCGTCATCCAGTGGCTCGCGACCACGCGGAGGACGGGATCGAGTTCGTCGTCCGAGTACATGCCGTCCATCGCGGCCTCCGCTTACTTCGAGGGCTTGTCGCTGGTCAGCGCGGAGTAAATCTCCGCGATCCGCTTCGACTCGTTGGTGAAGTCCCAGAACCCGTTCTCGGGGCTGATCATGGTCCGGGCCCGGGGGTCGTTGACGTGCAGGACGCCGCTCTTCGGGACGCCGACTCGGCTCTCCGGCGGGAACACGATCACGTCGCAGGCGTCGCGGCCGGCCCTGGTCACGATGGCCGGGCTGGGCTCGCCGCCGGGGACGTGGAACCAGAGGACGGGCCCGAGGTCAGGGACGGGCGGCCGGTACTTCGGCTGGGGGGCTGACATCTTCGTACTCCTTGCGGAACGGTTGGAATCGCCGGAACGGAAGCCGCTTCGGCTTCAGGGGTGTCCCGTCGGCCGGGGTCGCGTCCGGCGTCGGGATCAGCTTGAGCGGGGCGGGCGGGTACGCGACCTGCGAGAGAAGAAAGATCGCGGCCACCGCCAGGGCCGCGATCACGACCACCTTTCCGCGATCGGGCTCGATCTCGTGCGGCTCGATCATCTCGGGGGCTCCTTGGTCGCGGCGCCCAAGTCGCCGGTGGCGCCGCTCGTGGAGGGCGGCGGCAGGGTCACGCGGATGGTGTTCCGGCAGTATGCGCACGTCACCCGATACTCTCTCGGGGAGGCGACACTCGGGGCGGGGCACGAGCACGGCCGGGCCGGACCGCACTTGCAGGGCTCGACGGCCGGCGGCGCGGCCGGGAAGGTGCGGCCCCCGTCCATCGCCGGAAGGACGACGATCAGGACGGCGAGCAAGATGCCGGCCAGGGCGCCCGCCAGGGCCTGCGACTTGAGTATCTTGTCGAGCATGACGGAGTCTCCTGCCTGTTGAATGCTGAAGCGAAAGCGCGTTTGTCTGATTCTGTTTACCACAGCTTGACCGATCCGCCGTGGCCGGACTCCGTCCTTTTCTTGTGCGCCGCCCGCTTCCTTTTCATCTCCAGGTAGTCGGTCGCGTAGTTGCCCGACCGCTTGATCGGCCGGGGCTTGACCCACCGGAGCTTCGCCATCATCAGGTAGCGGAGGCAGTCCACCGCGTGGTCGTTGAGCTTGATCGGTTCGTCGGTGACGACGCCGTTCGGGCTCTTGCGGTACGAGTACCGTTCCATCTCCTTGAGGAAGTTCGGGACCCGCTCCCACATGACCGCCAGCTCGGAGCGGCCGTCCACGATGTGCAGGGCGCCGTGGACGGCCTCGATGCCGCCCTTCACGTCGTCGCTCGACCACTGGAAGCGGTGCTCGCCCCGCACGAACTTGAAGCCGAGGGCCTTGAGCGCGTCGGAGTATTGCTGTTCGTGCGTCTTGCCCGAGCCGATCTCGGTGATCCGGCCGGCCCGGTGGTCGATGATCCCGAACTCGACCGGTCTATGTCCGATCTTGCCGACTAGCTTCTCGGCGAAGATCCGGGCGTTGCAGCTCTTGATGTACAGCTCGTCGAAGATGATCTTCCGACCGCCGAACGCCCGGTCGGTCGGCGGGGGCACGGCGCAGAAGAGCACGGCGCAGACCTGGCGGCCCGGGTCGATGGCGCAGTAGACCGTCCAGTCCTCGGGGATCGGGAAGCTCGGGATGCCGTGGCACCCCTTCGGCATGAACTCCGAGTAGACGCGCGAGCCGAACAGGGCGAACTGGCCCTCGATGCGGACCTTGTACTCGTCGGGCTTGTCCGCCCATTTCCGCTTCATCGCGTCCTTGGCGTGGGTGGCGATGAACGGGTTCGTGTCGATGCCGAACTGGAACACCTCGATCGACGCCGGGCCCGGGTCGTCCCCGCGCTCGATCGCGGCCTGGCGAGACTCAGCCTCCTCGATCGCCCGCGAGTACAGGTCGAAGAGCTGGACGGTGCCCGACTGCGGGGTGGCCGACCACATGAACTTGCCGGACTTCACCTTGCCGGTCTTGTGGTTCTTCTGGCGGCGGTCGGCGAGCCGGGCCGACATCTCGTGATACCAGCCCTCCCGCTCGATTTCCTCGTCGAACGCCACGCCGTCCACGTCCACGCCCTGCGGCCACTCGCCGCCGGAGGAGAAGAACCACAGCTCCCAGCCGTTCTTCAGCCGGATCGTCTTGGGGACCTCGTCCTTCTTGTTCTCCCACGAGATCGACTGGATGAACCGCTTCGGGATCAGCGGGGGCGCCTTGACCTTCTGCTCCTCCAGCTCGAAATCCTCGTCCGGCCGGAAGGTGCGCCACTGGCCCGTCGCCGGGTCCTTCACGATGTAGAAGGCCCCGGGCTTGAAGAGTTTCCGGTAGAAGACCTTCGCGCACTTCGCGAGATCGATGGCGACGAGGATGAAGATCCCGTCCTCCTTCGGATACTTGTCGTGCGGGTCCTGGCCCGTCACGGCCCTCGAAATCTCGACCATGGTCGTGGTCGTCTTGCCGCCTCGATTGCCGCCCAGGGCGATCCGCTCGTCCGCGTTCGACGAGAAGAACCGCTCCTGTTCGGGCATCGGCACGAAGAGGCGAAGGGCCTCCATCTGGCGGGCGGCGATCTCGGCGAGGACGCCCTTGAACTCGTCCGCCTCCAGTTCGCTCAGCCGGCCGGGGTCGGCCGGGGATTCCGGGATGACCGGCTCGAAGTCCGGGATCTCGATGGGTTCCTCGGGCTCGGCGCGGAACGAGGGCGGCGGGGCCAGGGCCGGCACCTCGCCGGCCACCGTCCGCTTACCCCTCCGCTTCCGGCCCAGGATCGGGTCCGGCGGGGGCGGCAGCATTTCCAGCCATCCTCTTCAGGTAGTTCATGGCGACGGCCGCAAGCTCCTCGTCCGACATGTCCGAGGGGTTCCGGCCCTTGCCGATCTCGTTGTTCGTGTTGTTGATGATGAGCCGCTGGACCATCTCGATGATCCGCTGCCGGGTCATCCCGCCCTTGGCCGCCGCCTGGAACTCCGAATGGATGTCCGCGGCCAGGCGATCGGTCCCGCCCCAACGCTCGATGAGCGAGGCCAGGAGCGCGCCCGAGTCGGTGTTCGGCTTGTGCCCCGCGAGCACCTTGGCGACGGCCGCCGGCAGCTCCGGCTGGGCGTTCACCGCTCGCTTGGGCCTGGTGGTCCGCTTGGTGGCCATGAGTCTCGCTCCTGCTTCGCTCTCCCCGGGATGCCGGCTCGCGTGCGGCCCATCGGCATCGGCCCGGTTGAGGCTCGCCGAGAGTCTAGGCTGCCGCCCGGCGGGATCGAGATTTGCCCGGAAAATCGACTGAACGCATAAGCGAAAGGCTGATGCCATCGAGCGGTACATAAGGAAGCCATACCATGTATCCGAAATACCAGTGTCCATACCAAGGGACCGTACGTATGGCCGACGAGTAAGGAAACGGTAGGGTAAGCCCGGGATTCCCCGTCGCGTACGCCTGCGCGACACGCCCGCGAGGGGCACGACCCCATCGTCGTCCCCTCTTCACTCCGGCATGCGATGCCCATTTTGGTCATCGCATCGTCGGCGACGACGGCCCGTCGCCGGATCGGCGCGATGCGTTTCGTAATCACCGGACGCATTCTCACGAAATTCGCCGCCTGGCTATCCGGACGGGCCGCGCCCGGTTGGCAAAGCTGTCTCGGAGTCCGATCCACCGATCTCGGCGGGAGAATGCTATGGTTCACATGAGTCCAACGCAGTTGCAGTTCTGGCGAGACCTGCTCGCTCCCTTCCCCGGCGAGGCGCTGTCCGTGAAGACGGTCGGCGGGAGGGAGCTGACCTACATCGACAAGCGGAGCCTGGCCAATCGGCTGGACAACATCGTCGGCCCGGACGGCTGGTACGCCGAGTATCGCGACGAGGGCGGCCGGGGGCTGGTGTGCCGGCTCCATCTGTACGTCCCGACCCGAGACGGCTGGGCCTGGCGGCACAAGGAGGACGGCGGCTCGGACGAGGGCATGACGAAGAAGGCCGGCGGCCAGCAGGTCGAGGACACCGACAACTCGTTCAAGTCCGAGTTCACCAACGCCTTCCGCCGGGCCGCCCAGGACGCCTGGGGCATCGGGCGATACCTGTACCAGAAGGGCATCCCCGACTGGCTCGATCCCCGCTGCCCGGTCGAGGCGGTCTGCGGCCGGCAGGATCAGGCCGTCGTCGGCCATCCGCCCCGCGAGCCGGTCGAGGCGAGGCCCAACGGCGACGCGCCGGCCGCCGACCTCGCCCGAGAGGCCCGCGAGCAGCTCGCCGCCCCGACGCCGGCCGAGCGGCTCGACCTGCCCGCCGCCGGCCGCGACGTGTACGCCTGGGTCCGCGCCATGGAGCAGCGGTTCAAGACGAGCCTTTTGGGAGGTGTCCGTCAGGGGGCCGAGAAGCGCGGCCTGAACCCGGCCCAGCTCTACGCCTGGCCGCAGGACAAGGTCAACGAGATCATCGGCGAGGCGATCGACTTCATCATGACGCTGCCCACGTACCGAGGCGAGTTCGAGCACGTCACGCCCGGGGCGCCCGTCCCGGTCGCCGCGCCGAGCGAGCCTCCGGCCCCGACGGCGGCGGCTCCCGCCAACACGGGCGACCCGCTCGCCCCGCAGAAGCGCGAGCTGATGGCCAAGATCGGAGCCCACATCGAGCGGCAGCTCGGCGTGAAGCCGACCAACGAGCAGCTCAAGGCGGCCTTCCAGACCGTCGCCGCCGAGTGCCAGACCGGCAGCGGACACGTGGGCGAGGTGCCCGGGAGCCTCAAGGATCTGGCCGACGCCGTCTGGCTCCGGAACATGATCGCCCTGGTGGACGAGAACCTCAAAAGGCCGCCGGTCGCCGACCAGGCCGAGAGCAACGACATCCCTTTCTGACTCTCAGGGGCGCCCAGGCCGCGAGGCGCCTCGGGTTCAAGGACCGGTTCGAGCGGCAGGTGTTCGAGGGTTTCGGGCGGAAGCTCCAACTTTGCGAGGTTGAGATAGACTTATGGGTTACGGATCGAACAGCGGGTACGGTCAGAACGGCGGCGGCTACGGCAACGGCGGCGGGTACGGCGGCAACCGGGGCGGCCACGAACCCGGATACGGACAGGGCTACAACCAGGACGGCGGACGCCAGACCTATCAGGGCGGCGGCGGGTACGGGGGCGGCGGCCAGGGCGGCAACACCGGGCGCGGGAGTGCCGGCGGCGGAACCTCCCTCCCCGACGGCTTCGACAAGGACAGCCCCTACAGGTCCCGAATCGAGGCGTGCCTGAACTTTGAGATGAAGTTCAGCCGCTACAAGGGCGCCAAGCTCGGCGAGCTGGCCGGGGACGACGAGGCCCTGCTCTTCTTCGACTGGCTCCGGCAGAAGCCGGACTTCGGCGGGATCGCCCGCGACATGGTGACGGTATTTCTGCACCGGCCCGAGGTCGCGGCCCGGCTCGACGCGGCGATCCAGGCCAAGCGGGCGAACGCCAGGAACCGCCAGCAATGACGCCGTTCGATCGCGCCGCGAGGTGCATCGACCACTACCGAGAACTCGGCCTCTGCCCCTTGCCTTCCCGGATGGATCGCAAGGGGCCGATGCTTGCCACGTACGCCGACCACTACCAGGGGACGCCCGTCCCCGAGTCGGCGTATCGCGTCCGGACGACGAACGTCCAGATCCTCTGCGGCGTCAAGACGCCGACGCCGGCCAAGATCCTCGTCGTGGACCTGGACGGCCCCGAGGCCCGCGACGTCTGGGGCCGGATGTGCGAGCACCACGGCAACGCGGCGGCCCGCAACTGGGTGTCGAGGACGGGGAGCGGCGGCTACCACCTCTACTACTCGGTCCCTCCCGGTGTGGACGAAGTCCCGTCCGGGATGCTTTGGGGTGAGTGGGACACGTGGGGCGACGACGGCAAGGGAAAGTGGGCGAAGCACAAGGAGATCCGCATCCTCGGCGACAACTCGCTCGTGGTCGCCCCGCCCTCGATCCACGTGGAGGCGAAGCGGCCCTACGAATTCCAGGGACTTAACGGACCGAGGCATGTCTGGCTGCCCGACCCGGCCCCGCGATGGCTCCTGGAGATGCCCCGGCTCCAGAGGCCGAGGTTCGAGGTCGAGGCCCCGAAGCCCGTCTATATTCCACGGCAGCCCCGCACGGGGAAATTCTACGATCGAGATGAAGTGCTCGCGGCGGTCGGCGCGAACAAGCTGGCCATCGCGAAGGAATGGGGCCTGGTCACGAAGACGGACATCCCCAATCTCAAGGGATGGGTGAACTGCTACGTCCCGCGCCGCGAGGACCCGCGCCACTCCCAGCCCTCGGGCTCGTTCCACTTCCGCGATGGCGTGCTCCAGGACCGCAAGGATCTCTCCATCATCAAGTTCTTCGACCTGGGCGTGCTCCTTCAACCGGGCCGCTACAAGGACTGGCGAGAGGTCCGCGACGAGCTGGGCGACCGATTCATCGGGCGACTGAAAAAAGCGTGATGAATGCTCGGCCGGCCTTCGCGATCGGGCGATCCCCGTTGCCTAGCTATATGCCGGGATCTCAGCCCGGCTCAACCCGAGGGAACCATGAAAGAGCAAGACATCACGTGCGTCGAGTGCAAGAAGGTGAGGCCCGCCAAGAGCGCCAAGAAGGGCCTGGCTCCCGCCGTGCTCGATCAGCTCCACGACTCGATCTCGAAGGAGGGGCTGCTCAACCCGGTCTGCCTCCGGCCCGACCCGGAGAACCCGGGATGCTACCGGATCGTCGCGGGCGAGCATCGGTTCTACGTCGTCTCCAAGATGATGAAGGCGGAGGTGGTCGCCGCCCGCATCTTCGACGAGATGAGCGACGAGGAAGCCGAACTCGCCGGGCTGAGCGAGAACGCCTGCCGGACCCACGCCAAGCCGACCGACCGCCTGCTGCACCTCCGGAAGTGGCAGGAGGTGTATCGCAAGCACTTCCCCGCCCTCGAAGGGTGCCGTGGCGCCGCGACCGCCCGGTGGGCCAACTCGACCAAGGCCGAGGCCAAGCAGAAGGCCATCGACGAGGAGCGGGCGAAGGACGCCGCCGAGGCCGCCGCTGCATGCGATGACCAGAATGGGCATCGCATCGAGGGCGATGCCGCGACGGCCGAAACGTCCGAGTCGAAGGAGCGGCCCAAGACCTTCCGCGAGCGGGTCAAGGCCGTGACCGGCATGAGCGAGTCGGCCCTCACTCGCGACCTGAAGATCAACAACAGCCTCGATGAAGAGCAGGTCTACGTGCTCGACCTCGTGCAATGCACGAAGCAGGGGATGATCCAGATCATCGACGCCACGAAGGACATCCAGAAACGCGGCGAGATCGTGAACCTCGTGGCGAGCGGGATGGAGATCGACCGCGCGATCGTCGAGGTTCTCGGCGAGCAGGCCGGCGTCGGTGACAAGGCCGACGGCGACGAGGCGAACGCCGGGCCGAGGCGCGAGGAGACCGACGAGGAATGGTTCCTACGCGAGTGCGCCGAGTTCTCCGGCTACCTCGGCGAACCCGACCAGTTCCGCTCCGACGCGATCCTGTTCCGCCAGCTCTCCGAGGAGCGGAACCGGCACCGGAAGAAGGTCAAGAAGATCGTCGAGTCGTACAAGGAGTCGCGCAAGGGCAAGCGGATCGGCTGGTTCTTCCTCAACGTCTTCAACTACCTCAACGTCTCGCACCCCAACTCGTGGGCGATCTGCGGGGCCTGCAAGGGCAAGGGCACCAGCGAGGCCGGCGAGGAGTGCTCGACCTGCCGAGGCGCCGGGTACAAGACCAAAACGGAGCGCTACGTCTGAGCATGGGCCACAACATCGAGTACCGTGACTATCAGGTCGAGGGCCGGGATGCCGCCTTCCGGGAGCACGAGGCCGGGAACGACTCCGCGTGCGTCGTGCTCCCCACCGGCTGCGGCAAGACCGTCCTGGCCGGCATGTGCTTCGAGCGGGCCCTTGAGCGAGGACGCAAGGGCCTGTTCCTCGCCCACCGCGAGGTGCTGGTCCGCCAGGCTTACCGGACGCTCTGCGCGTTCGGGTTCGACGTGGCCGTCGAGATGGCGGGCGAGTCGGCCCGCGAGCAGGCCGCGATCCTCGGCCAGCCGCAGGTCGTCGTCGGCTCCGTGCAGTCCTTGCAAGGGAGCCGACTGGCGAGCTGGGACCGCGAGGCGTTCGGCTACGTCATCGTGGACGAGTGCCATCGCGTCCTCGGCGAGCAGCATCAGAACACCCTCGGCTACTTCCGGGGGTACTGGCACCTCGGCCTGACCGCCACGCCGGATCGGGGCGACGACCGCAACATCGGCTCGCAGTACGTCAAGGCGTACGAGTACGGCCTCCGCAGGGCGATCGCCGAGGGCTACCTCGCCCCGATCCGCACGCGGACCTGCCCGACGAAGGTGGACCTTCGCGGGCTCAGGATGCACGGCGGCGACTTCGCACTGGACGAGCTGGTGAACCGGCTCACGCCCGACATGGAGCGGCTGGCCCGCGCGTTCTTCGACGAGATCGGCGATCGCCCGTTCGTCTACTTCACTCCGGACGTGGGCACGTCCAACCTGTTCGCCGCCATCGCCAACAAGCTCGGCCACCCCTGCGAATACGTCGCCGGGATGGGCGGCGAATGGGGCATGGGGAAGGCCGAGAAGGAGGAGAAGCTCGAAAAGCTCACCGGCGGCGCGATCCAGGGGGTGGCCTGTTGCGAGCTGCTGACCGAGGGGTGGGACTTCCCGCCGATCGAGGCGGTCGGCATCGGCCGGCCGACCCGGAAGCGGTACAAGTACACCCAGATGGTGGGCCGGGGGACTCGGCAGAGCCCGGCCACCGGGAAGCGCGACTGCCTGGTCGTGGACTTCGACTGGGAGGCCGACCCCCAGGTCAAGGATATCTGCGCGGTCGTGGACCTGTTCGACGACGGTTCGCTCGACTGGGAGGTCCGTGACTACGCCGTGAAGAAGGAGCGGGAGCGGAAGGGCAAGTCGCTCGACCCCGTCGAGCTGATCGAGGAGGCCGAGAACGCGATCCGAATCCGACGGACGCTCCACGTCTCGCTCACCGGGGCGAGGGAGAAGTACGAGGCGATCGAGTGCGACCCGGTCGGCGTCGGCAAGATCTTGGACATCGGGCTCAACCGGAAGTACGACATCGACAAGCAGGGCCGCAATCCGGCCAGCGAGCGCCAGAAGTGGAAGCTCAAGTCCCTGGGCGTCGATTGCCCGGAGACCATGTCGAAGTGGGGGGCCTCGAAGCTGATCACGAAGCTTGAGAAGCGGAAGGCCGATGGGTTCGCCGACCCCCGCGCCGTCCGCGACCTGCTCCGTGGCGGCGTCTCCGAGAATATCGCCCGCTCCCTTTCCGCCGAGCAGGCGGGCGAGTATCTCGCCGCGCTGGCCGAGCGGACCAACGAGACGAAGCAAGCGACCCTCTTCTGAGGGATCTTCTCGCGATGCGGCCCGCTCTCGTGGCTATACTCCTGTTGTCCCAGAATGATGAAGTAGTGTTCACAATCTGAAAACACGAGGCATCCATGCGAATTAAGGACTACCCGAAGACCGTCGCCGCGAAGGAGCAGTACACCTCGGGCGACATCGCCGTCCTCCTGGGCGTCTCGCTCCGCACCGCGAGCATCATGCTCAAGAACGGCGTGATCAAGTCGTTCCAGCTCCCCGGCCTGACCGGGCGCCGCGTGCTCCACAACGAACTCGTCGCCTTCCTGAACTCGTCCCCCGACTACGCCTACGCGGCGGCGAAGCTGGTGGACGAGATCGAGGAGTCCCACCCTTGAGCCGATCGTCCCTCACGCTCGCGGACGACTGCGAGCGAATGGTGGGGATTCTCGCGGACGCGCCGATCGACGGGCTCTCGCTCGACGAGATCCGCGAGAAGACCCTCCATTCCGGCGATCCCTGGTCGCTGGCCACCGTCAACGACATCCTCTGCGAGCTTCGGTTCAAGCGGGGGGCTGTCCAATGCCACAAGCTCCGGGTCCGACACGCCAAGGTCACGAAGTATTTCCTCAAGGGGAACCGCTAACGCCATGGTCACAGAATTCGACCACCACCGGATGGACGACGACGGGGCGCCTCCGTACGACAACCGCCATGTCCTGCGGATCGGGATCGCCCCATCGGCCCCGCCCGGGACCGAGAAGCCGAGGCCGATCGTCGCCGGCTCGCCGTCCGGCAAGACGGTCGAGGCACGGTCCGTCGGCAACCTGATCCTCCCCGGCCGGCCCGAGGCCCCGGCCGAGAAGCCGGCCTTGATCCTGCCGATGTCGGCCCGGGCCGAGCCCGAGCCCTCGCTCACCTGGGCCGAGTATGCGGCCTGGCGGAAGACGAAGTGCGCGCCCCACGATCAGCCGGCCCGAGCCACGCTCGAACTCGTCGGCGAGGTCGGCGAGCTGGCCGAGCTGCTGCTGACCAGGGGGCCGGCCACCTTCTACGGCGAGGATCGGGCCAAGCTCATCGACGAGTGCGGCGACGTCTTCTTCTGCGCCTCGTGGTGCTTCGACGAGTGGGGCAAGAACCCGCTGGTCGAGTCCGACGACTTGGAGCTGGTCCGCGTGGACGAGGACGACCCGATCCTCCTGTTCACGAGGGCACTGGCCGAGAACCCCCTCGAAGCGGTCCAGCACTCGCCCAACTTCGTGGGCGGCCTGGCCCGGCTCGTCTACAACGCCCTCGCGTCGATGCAGACCCAGGCGGCCCTCACCGCGAACGCCTGCAAGAAGCGCATCTTCCAGGGTCGCGAGCAGGACGCGGAGAAGCAGGTCGGCCGGATCGCCGCCGTGCTCATGACGGTCAACCAGATCCTCATCGTCGCCAACTCGAACGTCGAGGAGGCCCTCAAGGCGAACCGCGCGAAGCTCGATGCCCGCTACCCCGACGGCTGGCACGCCAGCGTCGGCGGCGGCATCCGGGAAGGAGCGGGAAAGTGAACGAGCCCCACGACTGCGGATGCTGCAAGGGGGCCGTGGTCCTGGCCGTCCGGACCCTGTCCGAACGCAAGTTCGGATGGGGCGGCGGCGAGGAGCTGCCGATGCGGGAAGACTCGGCGATCACGGCGCTCCACGTCTTCTCGCCGACGTTCCCCGTCTGCTTCGGCGGCTTCGGGCTCCCAACCGTGGAACTCGTCCACGACGGGACCGTCGAACTGGTCTTCATCCACGAGGGCCGGGAGCTGGTCCTCCTCTTCCAATGCCGCAACATCATCACCTACACGATGCTCGACGGGAACACCGAGGTCGAGATCGGCGGCAAGATCGATCTCAGCACCGGGATCGGCGTCGCGAGGCTCGACGAGTCGGTCGCCTGGCTTCGGGGGGAAGGATGAGCCATGAGGAAGCTGGCCGTGATCGAGGCGTTCGGCGTAGACGTGGCCCCCTGGTCCGTGCCGGACATTGGCGTCAACCGCAAGACGAAGTCGGGCAAGCCGGTCCGGTTCGCCCGGCGGCGGAAGAAGTCGAACATCGATCGCGGCTCGGTTTCCCTGGAGCACTGGCAGCGGTTCGTGAGGGAGGCAGCCCGCGAGGTCTGGCCCGGAGAGCCGTTCGTCGGCCCGGTGTACCTGGAGATCGAGTTCTATGCCAGGACGCCGGCCGGGAAGAAGCAGGGCGAGCTGTGGGAGGTCCCCCTCAGGCGGAACAAGGACGGCGGGTGGGGCAAGTCTCAGCCCCGCCGCAAGCCCGAGCCCGACCTGATCAACATGTTCAAGGGGACCGAGGACGCGATCTGCGAGGTCGTGCTCGCGAACGATGTGCAGACACGAATGGTGGCGGCTGTCACGCTCTTCGGCCGGGCCCCCGGCGTCAAGGTGACGGTCTACGAGATCGAGGCGGACGATTTCCCCGGAGTGGGCGAACCCCTGGAAATATGAGCAACGCGAGCTTCTGGCAGAAGTACCCGCTGTTCCGCGCCTTCTGCGACAAGGGCCGGTCCCTGCCCGACGATCGGGACGGGGCCGATGTCCACGCGAGAATCCGGTCGATCGGCGGATTCATGGTCCGCAAGGTCACGCGGTTCTATGAGTCGCTCAAGTCCCGCGAAAAGGCGAACTGCGACCCCGAGGACTTGCTGATCGAGCTGTACATCATGCTCGTCGAGAAGGACGGGCACTGGAATCCCGAGCGGGGGAAGTACATCACCTACGCCGGGAAGCTGATCCATCGGGAACTGCTGGCGATCCGCGACCGCTCGCGGACCGTCCAGTCGCCCCGCAACGCCACCAGTCGGCTGAAGGAGTACCAGGCGAGCGAGATGGAGGGAAAGCTCTCCGACCGCCGCCGGGAGACCTACGGCCAGCTCTCTCGCACCGTCGAGAACGCCAGGTCGATGCCCTCGGCCGACCTGCTCTGGCTGGTCGCCGAGGATCACGTCGAGGAGATCGAGCACCAGGACGCGGCCGAGCGGAGGCTTCAGCTCGTCGCCAGGGCCATCAAGCGGCTCGGCCCGGTCGAGTCCTGCGTGATCGGGTGGGCGTCGGGCCTCTGGGGCTCGGGCTCGCTCACCCACCAGGAGATCGCGGACAAGACGCGGCTCAGCGTCGAGGATGTCCGCGAGATCAAGGCGGCGGCCCACGCCAAGATCCGCTGGTACGTGAACTCCCGGATGAAGCGGGCCGGGTCGGCAGTCTGATGCGATGACCATTTTGGACATCGCATCCCATCCTCACCATGCTCCGAGGTTTTACTGATGTCGGACTCCAAGGCCAGCGATGACAACAAGTTCGCCACCGGGGCGATCCGCTCGGCGGACGCGGACCACCTGGACTTCCTCTCGATGCCGCTCATCGGGCTGATCGGCATGGCGCGCACCACGTTCGAGGGGGGCGGGAAGTACGGGCGTTTCAACTACATGAAGGGGATACCGGCCCACGTGTGCGTCAACCACGCGATCCGGCACCTCGTCATGTGGGGGATGGGCGACCGGAGCGAGCCGCACTTGAGCCACGCCATGTGGAACTGCGCGGCGGCCGAGCAGTCGATGGTGCTCCACCCCGAGCTGAACGCCCCGCATCTCCCCGGCCCCGGCTACACGCTCACGCCCGAGATCATCAGGCACCTGGACGAGCAGGCCCCGATCCTCGCCGAGAGGCGGACGGACGGGGAGTGGCTGAAGAAGCTCGGAGGCTGGGTGATCACGGGGCTGGCCGAGATCCGGACGATCCTGCACGAGCGGAAGACGGGGCGTCCCGGGCCCGAGCCGTCCGCGTGGCCGGTCAGCGAGGACTTCCGGAGGATCAGGGACGGAGCGGGCCGGGACTTCGTGGTCCGGCGGGACGCGGAGTGGGGGATGCCCGTCAGCGCGGCGAGCCCCCGGGCCCTGGAGATGAAGCCCGAGGTGACGCGGGCCGACGCCGGCGCGATCCCGCCCGAACTCCGGATCTACGCGGTCGGCCGCGAGGGCGTGCGCTACGAGGAAGCCTACGGCAACCCGACGCCCGGGCCCGGCGAGACCTGGTGCGAGTTTGAGGGTGGCCACCGGCTGTACTGGGAGAAGGGGACCTGATCCCCGCTTCGACCTCCCGCGTGATCCCGCGCGATCGGCGTGTTCCCCTTGCCTATCCTGGTACGAGGAAAACCAAAACAAATGAGAGATTGATGCCATGAGAAAAGTCGTCTACATCAGCGGGCCGATGTCCGGCCTGCCCGACTACAACTTCGCCGCGTTCAATGCCGCCGCCGCCATGCTCCGGACGAGCGGGTTCCACGTCCTGAACCCGGCCGACTTCGGGGCGAACCCCGAGGTAGCGTGGCGGCGCTGCCTGGAGCGTGACCTCGTCACGATGTTCCACGCCGACGTGGTGGTGACGCTCCCCGGCTGGGAGAAGTCGAAGGGTGCCGGCCTGGAGACGCACGTCGCCCGCGAGCTGGGCATCCCGGTGATGACGCTCCGCGACTTCATCAACGAGACGGTGTTCGGCGGGAAGCCGGGGCCCGCCGAGGGACCCCGCGTCCCGAACCGGCCCGATCCCGACCGATGAGCATCGCTCATGGTTGGCTAAATTCCCCAGGAGAAAAGGACATGGGGCATCTCATCAAGATCCTGTTCCAGCCGCCGCCCATGCCGCCCATCGAGCTTCCCATGCCGGCGAGGCTCATCCCGGGGGTGAAGATGGCCATCGGCAAAGCCTTCGAACTGGCCTACTACCGAGGCGTCTATGACGGCTTCCTGGCCGGCGTGCTCGTGACCCTGCTGTTCCTCCCGTCCGTCCGCAAGACCATCGCGAAGGGCGTCTCCCATGCGATCGATTATTTCTGACTGGCTCCGGAAGAACTGGCGGTGGCTCCTGTACATCGCCCTGCACACGGCGGCGCACCACTACTGGATGACCCACTCCCACCGGATCTGGGCCGAGCCGGCGGTCGTGGGCGGCCCGTCGCACGACGGCGTCGAGCTGCAAATCGACCTGCCGGCCGGGCAGCACGTCCGGAACTTCGGGGCCCCGGCCGACGGCAAGGGGCTCTGCGTCTTCGCCTCGATGACGATGGCCTCGCGGTGGCACAACGTCCGGCCGCTCTTCGACGTGATCCACAAGATCAACGAGGGCGGCGGCTGGCCCGAGAAGGTGGACGGCGTCTTCAAGCGATTCGCCCCGGACCTCAAGTACGTCCAGTACGAGGGGACCGACCCCAGCCTCCTGGACAAGGCGCTCTCCGAGGGCCGGTTGGCCTGCGTGACGTACGGCTACGGCGAGCGATACCAGATGCAGACCATCTATCACATGGTCTGCCTGGTTCACCTCGACGACAGGTACGCGGCCATCCTCGACAACAACTTCCCCGGCACATACGAGTGGATGAGCCGGGCCGAGTTCCTGAAGCGGTGGAAGCATCCGAGTGGCAAGGGCTGGGCCTACGTGATGCTCACGCCCCCGCCGCCGCCAGTCCCTCACAACTGAGGAGAGTCCGATGAGCCCGGTCATCCTGACGGCCGCGATCCTCGGCCAGTGCAGCGGCGGTAGCTGCCCGGCTCCAATCCCGATCGCCCCGAGCTATCCGGTCGTCCGCGTTGTTGATGAGCCCGCCCCGCTGGTCCGCCGATGGGTTTGCGAGTACGGCCTGCGGTTCGAGGTGATGGGCGTCCTGGAGGACGGCGGCCGTACCATCAACTGGAGTCGCGACCTCGACTTCAACCGGCGGTCGATCGCGTCGGCCAGGGCCGAGGCGGAAGCAAAGCGGCGGGAGCGGCCGGCTGAGCGGCCCGCCATCCAGAACTTCGGCCTGACGCCTGAGCGGATGGGGCTGCACCAGGATGCGTATACCGCGCCGTCGCACGAGGCCAGGCGGTTCGTCGCGCAGGCCAAGGGCGAGGCCGGCGAGCCGGCCAAGCTGCACGTGACCGTGATCGGCACCGAGGCCGAGTGCTCTCCGGTCGTCGGGGATCTCCGGACGCATCCCGCACTGGCCGGAGTCCGGGACCGCCTGATGGTCCAGGACTACCGCCCGGACGAATGGCCCGTCGATCCCAGGCTCGGCTTCCGGGTCAACGGCAGGCCAACGATCCTGATCCAGACCGCTCGCGGTCCGGGCGACGACAAGGGCGGCAAGGTCGTGCATCGCCAGATGAATTACGAGGGCGGCCCCGAGCGACTCGCCGAGGCGATCCGCAAGGCCGACCCCCACTACAACCCGGCCCTCGATCCCGGCCCCGATCGGCCGCGGGCGGCCGGTTGCCCGCTCGGGTTCACCTCCGACCACTGGCTGCCGATCGCGGCTGCGGCGCTGGTCGTCTCCTTCATCTTCCGCCGCCCCAAGGTGCAGCCATGACCAACAACCTGACGCCCTGGATCGTCCTCGGCCTGATCGTCGTCGTCAGCCTGTACGCCAAGGGGTACTTCCGGTTCCCAGGCCGGACCGCCTCGGCACCGCCGATGGCCGACGCCCCGCCGCTCCGGTCGATCCCCGAGATGACCAGCCACGAGTTGGCCTTGCTGATGGCCCAGGCCGCCCGACGCGAGGCCGAGCAGGACGTGTCCCGGAAGATCGCCCTTGAGGCGGCCGACAAGCTCAAGGCGACCTTCTCGGCCCCTTTCTCGGCAGCCGGCGAGCCGGCCCCGGCCGACCTCAAGCCCGGCGCGTGAACCACGGCGCGGGGCCCTGCACCGTGCACTTCGAGCCCTGCGACAACGACACCTGCGAGCTAAGGAGAAGCGTTCGATGCCAAATGTGATGGTCCTCGGCCCGAGCTTCGACAACCACGTCGAGCCGACCGCACCGCCGACCACGACGGGGACCGCCCCGGGCCGGCGGCAGTTCCAGTTCCAGGACGTGCCGACCTCGCCCGGCGGCAACGTCCACCTCCAAGTCCTCCCGGCCGCGAATCCCTCCGATTCGATGCCTATCAATATCTATGCTTTCTTCGTCCAACCGGTCGCCTCGGTCCCGCCGCCCGATCAGCGAACCCCCGACTGGTTCTTCAAGTCGGGGGCTCCGAACGCCTCGGTCCACGCCGCGACGATCGACAACGACGGGAAGGTCACGATCAAGGTCCCGAACGTCAGGCCGAGCGCCCAGCCCTATTTCGTCCAGACCATCCTGGAGCACGGCTCATGATCTTCGACGCCCATCAGCTCAAGGTGGCCCGCGAGAAGCTTCGGCGCGAGAACCGCCGCCACGCGTGCGTCGTCGCCGCGATCGAGAGCGAGATCCGCGAGTGCGAATCCCGATGCCACCACAAGTACGACGTCGTCATGATCCCGACCGGCGGCGCGCCCACCGGCACCATCACCTGCAAGGTCTGCGGTCGCACGTGGTAGCGCGTGGCCGCCCAACACCGAGAGGCAGACTCCCGTGATCATCACCAAGCACATCGAGCAGGCGGAACTCGGCCAGCCGTTCTTCCGGCTCCTGATGTCGGACCTGCACCTCGGATCGATCAACTCGGATCACGACGCCATCATCGCGGACCTGCAAAGGGCCAAGGAGATCGGCGCAAGGGTATTGATCAATGGTGACGTGTTCGACGCGATCGGTCCGAAGGACCGCCGGTACGACCTCGTGTCCCTGCACCCCTCCGTCGCCCGATCGAAGGATCTGACCAAGGCCATCGTCGAGATGGCGAAGGAGATCCTCGCCCCGTACGCCGGCATCATCGACGTCATCGGGATCGGCAACCACGAGGAAGCGTGGATCGCCTACTGCAACACGGACCCGGTCCGGCGGCTGATCGAGGAGCTGAACGCCGACGGCGGCAAGATCGTCCACGGCTCGTTCTGGGGGTACATCAACACCCTCTTCGCCGTGAGCGGCCACCGCAAGCGGGCCAGGCACAAGCTCCTGTACCTGCACGGCACCGGCGGCGACTCGCCGGTCACGAAGGGCACGATCGACTTCAACAGGAAGGGCCGGTCGTGGCAGTACGACACGCTGACCTTCGGCCACAAGCACAACATCGTGTGCAGCGTCGAGCAGATCGGCGACGTGAGCGAGAGGGGCAAGTACAGCGAGCGGCGGCAGCTCAACCTCCAGACGGGCAGCTACTATCGGAACTACCGGCAGCTCTCCGACGCCGAGTGCCTGGACTACTCGTACGCGGCCCGGAGCGGCCATCCGCCCAAGCCGGTCGGCGGCCTGTTCCTCACCGTCCGGCCCGTCCTGGACGCGAACGGCGAGCTGTCGATCAAGCAGGACTTCGCCTCGGACATCGTCGCCCCCTGGAAGAAGCCCGCGAGGAAGGCGTCCTGATCAGGCCGCCCCACACACCCCGGGCCGGGCGGGCGCCTCCGACCGCTCGGCCTCCTTCTTGCGCGCCGACCACCTGGCGCGCTCGTCGTCGATGATCTCGCGCAACTTCCGCGTCCTCACCCCGGGGTCGCGCGCCATCCGGTCCCAACCGTCGGCCTCGGCGATGGCCCTGGCCAGCGCCGCCGTGTCGAACTCCTGGGTCTTCTCCAGGTCGATCGGCTCAACGTTCTTCGCGTATCCGATGCCCCGGGCGATACCCAGGATCTCCGAGAGCGTCGGGTAGCGCCTCCCGGTCCTCATCTTCCAGTCATCAACCGCCTTGAAGAACTCGACCTCCGACATGGTGTAGTCGATCTCCGTCGTGGCCGGGTGGCCCCGGCCATCCGTCTCCATCGGCTTCTTCGTCCGGGCGGCGACGGCCCTCTTGGCTTGCGCGACCCGGCCCTCGGCGTCCCTGGCGGCGAACTCAGCGGAAGTCATCGTCGCATCCTCGTAATTTCACGTCCCCATGAAGGCGAGCGGCGATCATTGCCGCTCTGCTGCTAAGTAAGCGCTATCCCCGCCCCTCTGTCCACAACGCATCAGAGAGTCCGTCGAGATTACGTTCTTTTGGGCCCGAATCCGCTTTTTTACGGTAGTGATACGGCCCGCCGAGTCGGGGCTGGGCGGGCCGCGCGGGACGGATCGATTGTAGCGAGTCGCCGATCAGGCGACCCCGCCCATGCGGATGACGGCCCCGAACTGGGCGTTGGCCGTGCTGTTGGCGGCTGCGGCGAAGCCGACCTGATTCTGGATCTGGGCGAACAGCGCGGCCCCGGTCTGCGTGGTATCCTGGAGCGCCACGCGGCCGGCGGCGGGATCGACGCGGCCGGTCGCCGGTCCGCCCGTCACCGGATACGTGGTGCCGGTCGCGGCCGGGACGAGCCGGCTCTCGACGACGGTCGTGATCGGCGTGGCCGGCTGGGTGACGAGGGTCGGGCCCTCGGTCACGATGTAGAACAGGTCGTTCGGCACGACGCCGGCCGGGGGCAGGAACTCGTCCACGATCCCGGCGGGCCGGTCCGAAGCCTCGAAGCAGTAGCCGTCCACGCTGACCTCGTACCCGTTCGGGTCGCTGGTCGAGTAGTGGACGAGTCGGCCGGGCAGGAGGTTGACGCCGCTGGTGTTGCGGACCACCTTGACCCTGATCGGCCGACCGGCCGGGTCGTTGACGCCGAGGGGATAACCCGTCTCCGCGTCCGCGCTGTTGGGCTCGAAGACGAACTCCTTGCCCTGGATGTTGATCCCGCCGAAGCCCGAGGCGTTGAGCGGGTTGTTCGCGTCGAGGATGTAGGCGTTGCCGTTCGCGTACGTCTCGCCGCGGGCGAACGGAGGACTGTCACCGCGAGCCATGGAAGGCTCTCCTTTCTGGGAGTCGGTCGGTCGGGGCCCGTTGGTGTCTGGGAGCGGGGGAGTCGGTCGTCCTCCCCCGTCATGGTTGACTCGTCAGTCCTTACTCGGTCGTCCCGTTGAGCGGGTCGCTCGGGTGGGTCAGGTTCGCCAGCTTCACGAAGAACTTGACGTTCCACGCGCAGTTGCCGAAGAAGTCCACCGAGAACCGCCAGCTCTTCGTGGCGATGTCCTGGTCGGGCCCCTCGGGGACGAAGAGCTGGGCCTGCTGCGACCGAAGCTCCATCATGTCGCAGTTGAAGCCGTAGCCGGTGGCGGCCGGAATCCCGTACTCCCAGGTGATGTCCGTGCCGTCCTGATTGACCACGTCGCTGAAGCCGAGGGCGATCAGCGGCGACTTCTCGGCGGTCCGTTCGACGAGGATGCGCTCCTTCTGCCGCATCTGACTGATGTAGATGCGGTACATCTCGTCGTCGATCAGGAACATGTCGAGCTGGCCCTTGGCCGACTTGCTCTTCTTGCTCTTGATGATGCCGAAGGAGATGGCCTCGACGCAGTTCGCCTCCCACGAAGGGGTGGCGCCGCCGAACAGCGAGTCGCCGTAATCGACGATCAGCGGGGCCCAGAAGTCGTACTGGGCATCGCCCCGGCCGTTCGGCCAGCCCGGCAGGCTGCCGCTGTTCCACTGGCCGCCGTAGGCGCCGGGGACGCAGGACAGGCCCGCGAAGCTCCCGGTCGGCGTGGCCGCCCCGTTGCCCGCGTTCTGGGTCGCGGACATGAAGGACTCGATGCCGTGGATGCGCTTCGAGTTCCCGGCCGCGTAGCCGTTGACGTAGAACTCCTCGCCGAAGGCATCCTCCATGTCGTCGAGCAGGTCGCTCGCGATCTCGGAGTACAGCTTGATGATGGCCTCGGTCCCCCGGTTCTGGAGGAACTCGCCCTTCGTCATGCTGTCGGTCGCCGAGTAGCCCCGCCAATCCAGCGTGGCGGTCTTGTTGCGGTCCTTCCGGCTGAACTCCAGCGTGTCGCCGTCGGCGAACGGGGTCAGGCGGACCCGCTTGTACTTGACCTTCCAGTCCATGGCCGTACCGCTCCAGTTGAAGCTGATCCGGCCCTTCTTCTTCAGCATCGCGGCCAACTTGCGATTGCGAAGTACGTTGATCTCGCGCTCACGGATGTACTTCTTGATCGTGGAGTTGACCACTCGACTCCAGGGCGCGCCCATTGGCGACCTCCGTGGGGTATGGGGCCTAGTTGTGGCCCAACCGTGTCGGTGGTGGACGTGGGGCACTCGCCCCGCTGAGAAGGTTTAGCCAACGAAGAAGCCCCGCCGTTGACGGAATTCAACGACGGGGCCAAATGGTTTCATTGCTCGATGCCAGGGGCTGACGAGCCCACCGAGACTCAACAGGGGCCGACGATCGTCTCCATGGGCTTTGGTAGGGCCCTGGACCGCGCGTATGGCCTGCGTGGCAAAGGCGTCATCCGATGCTTCGCGAGATGTCGTCGTCCGTCACGCCCTCGGCGGCCAGGCTCTCGCGGAGCATGTCGCTGAGAGTCTTGCCCGTTGCCGACGGCTCGGTGGCGCCCGGGTTGACCCGGCGCTGGCTCGGCGGCTGGGCCTGCCCGGGGTTCACCGGGGGCGCGTTGGTCGCGGTTTGCCGCTGGGGATTCTGCGGGTTGCCGGGGTTCTGCTGCTGCTGCATCGCGTAGTGCTCGGCCTGCACGAGCTGCTTCGCCAGCCGGTCCTGCATCCGGGGGTCGGTGACGCCCGCCTGCTTCACGGCCTGGAGCTGCCGGACGTACATCGCGCCGACGGGGCTGAGCTGGGGCTGCCCCATGTAGTCGCGGGCCAGGTTGCCGGTGGCGTCCCGCGCGTACATCCACTCCGCGTTCTGGCTGACGATCGAGTTGATCGCCGACTGCCGCTCCCGCTCGGCGTACCGGGCGTCGAACCGCTCATCGGCGATCGTCCGGGCCCGCTCCTCGACCATCGCATTCAGGACGGCGGCCGGGTTGCGGTCGTACTTCTGCTTCCACTCGGCGAAGGCGTTGACCTTCTGCGCATAGGCGGGGTCGGCGCCCGGCTTCGCCACGTAGATCCCGGTGGCGGGGTCGCGGTCCACGAGCTGGAGCCACCGCTCGTCGAACTCGGGGGCCTCCCACGGCTTCGGGGCCTGGGGGTTCGGCTGGGCCTGGGCCTGCTGCTGGAGATAGCCTTGGATCTGCGAGGCGTGCGGGGCGAGCTGCTGGCCGAGCCGGGCGTGGAACTCCGACTGCTGGGCCCGTTGCGCCTGCTGGAGCAGGTGCGTCAGGAAGGCCGCGTCGTCCTGGAACTGGCCGGCCGCCTGGAAGCCCTGGGACCTCGCGACGTCGCGGATCGACTGCCAGCCGGCCGCCTGCTGGGCCTGGCCAGGGGCCGCCGACGTGGCGCCGCTGACAGCCGGATCTTCCGTCCCGCCAGGCGTCTCGGTCGCGCCGGGGGTGTTCGTGCCATTGTCCTCGCCGAACGTCGCGGGGGCGTCGCCCGCGCCGGCCGACGAGGGCGTCCCGCCGCCGCCGGCAAGCTCGCCCGCCTGGGGGTCGAGCAGGAGTCTGAGCCACCACTTCATGGGAACCTCGGTCGTCTGTGAAGCCGTCAAAGGTGTTAGCGCCAACAGGTAAAGCCTTACCAACGAAGCAGCGGAATCGAGATCGCCGAACGATGCTTTCTTCAACCTGTCCGCTAGTCCAGGTCGCCTTGACGTCCCCGGACCGAGGCCGGCATAAAAGAGATGCAGGTCTAGTATCACGCTCCCAGAGCGGAAGACATGCAACTTCAAGGAGGTGAGACGAGATGCGCAACAACCAGAAGGTATTCTGGACGGAGGCCGAGAAGGCCATGGTCGTCGCGCAGGCCATAGAGGTCCGCCAGTGGAAGCTCCCGCCCAGCCCGCTGGATCTGTTCCGTGAAGCCCAGAAGGTCTTGCCGGAGAACCGACAGCGCAAGGTGCGGGCGATCGCCGAGGTTCCTTGGTTCGAGGAGATGGTCAACGCCTCGCTGTCCGAGCGTCGGAGCAGCCAGGCCAAGAGCGACCCGTCGATCAGCATCATGCGGGACGGGTACGCCGTGCAGCAGAAGTTCCTGGCCGAGATCCTTCTAGAGCTGAGGGAGCTGACCGACGTGATGAGGGAGGTGGGCGAGCGAGTCTCGAACCAGGTGTCGCCGCCTCACCCGGCCGGCAAGCCCTAGAAGCTCCCCTCCACATCCCGCCCCGCCTGAACCAAGCCTTTGCCACGAGACCAGCAGTCCATCGTCGGCTCTTTTTCGCACGCGGATACAAGTGCGCAGGGACGCGAAGTTGCGTCGCCTCCGAGGCCCCTGGCGACGTATGCGATGCCCATTTTGGTCATCGCATCGCTGGCGAAGACGGCCCGCTTCGGGGTCGCATGCTTTTTGGTTGATGCGAAACCAGGGGCGTGAAAAACTCCAGGGAGGGAAGGTTAGCTCTATACGTGGGCGCGACGGGGGGACTCCCCGGGGTTTGATGTAAACCCTTGGATTGCAATGGGTTATAGCTGTCATGAACGGACATTGTCCTGACAGCCGGCATATCTGTTCAGTATCGTTTGTTGAATCTTCTCCCCACATTTGACCCAACCCCCTTTGCGACTTATCGCGTGCATGCCCGGCTTCAATATGGGCCGGCCGATTCGCTCCCGATCGGCCACCCCTGGCAAGGGGCTTTGGTCCGGTCGAGCCCCTGGCATCGGTCGAGCCCCTGGCATCCCTGGCATCGGTCGAGCCCCTGGCGGTCGAGCCCCTTCCCTGGCATCCTGGCGGGCCGGCCGACGGTCGAGCCGATGGGCCCGATGCAAGCCCCTGGCGGTCGAGCCCCTGGCGGACGGTTTTCGGCCCGCACCAAGGAACCAGGCGCGTGTACGTGCCTGCGCGATTCCGCTTTAGAGATCGTCACATGTGGTAAATTATCAACATTTGACATTCTCCGATCAGGGGTCATAATCGAGTGTCGGCGGGCCGCAAGGCTCGACCGGCGGGCCGGCCCGAACGCGGGCCGGTCAACCCCG
>DAIDKV010000108.1 GCA_027449865.1 Planctomycetales bacterium
GGCTTGAGGACCAGGTCCTGGACGACGAAGTCCTCGTAGCCCTTGAAGACGGCCCCCTCCGGGACATGGGGCAAGGGGACGACGGTCTCCTCGGTGATGGTCAGTTCGGCGGTCTTGGACCGCTTGGTGAAGCCGGGTCGCCTGGCATGAGGGTCGCGCGGCGGCCGGGGTGGCGACTCCAGGGAACTCGGTGCGATCCGGGGTCGGGGCTTGAGGCCCTTGAGGCGGGCGATCTCATCCTCGAGTTGGTGAACGCGTTCCTCGAGTTGCTGGATTCGCTCTTGCTGGAGGAAGATGATGTCGAGCAACTGCCGCACCAGCGGCGTGCGCTTGGCCTCAGGGATACCCGGCAGCAGAATCCGCATAACCTGATTCTACCGACGAGCTGGGAAAAGGGGGACATACATCCTTTTTGTGCGATTTTCCCGAATTTGCAGGAAGCATTCCCGCAAAAAGGATATTTGTCCCTCTTTTCCTGTCCAAGTTGCTGGATCAACCCGGTGGGCATCGAGAACAAGGTTGCTCCGGTGTCCACCATTGCGTCGGAGACCGTCACTCGACGGACCTGATCGTCGGGGAGTTGTCCCCGCTGGACGTCATAGAGGTCCGCCAGGTTCTCGATCCTCGCTTCGGTGGTCACACGCCCCATCGTCTCGGTCTCCATGATCCAACTCCTTCCAGGGTCGCGCGGCGCCCGTCAGACCTGCCCTCTCGCCCATTATCCAGGGACCGTCGGTGTCCTGCCAGCGACAGACCGGCTTACGGTTGCGTGGACCACGCCAGCCGCGGCGCTCCCCTCCTACCAACCCGACGCGTCCGCGAAGGTCTTCGCCCGGAACCCTCGCTGGTGCGTCGGGATGGTAGGAGACATCGGCCATCCAACGGTGAGGCGGTCTAATCGGGGGGAGGTGGAACTGGGACAAGGGGGGGGTAACTGGGGCACTCCTAGCTATCGACGCACTCTGGGCAAGCTGGGGCATCTTTTTGCATTGACGACACCACCCACCGTGGTCAACCCAGAGGTCATGGATCGCAAGGGGTTACGGAAATCGAGAACGGCACGTCCTGTGGCTTTTCGACGAGAATCTGGGCGATCTGGAGGATGCTCATTCTGCTCAGACTCTTGCCCCTCTTCCTTGAGGACGTACTCTTCGTGACCAGATCCATGAGATCAAACGCCTGCCATTCCTTTTGAGAAACGATCCCCAGAATTCGAGGTGATCTTGCAGGATAATCGCCGCAAATCGGTGTCAGTTCCTGTTGACACCGCGGCGGTAAGGCGAACGGAAACCAATATTCTGGTGATCTAAACGGTCGGTCTTCCATCAATTATTTGGATTTTATCGATCAGAGAAGATTATTGGCTTTTGTGGGTCTGGCGGAGGTTTTGGAAGCCTACCGGCGAGGGCTGGGCGGCCGGGGCAGGTTGGCGTAGGCTGTCCGTCGAGGAAAGCCGTTCCTGACGAGAAGCGGGGAGTTTTCATGACGAGCATATTCCGGGACGACCTGTTCTCGGGGCGGGTCGCGTTGGTGACGGGCGGAGGGACGGGAATTGGTCTGGGGATCGCCGAGGCGTTGGCACGGCACGGGGCCGACCTGGCGATTGTCAGCCGGAAGGCGGAGAATGTCGGGCCGTCGGCCGATCGGATCGCCGGGGCGACCGGTCGGCGCTGCCTGGCCCTGACGGCCGACGTTCGACAGCCCGAGGCCGTTGAGGCGGCCGTCGACCAGATCGTTGCCGAACTCGGCGGCCTGGAGATCGTGGTCAACAACGCGGCGGGGAACTTTTACTGTCCATCCGGCGAGTTGAGCCCGAACGGTTTTGGAACGGTGATCGATATCGACGCCAAGGGAACGTGGAACGTCTCTCGGGCCGCCTATCGAGCCCGGATGAAGGATCACGGTGGCCAGATTCTGAACATCAGCGCGACGCTCCACCACGGCGGGACGCCGGGACAGGTCCACGTCGCCGCGGCGAAGGCGGCCGTCGATGCGATGACCCGGACGCTTGCCGTCGAATGGGGATCATTGGGCATCCGGGTCAATGCGATCGCGCCGGGGCCAATTGCCGAGACCGAGGGCGCCCGCCGGCTCTTTTCCGGCGAGCGTGCCGATCGGCTCCAGAGGATGATTCCCACGCGCCGACTCGGCACGATCGACGACATCGTCTCGCTCGCTCTCTTCGTGCTGAGCGAGGCGGCGTCGAACATCAACGGCGCGGTCATTGTCTCCGACGGCGGACTTTCCCTGACGGGCCGGTTCGGGATCGAGCCCTGACGGGGAGTCTTTCTGATGGGACGGTCGACCTGGGATGGCCCCCTTGAGCCGGCTCTCACCGCCGTGGACGCGGCGCCTGACCGATTCCGGCCACCTGGCCGGCCCACGATTTTTTTTCGACGCGTCGCACGGATTCCTGCGTCGGGAGGCACATATATCAGGTAGAGGGCCCAATATTCCGAGCGCTGTTCCCGAGCAACCGAGGGACTCTTCCATGAGACTGACGTTGAGGACCCTGCTGGCCTGGCTAGACGACACGCTCCAGCCGCACGAGGTCCGCGAGATCGGCCGGCAGGTGGCCGAGAGTCCCTACGCGCGTGAGCTCTCCGAGCGGATTCACCGGGTGACCCGACAACGGCGACTCGCGGTTCCTGGCCGATCGGGGCCCGAGGGGAGCGACCCGAATATCGTGGCTGCGTACCTGGACAACGATCTGGATCCCGAGGAGGTCGCCGAGTTCGAGAAGCGCTGCCTGACCTCGGACGTCAATCTCGCCGAGGTCGCGAGTGTTCACCAGATCCTTAGCCTGCTGGGCCATAAGGTGAAGGTGCCGACCGAGGCGCGTCATCGGATGTATCAACTGGGGAAGGGACGCGAGGCCGTCGCGAAGCGCCGGCCGATCGCGCGGCGGCGGCCCGAGCCGAAGGAGCCGGTCACTCGGCCGATCCAGCCCTGGGCGCTGCCCGAGCCGCCTCGCCAGCCCTGGATCGAGCGTTATGGACCGGCCATCGCCATTTTGCTGCTCATCGGGATCGCGATCGAGGCGGCCCGCGAAAGTCTCAGCGTCCCCCCTCACGCCCCGATGAACGTTCCGGTCGCCGTTCAGCCAGAGCCGGAGGCGGTGGCCCCGACCCCCGCGCCCGTGGTTCCGCCGGTCGCGGTCGTCGCGCCCTCGCCAGCGCCCGAGCCATCGGCACCGAAGGCCGACGTCGCGAAGGCAAAGCCCGTCGAACCGACGCCGCCGCCGCCCAGCGTCCCCGACGATGTCGCCGCGATCGCCGAGAAGCCCGACGGCATCCTCCTCCGCTACGACGAAGACACCCGAGAGTGGGAGCGGATCGCGAAGCAGGCGAAGCTCCGAACCTCCGACCTGGTCCTTGGGCTGGAGCCGTTTCGATCGTCGATCGACATTGGCAAGGTCCGGCTCAACCTGATCCACGAGACCGAGGTTCGCATCCTTTCGAAGCCCTCCGCTCCGGTCCCCGCGTTCGAGCTGGTTCGTGGACGGGTGGCGATCCGACAGCCCGGCTCCGACCGCCTCAAGGTCGGCTATGCCAGTCGGTCGATCACCCTGGAACTGGCCCCCGATTGCGTCGTCGGGCTGGAGCGATACAGCCGACACCAGCGCGGGGAGCCGATCACACGCCCGACCTCGCTGGGGGTGATCTGCCAGCAGGGTCAGATTACGATCGTCGCGGGAGATCGCCGCGAAACGCTCTCGCCTGGCGGAACGGCCCTGCTCGAGCCCGACGGCTCGCTCCAGACCGGACAGAATCCCGACCTCCCGCCCTGGCTGGTTCGCGCCCAGCCCTCGGAGTTCGAGGGCCAGGTCAAGGACCAGTTCCTCAAGCTCTTCCACGCCGACCGCCCGGTACTCGCCGAGGTCGTCGCGGCGATCGAGGACGATCGCGAGCTGATCAAGCCGCTCGCGGTGACAGCCCTCAAGGCCCTCGGCGATCTCTCGCTCCTGATGCCCAACCTCTCGCGGCCAAACGACCCGACCGTCCGACGCGCGGCGATCTACGCGGTCCGGTCGTACATGCTGACCGGCCCCGAGGCCTACGCCCGCGTTCGATCAGCCCTCGACGAGGAATTCGGAGCCGACCTCGGTGGGTTTGCCCTGAGAATGCTCACCGGGTTCTCGCCCCAGGAGATGCGCGATCCCGAGCTATTGAACCGCCTGGTCAGCACGCTTGCCCCCGACCAGGATTCGATCGGTCTCCGTGAGCTGGCGCTTGACAACTTGAAGTTTATCACGGGCCGCGACGATCTTGGCTACGATCCCGACCGCCCCGATGGCAAGGGGCTCGAAGCCTGGACCGAGCTGCTCCGCCGCGGCGAGCTGAAGCCGATGAATGAGGCAGCCCCTCCGCGCCCGAGCACCCGGTCGTCGAAGAAGGCGAGGAGCTGAATTCCCCTATCGAGATTCAGGCGGAGGAGGCGGCCGAGCCCACTCCGCCTGAATCTCGATTGTGGACAGTGATCAAATGAGATCCAGCCGGCGCCGGGGCGAGTGCGACCGGCTGCACGTCGGACACACCCCCTCGATCAGAAAGCGATGGCCAGAGGGTCGAAAGCCGTGAGCCCGGCTGATCGCGTCGCGAAGCCGGAGGATTTCGTCGTTCCGAAACTCGACCACCCGGTGGCACGAAGTGCAATGCAGGTGGTCGTGGGCCGGGTACCCGTAGTCGTGCTCGAAGGCACTCCGGTTCGTCAACCGAAGCTCGCGCAGCAGGCCCGCCTCGACCAGCAGGCGAAGTGTTCGATAGACCGTCGCCCGGCTGACCTTCTGGCCGGCGTCGTGCAGGTCGCGGACCAGCTCGTCGGCGTCGAAGTGCTTGTGTGAATTAAAAACATGTTCAACGAGCACACGACGCCGATCGGTGAGCTTCTCGCCGCGGATTTCCAGAAACTCGCGGAACTTCTCGACCGGAGAGTCGGAGACGGTCAGGGGTGTCAGCGGTTCGCGCGGGAGTTCCACGAGGCGGCGGTCCTTCTACATTGGTCATTCGGCGGCGAGGAGCGAGGCGAGGTGGACCTCGGGGATCCGCGTCGGGCGAGAGAAAAACCCGCCGAGACGCAGGTCGGTTCCCTACTCACTTTACGATCGGTGGGCCCGGAAGAGTAGGTCAGGCCTTTCGGGCCACCGAGGATTGGCCCCGACAACGGGTGGTCAGGGGCTGGACAGCGGGATCGCCGGACCGATCGGAGCGGTGGGCACCGTCGCGGTCGGTGTGGGCGAGATGGGAGCGGGCGCAGTCATCGCCGGCGCGGTCCCGGCCGGACGGCTCAGTTTCGCCTGAAGATTCTCGATCGCCGTGTGGAGGTGGCGGATCGCGTGATCGCAGCCCTGCGGGTTGCCCGAGTACGAGAACGAATGAGCCTGGAGCCGCCCAAGCCGGCGCTCGTATGCGACCACATGAACATATTCGATAAAATCTGTAGAAGGGGCACCACAGTGTCCGCGCAGGCGGTAGAGTTCGCCGGACTGGACGGATTCGAAGATGGGCCGGAGGTCGGCTGGTCGGACGTGGTGAACGCCCTCGGAATCGACGACGGTCCCATCAGCGAAGATCTGAAGGAACATGCCGAACGAGGAACCGTCGTTCGACCGGCCGAGTGCGAACCGAGTTAGCACAGGGTCGGCACTGGTAATGGCCTGACTGACCCGGGATCTAGGGGTCAAACGCTCATCTTGACCTCCCGAAATTGACCGTGGAGTGTCGTGGAGTGCTGGATTTTCCGACGACGAGATCGCCGCCGGCGTGACGGGGCCCGTCGAGGGACCGGACGGTCCGAGGGGGTCGCCGAACGACGAGTGGCTGGTCATCGACGACCCGCCACCGACGGGCGGCGAGTTATAAGATGATCCACCGTAGGGGAGTCTGGGAGCGGATGCCGGGGAACTGGAGCCGCCGTTGCCGCCGCGGAAGAGCCGGCCGAAGAGGCCGGGGTTCTGGCCGTCGTCCCCTGCGCCCGCCGTCGCGGCCATGGCGAGCAGGACTGCCGCCCCGCCCGCGTAGTGACCGATCTTTCGCCTCCATGCGCGCTGCATCGCCGACCTCCTTGACGGTCGCATCGCCATCCTGATCATGGGAAATCGATCCGAACGGCCCGATCCGGGGCCGCTCGGCCTGTTCGCGGAGTCGGTTCAGAATGAGACGACCCGGTAAGCTTCCTCGGGCGTCGTGACTCCTTCCAGGATCTTATCGACCGCGCTCTGCTTCAAGGTTCGCATTCCCAGGTCGACAGCGACCCGGCGGAGAACATCCTTGGGAATCTGCTGGAAGATCAGGTCGCGGAGTTCCTCGCCGATCGCCATGATCTCGAAGATGCCAGTCCGGCCAAGGTAGCCGGTCTGGAAGCAGGCCGGGCAGCCGAGGCCGCGGTGCAGGTGAAGGCCCGGATGCTCCGCCGGGTCGAGCCCGAGCGCGACGAGATCCTTCTCTTTCGGGACGTAGGTCACCCGGCAATACGGGCAAATCCGACGGATCAGCCGCTGTGAGACAATCGCCAGCAAGCTGCTGGAAAGTTGATAGCCGGGAATCCCGAAATTGTAGAGGTTGCTGATCGTGCTGGGCGCGTCGGAGCCATGCAGGGTGCTGAAGACAAGAACCCCGGTCAGGGCCGCGCGGATGCCGATGCGGGCCGTCTCGTCGTCGCGGATCTCACCGATCATGATGACGTCGGGATCCTGGCGGAGCATGGCGCGCAGGCCCTCGCTGAAGCCCATCTCGCCCTGGGAAATCTGGGCCTGGTTGACGCCCGGGATTCGATGTTCGATCGGATCCTCGATCGTCATGATGTTCCGCGTCGGCGAGTTGATCCGTTCGAGGCTGTTGTAGAGGGTCGAGGTCTTGCCGGCGCCGACGGGACCGGCGACCAGCACGGCGCCATAGGGCGAAGCGATCAGGCGGTCGAGGATCTCGGCCTGTTCGGAGGTCATTCCGAGTTCGGAGAACTCACGGGTGTCGGTGAGGACGTCGTGAATGCGGATGACGATCTTCTCGCCGGCAGCGGTGGGGAAGGTGGCGAGGCGAAGGTCGCGGGGCCGATTCTGGTGGGCGATTGTGATTCGGCCGTCCTGAGCGTGCCGGCGCTCGACGATGTTGAGGTTCGACAGAATCTTCAGGCGGCTGATCACCGGCGTCGCCATCGCGGGATCGAGGAAGAGGATATCCTGGAGTTGGCCGTCGATCCGGTAGCGGACGCGAAGTCCGTTGTCCTGGGGATCAAAGTGGATGTCGGTCGCCTCGCAGTCGCAGGCGCGGATGAGAATATCCTGGACGAGCTCGGAAAGCGTGGCGGTGACCGATCGCTCGAGCAGTTCCTTGCGGACGTCGCGGTGGTGCTGGGTCCGGTCGGGCGAGAGCGGGCCAGGGGCGGCGGCGATCTCGGTTCCAGCGGCCTGGCCGTTGTCGGAGGCCAGGGCCGAGAGCCGCTCGAAGGCGAGCTGGTTGAGAACCTCGGGCGAGATCAGGTTAAGTTCGAGAATGGCCTGGCGAAGGTCGCGGTTATGCTCCTGGCCGTAGACCTGGGCCGATCGAACCTGCTCAACGTTCAGCAGTCCTCGCTTCATCAGTGCGGTAATCAGGGCCTCGTCGGCCGGCGAGAGCGGACCGAGGTCGGGCTCGCCCGATCGGGTCATCGTGCGGGTTGGGCTGTGGGGTGAGAAGGTCGTGGGCTCCACGGTGCGGATCTCCTCGGGGTGCGGTCCGTCCGCGGGTCGGCACGCTTTCGGCCGAGTACGGACACCCAGGTTTTTGAGTCGGGTTCGGCCGGACGGGAAGGGAGAATGAGCGCGACGCCATCGTAGGCGTATTGTCCCAGGCCGAAGGGCCGATCGCAAGTCGGACCTGTCCGCGTCCTGTCTTCTTCCGGAAGGACCGCCCCATGGGAAGGGACGCGTCAGTAGTCAGCGGTCAGCCGGGCCTGAGCCACCCTGGCCGACGACTGACTACTGACGACTTCGAGGATGAGGCTCACCAACCGCTCAGCTCGTCGAAGAGTCGATCGAGGGCCAGTTCGAGCTTCTCGGGCGTCTCGTAGGCGCCGGCGGCGATCTGCCGGCGAATCTCCTCGACGCGTTCGTGACGAATCTCCGGCAACTGGCTGATGCCGTCGAGCATCTGGCCCAGCGGGGAGATCTCGACATGATCCCGCGGCGTCCCGGCATGCACGGTCGAACCGGCATCGACGCTGAACGCGGCCAGTCGCGGGTAGATGGGTTGAGGGCCTTGAGTACCCCCCGCGCCGTAGATTTCCATCGCGCCTCCCAATTCGGTGCGTTGGCCGGCGGTTCCACCGTCGGCGATAACCAGCAGATGTGGAACTCGATACCCACGGAGGCCATCCGGGAGGTCGATCGGCCTGAGCCGCCTTCCGTCCCTTTGAAGTCTCCGTCCAAGCCGTGATGCCCGGTTCCGGGCGTCAACACAGTTAGTATCGGACGGAAACTGGAGCGAGTTTAATCAAAGGCCCGAAGGTAGGGCCTCCCCATTTCCGCGAGCGTCATTACCTGCGCACGCGCTCACGTCCTCCGGCCGTGCGGAGGGACTCGGCCAGACGCTGGGAGGTCTCGTTGAGCTGGCCGGTCAGCGAGACGACCTGTTGCTGAAGCTCTCGGACTTCTTTTTGCTGCTGGGGGTCGGCGGTACGACCGGCGAGGGCCTCGAGCGTTCGGGCGGCGTCGCGAAGTTCCTGGGCACCCTTGCTGAACGCGAGGGCCGTGCTATAGGCTCCCTCGATTCGCAGGTCTTCCTTGTTGGGCTTGTAGAACGGGCTGAGGACGAACGGGTTGGCGTAGAGCTTCTGGACAAGGCGGCTGGCCCAGTCGGTGGCGTCCCGCACGTTGGTGATCGACCGCTCGATTTCGGTTCGGCCGTGTGTAAGGACGCCGGCAAGCTGGCCAGCGACCTGATCGGCCTGGTAGAGCACTCGCTCGGAACGGAGGCGGATGGCGTCGAGGCCGTCGAGGAGTCGTTCGACCTTGATTCGGTCCTTGCTGACGACGTCGGTGGTGGTCGCGGCGAGGTCGCGGACCGAGGTGACGGTGTTCCGGATGTTCTCCCGGTTCTCGGTGACGATCCCGTTGGCCTGGCCGGTGATCTGCTCGATGTTCGAGAGAGTGGCCTCGATTCTGGGCGTGCTGGCTCGGATACGACGGGCGAGATCCTCGACCTGCGCGACGGTCGATTCGATCGTCGGGCGGATCGACTCGCTGACCTCGCGGATATTGCCAGCCGTCTCGTCGAGCGAGGCGAGGAATTGCCGCAACCGTGGTCCGGCGGCGTCGACGGTCTGGCGAATCTCGCCGACCATGTGGCTGATGTCCTTCCGGGCGACGGCATCCAGGCCGAGCTGTTCGATGATCGGGTCGAAGAGCGACGTCTCGACGCCGTTGACGACCTGGCCATCAGCGAGTGGGCTCTTCGACTGGCCGCTGGAGACGATGTTGACGTGGCTCATGCCGGTGAGCGCGGGCGAGACGGTGACCTTCACGTCCTGGCGAAGCTTTCGAGCGAGGTTGGCTGGAAGCGAGATCCGGACCTTGGCGCGTAGCATCCCGTCGACCTTGCTCTCGACGACGTCGAGATCAACGACGGTCCCGGCGTCGAGGCCGGCGACCCGAACGGGGCTCCCAACGCGAAGGCCCTGGGCGTCTCGGAAGACGATGTCGATCATCTTTTGCGGGGCGAGAAAGCCGGGGCCGTCGCTCGCCAGGCCGACCAGGCCGATCAGCCCGGCGATCCCGACGATCACGATCAGGCCGACCCACGTCTCGCGGGCCGAGAATCGCGCGCTCATGTTTACTCTCTCCAGTCGTACCGGTCGCCTCGCCAGCCCAGGGATCGGGGGCCCAGGTTACGGTGTCGGCGTTTTCAAGAGCGTCGGGCCGTAGAACGGAACCGCATGATAAATCAGCATGAACCAGCTCGAACTGACGATCAGGATCGAGAGGATCCCCAGGCAGGTCGCGCGGAAGATCGGTCTCGCCATCGGTACGCCCGCATCGGCGTGGAGCGCGACCGGATCGTCGGACACCGGGTCTTCACGAAACCCGGGCCGCATCGCTTCGTGACAGCAAATCGCCGCCGGCAACGCTCCGAACAGAATCCCCTTGCCGACCAGGCCGATGACATCGCGGATCCACATCATCTTGAACATCATCAGAAAGAAGGTCCGGGTGGGGATGCCCATCATGGAGACGGCCGCCTGCCAACCGGTGAACGTTCCGACGGCAACACCCCAGAGGCCCAGCATGGGCGAGGCGATCATCGCCGCTGTGATCCTCGGCGCGGCCAGGCGGAAGGCGACCGGCAAGATCTCGCCCGGGTCGGCCTCGGGGTGAAGATCGTGCTGCCGCCTCAATTCAGGGATCATCCGTGCCGCCATCAGCCCGGCCAGGATCATCCCCGAGAGCATCCCGCCAAGGTTTCGCAGGAGTCCGACACCGACCACGGCGCCGGTCCCGTCGATGAACGTGCTGCCGTAGTACGATTGCAGGGCGAGAAAGCTACCCATCGCCATGTGGGCCAGCGCGACCAGCGGCATTCCGAAGGCGAGCATCCAGCCGAGTTGCCGAGCGGTTGTCAGAGCGAAACCCGGAAGGCCCTGGGCGCGGTCCTTATCAGGGCGGAGCACCCAGCCAAGGGCTCCGAGCGCCAGCAGGACGGCCGCCCCGGCGTAGGAGGTCACGGTCAGGACCGTTCGCCCAACCACCCCGATGGGTCGGAGCAGTAGCGGGGAGGCCGGCTCCGCGGTGGCACTCGAGCTCATGATGCGGGTTCCTCGGAGGTCGCGGGGAGTGGTGGGAGTGCGGGCGAGGGCAAGGTCGCGGACCTGGTCGAGAGCTCGGAGGACCCGGAGCGTCGACGCCGTTTCGGTCGACGTGAAGGGTGCTCGTGTGACCGCAGGCCGGCCGGCCGAACGGTCGTCGGGGACGCCTCGGGAATCGTCGCGACGTACGATTTCCAGCGTTCGGCCGCGGCGGCACGCTCCTCGGGTGATCCCCAGGCGACGTAGCCGAAATCCTGGCCCGTCCGGCGACGCAATTCCTCGTGGGCCGCCATCCGGACCACTGGATCCGAATCGCTAAGCCGCGCGACCAGTTCAATCCCCTTGGCCGGGGCGGGGCCGCCGGGGCTTCCGGAGAGTGTCCGGGCGCGGACCGAGGCCGGTGGTAGCTGGACCTTCCGGTGGCTCAGCGGCGTCAGCCCGCAACCCCAGCAGGGTAGCGCCGAGGCCGCGAGGCCACAGAGGACGAGCGTACGGCCAATACTCACGGCTTCCCTTCCCTGGTTCAACGAGGGCCGAGATCGTTGCCCCCGCGCTCCCCGCGTGAGGCTCCTCCGACCCGAGTCTGGGCGGAATCTAGTCCAATCCGGCAGGTCGGGCAATCCCAATCGCCCGGGGAAAGCCGACCGCATCGAGAGGCGGCCAGGATCAGCGATCGGATCGCGTCCCCGCCGACTGCGCCGCGAGAATCTGGCGGAACGCCTTCTCTTTCGCCGCGACGTAAGCCCGGTATCCCTCGGGATCGATGAACGGATTCACGCCAGGCGTTGTCTTCGTGCGTTCGTACTTCGTGAGCATCCCATAATAGTCGCCGTGGGCGCCGAGGAAGATGTCGCACGGAAGCTTCTTGAGGATCTCGAACGTCCGGGCGAAATCGTCGGCGATTCGGGGGTAGTCCTTGTTGTCCACGAGTCGATAGCCGGGGTTCACGTTCGGACTCCCGATCACGACGACGTCGAAGGTCTTGCCGCCGTCGGCAACCTTCCACGTCCAGGTGGTGCAGCCCCGGGTATGGCCGGGCGTCCGGTGGGCCACGAGGGTCACGCCGCCGAGCTTCACCTCGTCGCCATCCTCCAGAATGCGATCGACGGGGCAGGGGGTCCATTGATTCAAGCCGTAGAGGTACTGTCCCTTGCCTCCCGAAGCGACCACCTCCTGGTCGCCTTGCATGACGTACGCCTTCGCGCCAGTGATCTCCTTGAGTCGAGCAAGGCCAGCGACGTGGTCGGAATGCGCGTGGCTATTCAGCAAGATCTTGACGTCGCGCATCTTGAAGCCGAGTGACTCAACCGACTCCTGGATCAGCGGTACGGTCCGCTCGAAGCCGGAGTTGATCAGGATGTGCCCCTGGGGCGTGGTGATGAGGTAGGTGGCGAGATCCTTCGAGCCGACGTAGTAAACGTTGCCGATCACCTTGTGGGCGGGGAACGGCTCGAACCAGTCGGTGGGCCCGAGCCCGAGGCAGGCCACGGCCAGAAGGTGGGTCGCGACGGTCATCGGAAAGAATCTCCGTTGAAGGATGGGTCCAGGTCGTCTCGGATCAGGGGAGCGGTACGTCAACAAACGCGAAGGGAATCTCCTGCGCGGACCAGGCCAGGTCCGGAATCGAATCCAGGCCGGAGAGCGCTGGCCGGTGATCCAGATCCGGAGGCTCGTCTCATTCTCCCCCATGGCCGACTCGCCGGGCAACTGCCAGTAGAGCGGCTGGCACTCGGCGGCGTCGAAGCCAACTCGATGGCGGGCGCAAACCCAGGCGTGATCGTCGCGGGCCGTCGAGGGAGCCGGAACGTCGCGGTCTTCGCCGGCTTCCCGTAATCGGACAACGGATGGTGCCGAACGTGCCCGGCCTGGGCGAGGCGGTCGAGCGTCTCCCAGACGGGTCAGGGTGACGGCGCCCGCACCGAGACCGATCGGCGAGCCAGTTCGGCATCCTTCTCGGCCTCGATCGGGATCAAGTGGCCGCCTCGATCGGCGAGCGTCTGGACCGCCTTTTCGAGCGGGACGACGTCGAGGCCGAGTGACACGAGGGTCGGCTCGAGGAGCCGGCGCCCTTCGATGGTCCTGGCGATCGTCGAGATACGCGACCGGACTCCCCGGGCCCTTTTCCCAGCCGTAAGGGGCCGATAGAATCCGTTCCTGATGCCTTCTGCCTCGACCGGAGTCGATCGCGCCATGGAACCTGAAAACTCGCCCAAAGTCGACGAGCCCGAAACCCCCGCTCCTCCTGAGCCGTCCGAGGTCGTCGACCGCCTTGTGGCGAATCCCGACTGGCCCAAGCCTTCGGTGCTCGAAGACATTATCGCCCTCGGCGAGCGAGCCGTCGGGCCGCTCCTTGACCGCATGCGTGAGGCACTCGATCAACTGGGCCAGGACAATCGCGCCGAGGAATTTCTGTACTATGGGATCGGCATCCTCGGCGAACTCAAGGCAATCGAGGGGTTGCCGCTGCTCCTCGAAACCATCAAGCGCGACCTGGAAGACATCTCGGAATTCTCGTCCGAGGTGCTCGGCGGATTCGGGCCGGTTATCTTCGAGCCGCTGCTGGAAGAGCTCCGACTCGGTGAAATGACCGGCTATCCCCGGGCCCGTCTGATCAATGCCGTGAAGTTGGCTGCCGGGCAGGACGCCGCCCTCCGTGCCCAGCTCGGCGACGTCCTGAAACCGATTCTTGCCGAATTGATCGAGGCGGTCCGGGCCCAGGTGGCCAGCAATCCGCCAGGCGAAGAAGAGGACATCGAAGACATCGAGGTGGAGGACGAAGACGCGTTTTTGGATGAGGAAATCGATGAAGAACTGCTCCGTCAGGAACGCTATGAGTCGCAACCCGTCGATATCTCCGCCCCACCTCGGCTGGACGAGTCGGACGAACTCATGTTCCTTGTGAGCGACCTGGCCGATCTGGCGCATGGTCCCTCGCGCGAACTCATCGATCAGGCGTTCCAGGAGGAGTTGATCGACCCGTTCTGGGTCGACAAGGAATCCGTGGATGAATCGTACCAAAAGGGAGGCGAGCCGGTCCTCCAGCCAGAAAACTGGCTGGAGGGTTATCGGCGCAGACGCCATGTGCACTTCGAGAACGAGAGGCGGAGAAAAGCCTCGGCACGTAATCGATTCCAGTCGACACTCGGGCCCAGCCCTGGACGTCCGACCGAGAATGAACCACCCCCGCCGCCACCCGAGACGATCCGGAACGTTGGGCCGAAGGTCAGCCGGAACGATCCATGCTGGTGCGGAAGCGGGAAGAAGTACAAGAAGTGTCATCTTGGCAAGGACGAGCGAGGTTGATCCTCCGAGGGGCGAATCGTGGAACCGAACATGATCGGGGCTTATGGTCCCTGGGCCGCCGGACTGGTGGGTGAGGAGCCGGGCAGACACTCGTTGCGGAGTGATCGGCATCGGGCGGACGCCATCGACACCTGGCGCACCTCGGCTCGATCCCGACTGAAGGAACTCCTACTCCAGCCCGAGACCGGCGGCGTCCCGAAGGCGACCGTCCAGCATCTGCTCGTCCATGACGGTCTACACATCGAGCATCTGACCTGGCAACTCCCCTACGGCCCACCGACCGAGGCTGTCTTCCTCAAGCCAGAGGGAGCGAACCACCGGCTCCCGGCCGTCCTCGGCCTGCACGACCACGGTGGCAACAAGTACTTCGGGTGGCGGAAGATCGCCCAGATCGGCCAGTCCCTCCATCCGATGATGAAGGAGCATCGCGACGAGTATTACGGCGGCCTGAGCTGGGCCAACGAACTGGCGAAACGCGGATACGCTGTCCTCGTCCACGATGCCTTCGCCTTCGCGAGCCGGCGCGTTCGCGTCGGCGATGTCTCCCCGGTCCTCCGCAAGGACCACAAGGAGGTGCATCCCGAATCGGTCGAGGAGATCCGTGATTACAACCGGTTCGCACGTGACCACGAGGACATCATGGCCAAGAGCCTCTTCTGCGCCGGGACGACCTGGCCGGGTGTCTTCACCGCCGAGGACCAGAGAGCCCTCGACTATCTCGCCTCCCGAGACGATGTCGAGCCCGCCCGGATCGGATGCGCCGGGCTCTCCGGCGGCGGCCTACGAACCTGCTACCTTGCCGGCCTCGACGACCGTATTCGGTGCGCCTGCTGCGTCGGGATGATGACCACCTGGCGCGATTACCTGCTCCAGAAGTGCCATACCCACACCTGGATGATCTACATCCCCGGCCTGCCGAAAGACCTCGACTATCCCGAGATCCTCGGTCTTCGGACCCCCTTGCCGACGATGGTCCTCAACAACGATCAGGACCAACTCTTCACCCCTGCTGAGATGAAGCGGGCCGACCGGATGCTCGCCGAGGTCTTCGCCAGGGCAGGGGGGGCCGATCGCTACAAGTGCTCCTTCTACCCCGGCCCACACAAGTTCGATCGGCCGATGCAATCCGAAGCCTTCGCGTGGTTCGACCGCTGGCTCCAACCGCACTGATCCGCCAAAGGCCGGCGTTCCAAAGTACCACTTCCACCCGCACGCAGAACGGCCATCACTAAATGAAGGGGAAAGACAAGCCATCGACGGCGACGAGGCGGCGGCTCACGGCGCGAACGGATCGGCCGGGAAAACTGGGTCGTAGACCACGACGGCCTCGGCCTCGCGGAGGAGGATCTGGGCAATGAGCCGGTCAGCCCACTGGTAGGGCTCGACCGTCCGGGCGGAGGATCGCAGAAGCCGGCGTGCTCGACCGATGCGGGCCCCGGCCTCGCTGGAGCGGCCGAGTTGATGGAGGGCCATTGCCTGCACGGCCAACGCAGGGATCGTAATATTGGGCTCGGAGCTACTTGCCAGGCAGGAATCCATCGTTCGCAAAGCGAGGCGCGGGCGGCCGGTGCGATAATCGCCGAGTCCCGCGGCCAACAGATACCAGGGGCGAGACTCATCCATGGGTTTGGACCGCCGGAGAGCGGACCAAGCTAGATCCCGCAACTGGTTGGCTTCACCGAGGGAATCAGGGGCTCGAAGCAGGCCGGCCTTGCTGGTCTTGTCCAGGTCATTCATGACCTCCGATCGCGCGAATTCCGCGATCATCCGCCGGCAGAGCCGACGATAGCCGGGTTCATCCCCGAGATGGAGTCGCAAAGTGGCGAGATGGAGCCAGGCCGTGGAGTAGTAATCGGATTGTCCGATGGATTCGAAGGAGCGGCGGCCCGCCTTGATGGCGAGCTCCAGATCTCGAGCCATGTTGTTCCATCGCTCGATGGCGGCGTTCGACGAAACGCGCTGGAAGATGGCCTCCGGATTCAACGGGTTCAGGTCACCCATGGTCGACCGGAAATCGGGTCTAGGTCGGGAGGTATCGAGCAGGGCCTCGGCCTCGGCGCGGAGCGAGACCAGGTCCTTGCGATCGGGAGCGTAGCGGTCCATCCAGGCCACGGATCGATCGTAGGCCATCAGGGCCGATTCCCGCTCGCCGAGTTGCCAGCGGGCCAGGGCCAGCACGAAGCCGTTCTCGGCGAAATACCGATCGCCCAGCAGCCGGATTGACTGCTCCGCGTGGTTGATCGCGCCCGGCGAGTCACCGGATCGGTACAGAGCCAACGCGAGTGTATTGAGGATTGTCCCGCTCGGCTCTCCCCTCACCAGCGCCGCAGCCTTTCGAGCCAGACGGACCGCCAGGCCGATGACTTCGGAGCTGGCGCCTGGCCGGCGGACCAGCATCCAGGCCGCATCGTTACAGGTCAAGGCGAGACCTTGGCTTGGTCCAGCGACGGCTTCGAGGTCCGCGGCCAGGCCGATGAGATCGTCGTCCCGCCCCGCCCGTCCCACGATCCGCCACAGATCTTGAAAATCTGAATCGCGGGCCTCGCCGTGGCGGATCAGAGTGCGATAAGCGGCCAGGGCCTGGCGGACGTTGCCCACTCGTTCGTAGGCCTCGGCCAGCGCCCGCTGGGTATCAGGCAGATCCGGCTGCAGGAGGACCGCTTCGCGGAGCGGCCCGATCGCCTCAGCCGGGCGTCCGGTGGCGACCAGTAACGCGCCGAGGCCGACCCGAACGCGGGTCGAGCCTGGCTCGCGACGGGCCGCCTCTTCGAGGCGGGCAATCATCGCGCCGATGTCGCTCCCGCCCGAGGCCGCGGCTCGGATGAGGCACACAGCGAGACCCGGGTCGCCGGTTCGGATCAGTTCCTCAAAGAGCCGGCCACGCCGCTCGGACAGCCGCCCCTCGCCGCAGACAACGTGGAGCCCATAATCGCCACGGACCTCAGGCCGGAGGACGTAGTAGTGACTCAGCGACGTCTGGAAAGTTCCACCCCTGGCCGCGCTTCCCTTGATCATGGGACGGCCGGCTCCGGCTACCTCGGTCGATGGGTCTATTGGCGGAGGTGCCTCGTTCGGTTGGAGGCACCAGACGAGTTCCCAGACGTTGCCAATCAGGTCGAACATCCCCCAGCCGTTCGGGCATCGGCTCCCCACCGGTTCGGGAATATCGGCCGCGACATGGGCGTAGTCGGTCGTGTAGAGGGACCTCGGACCGACGATATACTGTGTCGCCGAGCCGGCACGGGTGGCATATTCGTACTCGACCCGATCCGGCATCCGATAGCCGTCGGCATCGAACCGGCAAACCCAGGCGTTCGCAGCGTCGGCGATGCGCTCATAGCACGGAGTTCGCCTCTCTTGTTGGCTCAGCCAGTTGCAGAAAAGGATCGCGTCGAGGAAGGAGACATTCGTCATCGGCAGGTTGTCGGAAAGTTCCGGCGGGATCGACAACCCAACGGGCTTCTCGGCTTTGGGATAACTCGGATCATCGAGGAACCGGCGGAACTGCCCGTTGGTTAACTCACACATCGACATAGCGATCGGGAGTACGGCGGTACGGCCTGTCGGCATCGTCCCAGCGGGCAGCTCGACCATCGTCATTCCGAGACCGTTGACGAACCAGCCCCGACCCGCCGGGGCACGTTGACTCGGAGCGATCGCGGGCGGCTCGATCCCCCATCGCTTCAGGGCCCAGCCGGCGGCGCCATGTGTTCCGCCATCGGGGGCCTCGCGGTGCAATCGCAGCAGGATCGGCTCGAGCTCCCGGCGCTCGGAGGCATTGAGCCGCCCCGGGGCGATCCGGCCAACCGCGATGCAGATCCCGCTCCGGAAGGCCGGATTGTCCGAGGCGCCGAGCCGATCCGCCAGGCCCGAGAGGTCACCGTGCCAGTCGGCGAAGTGGTGGATGAACGCCGCCCGGTCCGACTGGTCCTCGTCGAGCGCCAGCATCGCCCTCGCCGGCTCGTTCTGGCCCAGTGTGAGCAGGGCCGTGGCGAACCGCGCCTGAACCTCCGGCGTGCCAGCGGCGGCGAAGCCCTCCTTCAGCGCCTTGACCGTGTCCCCCCGCGACGCGGCCAGCGCCTGGACCACGTTTCGGCTCTCCGCTGGCGGTGTCATCGAGACCCGCTCGACCAGTTCCAACGAGAGGTCCTCGCCGAGCATGGTCAGAACGACCGCGGCCCGAATCCGACGGTCGGAATCGGCCCCGGCCTCCTGGTAGGCCCGCCGGAGGATCGGTAGAGCAAACTCGCGGGCTGGCCTCAGATCCTCGACCATCAACGGGACGGCGTCGGGCAGGGCGGTCAGCACGGCATCGGCGAGGGCCTCTCGACGCGACCGTTCGGCGAGTTCGATCGCCGCGAGTTGGCCCCGGAAACGGACCGCCATGACCGAGGCCCCCGCGGCCATCAACGTCAGTAGAATCAGGACCGAGGCGCCCAGTCCGGCCAGGGCCGGGTTGCGACGGGCCCATCGCCAGACCCGCTCGACCGACCCGACCGGCCGCGCCACGATCGGGCGGCCGTCGAGGAACCGGGCCAGGTCGTCACTCAGGGCCGCCGCCGAATCGTACCGCCGCGCCGGTTCCTTCTGGAGACACTTCAGCGTGATCGTCTCGACGTCGGCCGGCAGGCCAGGGATCAGTCGCGATGGCGAAGCCGGGTCGGCCGTTCGGACTTGCTCCAGCGTCTCCAGGATCGACGCCCCCCGGAACGGCGGACGGCCTGTCAGCAACTCGTAGAGAATCGCTCCGAGAGCATAGACGTCGGCCGACGGCCCCACCTCGGCGTTCTTCCCCTCGGCCTGCTCGGGCGCCATGTAGCTGGGCGATCCGAGGATGCTCTCGGTCGCGGTGAGTCCCCATCCCCCATCGACTTGCTTGGCCAGCCCGAAGTCGCTGACCTTCGGCGTCTCGTCAGCGGCGAGCAGAACATTGGCCGGTTTGAGATCGCGATGCACGATCCCCGCGCGATGCGCCTCCGCCACCCCCCTCGCCAGTGCGGCCACCAGTTCGGCGGCCCGCCTCGGCGGCCAGGGCGTCCCGTCGAGCCGACGGTCCAGGCTCCCTCCCTCGACGTACTCCAATTCAAGAAACGGCAGGCCCCCTGCGTTGCCAATGTGGCGGATCTGCACGACGTTCGGATGTTGCAGCCGAGCGATCGACTCGGCCTCGCCCAGGAACCGGACCGCGGCGACCGCGTCGGCATGCGCACCGGCCAGTATAACCTTCAGGGCGCACGGCCGATTCAGGAGCCGCTGCCTCGCCAGGTAAACCACGCCCATCCCACCTCGCCCCAGTTCGCCCAGAACGACGTATCCAGGGAATTCCGGCGCGACCGGGCCACGGGCATCGCCCAGCCCGGACCCGTCGCCATCGGTCGTTCGCTCCACATCCGGGCTCTCGTCCCGGGCGATCTCCATCGTCCCCGCCGAGCCGGGCTGCCAGTCATTCGTTCTGGTCAAATCCGGGACGGAAGCCGACTTCGCTTCATCGCGGCCCGAGGACATGGTCTCCGTGCGTGAGAGATTGTCCATGATGGGTTCCCGTATTCGCGAGGACGACGATCTCGATCAAAACGCGGCGAGAAGGCTTTTGGAAACTTAATTGTTCCAGGGCGATTGGTCGAAATACGCTCGAAATACTATGAGAGACACCAGGCATACCTGTCAATGGCACGATCCTGATCGCGGAGGTTCGGCCGATCTCACGCTAGGGACATCTCGATCGGCTATTTGACCCCGAGACGCCGGACTGATAAACTACGCTTCACGTGGAATTTCCGTCCGCTCTTCACCAGCAAGGCGGCCTCGGGTCCATCGCCCGGGGAGCTTCCGTCGGAACGGTCCCAATCCCAGACAGGAGGATTTCGTGTCGCTCGTTGTCAAGGATCTGATTGATGCAGGGGTTCACTACGGCCATCGCGCCAGCCGGTGGAACCCCAAGATGAAGCCGTACATCTACGGCAAGCGCAACCTGATTCACATCATCGACCTGAAGGAAACCGTCCGCGGCCTGCTCCGCGGCATCAAGTATTTTCAACGGGTCGCCTCGGGCAACGGCCTGATCCTCTTCGTGGGAACGAAGCGACAGGCGGCCGACACCATCATCGAACAATGCACCAAGTCGGGCATGCCCTACGTCACCGAGCGATGGCTGGGCGGAACGCTGACGAACTTTCGAACGATCCGAAGTCGGCTCCAGCGGCTCGAAGAGCTCGAATCGATTCTCGACGGCGAGCAGGCGCTGAGCTACTCCAAGAAGATGATCTCGACCCTGAGCCGAGAGCGTCGGAAGATTGAGCGGAACCTCGCCGGTATCCGCCACATGAACCGGCTCCCCGAGGCGCTCTTCGTCATCGATCCGCGGCGTGAGCACATTGCGGTCGCCGAGGCCCGGAAGCTGGGCATCAAGGTTGTGGCGCTGCTGGACACCGATTGCGATCCCGACCTGATCGACCTGCCGATCCCGGGAAATGATGATAGCATGCGGTCGATTGAGTTGGTCATTGGCCGGCTGTCCGAGGCGATCATCGAGGGGAAGGCCGCGGCGCCGCCCGAGCCCCCGCCGTCGGCCGACCGGGACCGCGACCGTGGCGACCGTGGCGACCGTGGCGACCGTGGTGACCGCCGGCGTGGCGGGGGCCCCGGACGAGGCGAGGGCGGCCTTCGCGGACCCGTGAAGTCGCGCGAGACCGAGGCTCGCCCCGCGGCGCCCGCGCCGGTGGCTCCGACCACCCCCGCGGCGACCGCGGAACCCGCCAACGGATCTCCGGCCGAGTCGGCCCCAGCGCCGGCCGCCGAGCCGGTGGCAAGCCCGGCGGCGACCGAGGCGACCGAGGCGTCCACGCCCTCCGCCGAGCCAACATCGGCGGAAGGATCGTAAGTTTCTGGTCGATCGTCGAGCGAGCGATCCGGGACCCCGACGGCCGCCAGACCACGAACGGCCGTCGGTCCCCGATCCCGCCACCGATCCGCCGAATCCTTCCCATTGCTAGAGAATCTGTTCGACCGACGCCAGCGAGAAAGAGGAGCGATGCCGATGGCCGAGATCACGGCTCAGGCTGTCAACGAGTTCCGCAAGAAGACCGGATTGGGCCTGATGGAGTGCAAGGCCCTGCTCAAGGAGGCCGACGGCGATCTCGCCAGGGCCGAGACCCTCGCCAAGGAGCGTGGCCTTAAGAAGGCCGAACTCCGCGCCGGTCGTGCCGCCAAGGCTGGCCGGATCGAGGTCTACATCCACCACGACTCCAAGTCGGGCGTGATGGTTGAGCTGAACTGCGAGACCGACTTCGTCGCCCGCAACGACGAATTCAAACAGCTCGCCAGGGACCTCGCGCTGCACATCATGGCGGCCAACCCACAGTATGTCCGACGCGAAGAGGTTCCCGAGGAAATGGTCGCCGAGCAGAAGCGCATCTTCATGACTCAGGTGGCCGACAAGCCCGAGAACATCCAGGAGAAGATCGCCACCGGCAAGCTCGACTCCTGGTTCAAGGAATCCGTTCTCATGGACCAGCAGTTTATCAAGGACGAGACCAAGTCGATCAAGGACGTTATTCTGGCGGTCAATTCCCGGACCGGGGAGAACGTCTCGGTGGCCCGGTTTGCCCGGTTCGTCGTCGGCGAGGGACGCTGACGTCCCTCGGAGGTCTCTCGAGAGGCGCCCCGTTCCGCCCTGCCGTGCCGTGGCAGGGAAACGGCCGGGGCGCCCGGTGGCCTCCTTCCGCATCATCTCGCGACTCCGAGGAAACGGTCCCATGGAATCGAACGTGACCTCCGGCCCGCCGCTCTTCCATCGCGTTCTGCTGAAACTCTCGGGCGAGAGTTTCTGCCGGCCCGGCGAAGGAGGCATTAGCCTGGAGGAAGTCAGCCGGATCGCCCGCCAGACAGCCCGGGTGGCCGCCCGAGGCGTGCAACTCGCGATCGTCGTTGGCGGCGGGAACATCCTCCGGGGCGCCCAATTGAGCCGGGGCTCCGACGTGGTCAAGGAGGCCACGGCTCATTACATGGGGATGACCGCCACTGTCATCAATGGGCTCGCCCTTCAGGATGCGCTCGAAAAAGAAGGGTGCGCCACCCGCCTTCAGACCACCATCCGGATGGACGAGATCGCCGAGCCGTTCATCAGGCGCCGGGCTCTGACCCACCTGGAGCGCGGCCGGGTGGTGATCCTCGCGACCGGGACCGGCAGCCCGTTCGTCACCACCGACACCGCCGCCGCCCTCCGCGGCAAGGAACTTGGCGCTGAAGTCCTGCTCAAGGCGACCCGGGTCGACGGCGTCTACTCGGCCGATCCCGAGAAAAACCCGCACGCCGTCCTGTACGAACACCTGACGTATGACCAGGTTCTCCGCGATGAGCTCAAGGTGATGGACCTCACCGCAATCGGAATGTGTCTGGAAAATCACCTTCCCATCCTGGTCTTCAACTTCAAGCGTGAGGGGAACATCGAGCGGGCGATCGCCGGCGAGTCGATCGGAACGTGGGTGAGCAACAAGCCCAGGCCGAGACCCTCCTGATCCCTTCCAGCCGGGAGAGGCGCCCGATCGCGGCAAGCCTCGGATCTTGATAGAATGGTCGATGGGCGGGGACTCGGCGTCGACGAGCTCCTCGCGGTTCGTCCCGGGAGATGGGTGCCATGAGTATCGAAGAAATCGCCCTCGAAGCCGAAGAGCGGATGGAAAAGAGCCTGGCCCTTCTAGGGGACCAGTTGCGAGGGATCCGAACCGGGCGGGCGAACGTCGGACTGGTGGAGTCGGTCCGGGTCGAGTACTACGGCTCGCCGACCCCGCTCAAGCAAATGGCAAACCTCAGCACGCCCGAACCGCAGCAGATTCTGATCCGCCCGTTCGACCCCACCGTCATCGGCGACATCGTCAAGGCCATCCAGACCAGCGACCTGGGCCTCACGCCCAACTCCGACGGCAAGGCGGTCCGGCTCAATGTCCCGCCCCTCTCCGTCGAACAGCGAAAGAAACTCTCCAACCGCGTGAAGGATCTGGCAGAAGAGGCACGTGTCGCCATCCGAAACATCCGGCGCGATGCCAACAAGCAGGCCGACCTCGAACAGACCGAGAAGATCCTTACCGAGGACGACGTGACGACCTGCAAGGAAGAAATTCAGACGCTGACCAAGCAGTATGAGACAAAGGTCAACGAACTGGCTGACAAGAAGTCTGCCGAGATCATGGAAGTCTGAGAAATGGCGAGAAAACCGCAATAGGGGCGGCTAAATTCCAGATTTCCGATACCAAAAAAACACGATTCGATCTGGTATCGGAAGTCTGGAACGGATTTCGTTCGAAAGTTTGATACTTGCTCCAGTGTCCCTGGGGCTCCCCCTCGAACCGATCGAGGGCCGTGCGTCGATTCCTCAGTCTTGCGCGATGGATTCGGGGAGCGGCCGAACATGACTGCGGATCGAAGCCCTCAGGCCGAGGAAACGGCCTCTTTTCGCTCTCGCGAGGCGGCGAACTCCTGGCTTGAGGAACACGGCGACGCCCTGTTTCGATATGCCAGGTCGCGGGTGAGTCGTCGCGAACTGGCCGAGGATCTCGTGCAGGATACTTTCGTCGCGGCGCTCCAGTCGCGAGATCAATATCAAGGCGGTTCCTCGGTCCGTACCTGGCTGATCGCGATCCTCCGGCACAAGATCATCGACCATCATCGCAGGGTCGCCTCGGGACGGGCCGAGCCGGCGGGACTCCTGGAGGGATCGTCGGGCGACTTCTTTGCCGACGACGATCACTGGAAACGGCCCCCGGCCTCATGGAAAACGCCCGATGACATCGTCGAGGATGGCGAATTCCGTGAAGTCCTCGATGGTTGTCTGAACCGGATGCCTCGGGCGATCGCCGCCGTCTTCCTGCTCCGCGAGATGGAGGGACTGGATACAGAGGCGTTGCGCCAACGCCTCGATATTAGCGAGGGAAACCTCCGGGTCCGGCTGCACCGCGCCCGGCTCCTGCTGCGCGAATGCCTTCAAAATCGATGGTTCGCGACGACGGGAGACACCCCATGAGCCGACGCGGAGGTCTCCTGTGGGCCTTGACCCTCCGATGCAGGACGGCCTCGGAGTTGCTCTCCAGGGAACTCGATGAACCACTCAACAAGATGGAGTGGCTCGGTGTGCGCGGGCATCTGATCTCCTGCCGCTCTTGCCGCCGGTTCCGCCGCCAGATCCAGTGGATTCGGAAGGCGATCCGGATTCGCGGCGAATCCCACACCTATTCCAAAACCAAGGATGCAGCCCTCACCGAGGAAGCCCGACGCCGGATCGCTCGGGCAATCCAGGACGCAGAACCCGACTCGAAATAACCCGCACATCTTCATTCACACATAAATATTGTCGTTTCGCATCCAAGCAAGCCTACCATCAGGCTTCGACACAAACAACCTTATTTGTGTTATATTAATTAGATATTTTCCAAAATAAATTCTCCTCTCCTCTCTCCATGAGAGGTGCTTGAACGCGGAGTTTCATCATCGGCGAGCCCAGGCGAGGCGTGTTCGGCGACGGGACGAAGCGGGCTGGTAGGTGCCGACGGTCCTTGCGGGGTCGTCATTGGAGGCTTTGCAGATCGGATGCGTGACCGGTACCGACGGTTGGGGATCGCTCGGCGTCGCTTGTAGTTCGACGGCCCACCAGGCACAGGCGCGGTTCGGGCCCCATTCGCTGGCCGATTGGCACTCGGCGAGAGCCTCGCCGAGCGCATTGACCGTGGGGAATCGATCGACTGGATCTTTCGCCAGGCATCGGAGGATGATCTGCTCCAGGTCGTCGGGCAGGCCGTCGCGAAGCTGTGAGGGCGGGACGACCGGCTGACGAAGATGGGCCAACATCACGGCGATGGGACCGCCGCCCTCGAAAGGCGGGCGTCCCGTCAGGGTGAAGTACATCATCGCGCCGAGTGCGTAAATGTCGGCGCGGGCGTCGAGCGATCGGTCGCCGGTCGCCTGCTCGGGGGCCATGTACATCGGTGTCCCGCGGACCGACTCGTCGATTGTCAGTGAGGCGGCGTCGGGATCCTGCATTAGTTTCACGATTCCGAAATCGAGAACCTTGGCGACGTCGGATTCGCCCCCACGAACCGCGACCAGCACATTCGCCGGTTTCATGTCGCGGTGGACAAGCCCCAATGCGTGGGCTTCGGCCAGGCCCGAGCAGACCTGTCGAAAAAGGTAGATGGCTCTTCCGGGCGGCAGTGGTCCAGCCTTTCGCACCAGTTCCAGCAGGCTGAGGCCGCGAAGATATTCCATCACATAGTAGAAGGTGCCATCGTCAGCCCGGCCGTAATCATAGATCTCGATGATATTTGGATGGGCCAACCGAGCCGCCGATTGCACCTCCCGCTCGAAACGGGCCAGGGCGATGGGGTCGGATCCGGCGTCGGCCTTGATCCGCTTGAGGGCGCAGGGTCGCTTCAAAAGCTGGTGTTCAGCGAGGTAGACCTCACCCATTCCGCCCTCGCCCAGCTTCCGAATCAGCCGGTACTGCCCGAGCTTTCGCGCACGATGCAACTCGTTTCGTAATCCGTTGGTAAGGAACGACCCATGAATCGCCATCGCCATTCCGATGGCCTGGAACATTGGATTCACGAGCAGGTCCTCGGCCTGCATCAGTTCCTCGTGGACCGGTCCGAGATCGCTGTGGTGAAGGAGCAAGTAGCGAACAATCACCGGCCCGGCAAACATCACCACCAGCATCCGGGCCGCAACCGAAGCGCGATTGGGGATTAGGGTTCCGTAGAGGATCATCAGAACCAGGAGCTCGATCACGATGTTCTTGTCGAAGGCGAGGAAGATCGGGATCGATGAACGCCCGCGCCGGAGGAGGTCCAGCCCAACGAAGTACTCCGAGGCCATGTAGGAGAGGGTGATTCCGAGGAAGAGCCCATACTCGACCGCCCGGGTGGCGCGGCGCGAGTGAGGAATCCAGCGGGCCATTCCGACCGCAACCACGGTGGCGATCAAACAACGAAGGGCGCAGAGCATCATCCGGATCGAAAGCCGGCCCCCGTCGACCGTGAGAGTACCCGAATTGTTGCTGAGGAAAATCCAGGTCGCAACCAGTCCGTAATTGCCCGCCAGAAACGCCGCGGTGGCACCAAGGCGACGGCGCCGGAGGACTTCGAGCTCACTGGCAAAACTGGCCACCGGACCTCGGGATTCACTGGTCGTTCGATCGACTCTCGCGGGGATGACGGCCATCGGAGTCGGCAAAGCCTGGGGGCTAGCCGGTAAACTCGGCTCGGGCGAGGGCAGCGCGGAGGGAGACAACTCGGGGGCTCGGGACGACATCGGATCGCCTCTCGGTTCGATCTCAGCGTACGACGCTGCGCAGTCTAACCCGGATCGCCATGCTCACGATCGGTCCTGGGCCAGCTATCACAACCATAGTTTGGGAAAGCCCGGCAGGTGGAGAGTTCGCCCTTTTTCCATTCTGCTGGACCGCACGACCGATTCCCGGCAAGTCATCGCGCGTTGTCCGCCCGGGTCTGGACGGCTAGAATGACAGCGAATCGGGATTCCAGACCTGTTCGGGCAGATTTCGGCCTGGACTGGGAGAACTGAAAGACCTACGGGAGAGAGACATGCGTCGAGCCTACCTCGGCCGGCCCGTCGCCGTCGGCGCGTCGGCCCTGTGCTTCCTCGTGCTGATCGCGGGGCCGCTCCTGCTCCCGGTCCGGTCGGAGGCGGTGGATTCCCCGGCGCCCGCTCCAAAGAAGAAGGATTCGCGATCCCGATTTCAGTCGAAGAATGCGAAGCTGACCACCTCCGTCGAGCCGGCTGAGGCCCGTCAGGGCGAACTCGTCACCTTCAAGGTCACCGCGAAGGTCGATCCGGGCTACCACATCTACAAATATAGCCGCGAGTCGGCTCGCCCCGGCGCCGGACCGCTCCCGACCACGTTCGACCTCTTTGACACGGGCGGACTCAGGCCCGAAGGTGACTGGGTGGCCGAACGCGAGCCCATCCAGCACCCCGAGCCCGCCTTTCCGGATATCCCGTTCGTCGAATACTACGAGGACGAGGTTTCCTGGAGCATTAAGCTGAAAGTCCCGTCCGACGCGACGCCGGGCAAAAAGACCCTGCGCGTCCAGGCTGGATACATGGTCTGCAACGCCTCGTCCTGCAGCATGGCGGGCCAGTGGACCCTTCCCGAAGCGACTCTCACGGTGATCTCCGGCGGGTCAGGTGGTCCACCCTCGACGGCCGCCGCAACCCCGACGCCAAAGCCCGAGGCCCCGAAGCCGGTCGCACCACCAACGTCCGAAAAGCCGGCCGTCGCTTCCCCGCCCCCGGTCGTAGCCTCGACTGGCTCCGCCATCCGTAGCGAGATCGCCCAGAAGGCCGAGCAGGGTTTGATCCCGTTTCTGATCGCCTCGGCACTGGGTGGGCTGTTCGCGCTGGTGATGCCGTGCGTCTGGCCGATGGTGCCGATCACGGTCAACTTCTTTGTGAAGCAGGGGCAAAGTCAGTCGGGACGGGTCGGGACGACCGGGCTAGCGGTCACGTACTGCCTCTCGATCATTGGAGTCTTCACGGCGGTCGGGGTCCTCTGTTCCTTCTTCTTTTCGGCCTCGGCCCTGCAGACGCTCGCCAACAACGCCTGGCTGAACATCTTCGTGGCGGTCATGTTCCTGGTCTTCGGGATGAGCCTGCTGGGGATGTTTGAGATCCGACTACCCAGCGTTCTGCTGAACGCCTCGTCGCAGGGTGAGAACCGTGGCGGGCTGGTCGGCGTGATGTTCATGGCGCTCACGCTGACGATCACGTCTTTCACCTGCACGTTCCCCGTCGTCGGCGGGCTGCTCGCGATGGCGGCCGGCGGAGACTTCTTCTACCCAATCGTCGGGCTGGCGACGTTTTCCGCGGTCCTCGCCCTGCCGTTCTTCGTGCTGGCTCTCTCGCCGGGGATGATCTCGCGGATGCCGCGAGGCGGCGACTGGATGAACGCCGTGAAGGTCGTCGGTGGGTTGGTCGAGATCGGGGCGGCCCTGAAGTTCATCAACACCGCCGAACAGTCGTTCGTCCCGGCCGAGGACGCCTGGATGAACGCCCCCATGATGTTAACCTGCTGGATTGCCCTCGCGACGGTCTGCGGCGTCTACCTGCTCGGTTTATTCCGGACCGATCACGACCATGACGAGGTGAAGGTTGGGGCCGGTCGGATGCTCACCGGCGCAGCGTTCCTAGGCCTGGCCCTCTTCCTGACGCCCGCCCTTTTCGGCCACTCACCGAAGGGCCCGCTCTGGAACCGGATCATCGTCGGGCTGCTGCCACCGGATATCAGCGAACTCATCGCGCCGCAGGTCGCAATGTCCGGCGGCGACTCGTCGCCCGAGATCCAGCGCGCGACGTCCACCGATCCCGACGAGGCCGAGCGGCAGCAAAAGAGCTTTCACGGGGTTCAGTGGGGAATGAGCCTGGCGCAGGCAAAGGAGCAGGCGGCCCGGGAGAACCGTCCAATTCTGATCGACTTCACGGGTGTGAATTGCACCAATTGCCGACAGATGGAGATTGGCGTCTTTCCGAATCGCCAGGTTCTCCCGCTACTCAAACGATTTGTGACCGTGCAACTCTACACCGATTTCGTCAAGATCCCGAGCCTGACCCCTCTGCAGTGGACCGAGAGAGCTGAGATCAACCAGGATCTCCTTCTCAAGCTGACCGGAGAGGCAACCAATCCGATTTACGTCGTGCTTTCACCGGATGGAAGAGTGGTCGATCGGATCGGCGGTTTCAACGAGCCTCGCGTCTTCGCCGCGTTCCTGACGCAGGCGCTGGAGAAGGCCGGTGGTGGGAGCGAGAAGGTCGCGCAGGCGGCCGGCAAAAATGGAGCGAGCGATCGTTGATGAGATCTCTGGGCTCCTTCCTCCTGGTGCTCGAAATCCGCTCCCGGAGGAAGAGCCCGTGGTCGATCCGGTGAATCCTTGAGGGTCACTGTACCCGCTGGTAGAGCGGCTCGAGCCCGAGCTGGCGGCGGATCTGCTCGACCTGCATCGGATCGTTGACCGGGTATCGCGGGACCACGCCTCTCAGGACGCCAACGACCTCCTCGGCGATCGTGGTTGCCATGTTTCGAAGCGATTCTTCGGTCTGAGCCGCACTGTGGGGGGTCAGCAGGACATCCGATCGGCCGAGCAGGGGATGGCCAGCGGGCGGCGGCTCAATGGTGAAGACGTCGCCACCATAACCCCAGAGCTTGCCCGCGTCGAGCGCCTCGGCGACCGCAACTTCGTCCACGACCGGGCCTCGGGCGCAGTTGATCAGGATCGCGTCGGGTTTCATCATCGCGAGGGTCTCGCGGTTGATCATGCTCCGGGTACTGGCATCGAGCGGAACGTGCATGGTCACATAATCGGAGGCAGCCAGAAGCTCAGGTAGTTCCATCCGCCGGGCATCGCATCGGCGCTCGACCTCCTCGGGTGGAGCGACGATGTCGTTGTAGAGGACGTGCATACCGAAGCCCAGATGGGCGATCTCACCGACGCGACGGCCGATACGCCCGAAGCCGACGATCCCGATGGTCTTGCCGGCGATGTCGCGGCCGGTCATGCTGGTTCGAGCGTGGTAGTTGTACGCAGCCAGCTCGGCACCCATCTTTGTGAAGTGTTTCGATAGTCCGATCATCATCGCGAGCACGTGCTCGGCGACGCTCTGTGTGTTCGCGCCCGGTGTGTAGACGACCTGGACACCGCGCGCGGTCGCCGCGTCGACATCGATCTGGTCGTAGCCGACCCCGTGCCGCCCGACGACCTTCAACCCGCGGCCGGCGTCGAGCAGTGCGGCGTCGATCACGCCGCCGGTTCGGATCACCAACGCCTCGGCTCCGACAACCTCGCGACGCAAGGTGGGCGGGTCGAGTGCGCTCGCCATCCGCAGTTCGCCAGCCTCACGAAGCATCTGCATTCCCGAATCGTGCATGCTGGTGAGGGAAAAGATCGTCGGTCGGCGTGGCATGGGGGTTGTTCTCGTGGCGAGTGCTTGTCGGTGGGTGGGAGTCGCGTCATTATACAACAATCTGGTCAAGGTCGTCGCCTCGGAGGTTCCGGATCGATGTTTTCCCGCCTCCGCAGGCATCCGGTCGCCGCGATCGTGGTTCTCTCGATCGTGCTGAGAGTCGCCGTCCTGGCGCCTGGCCGTCGGGCCTTCGAAGACCCCGACAACTACCTGCCGATGGCCCGATCTCTGGTTTCGGGCAAGGGCTTTACTCTGGCTGGCCGGCTCACCGCTTATCGACCGCCTCTGTATCCCTTGCTTTTGATACCGGCGGTTGAGCTCGGCCGATGGGCTCCCTGGGGAATCGGCGCGCTTCACCTCGGACTGGGAGCCGGTACCGTGGCGATGACCGCCGCTGCCGCGAACCGGCTGGGGCTCTCCCAGCGACGGGCGCTGATCGCGGCGACAATCGCGGCTTGCGATCCCGTGCTTGTCTGGCAGGCACGCTCGGTAATGACCGAGACCCCCGCGGCGTTCCTCGTCGCCGCGATGCTCGCCGGGCTCTCCATCGGGGGTCGTCGGGGCGCCATCCTCGGCGGGATCGCCTCGGGCCTGGCCGGACTTTGCCGGCCAAGCCTGCTCGCCGCTTCAACGCTGACCATCGCCGCCGGGCTCGTCCCAACACCGGGCCGCTGGCGCGAGCGACTGACTCGCTCGACCATCTTCGCCACGACGACCGCGATCGTCCTCCTGCCCTGGATGATCCGGAATCTCGTCGCGATCGGCGAGCCTATCTGGACGACCACTCACGGCGGATATACCCTCGCCCTCGCCAACAACGAGGTCTATTACCGAGAAATCCTCGACGGTCCGCCCGGTCGCGTCTGGACCGGAGAAGACCAGTGGCACTGGTGGGATTCGGTCACCCGGGAGACCGCCGGGCTGACCGAGCCCGAGGCCGATCGATTCCTTCGCAATCAGGTGCTGGACCTCGCCCGGCGTCGCCCATTCGATTTTGTCCGAGCCTCGATCGCCCGACTCGGACGGTTCTGGGCCGTGGCACCGTCCGAAGCCGTCTATCCACGTCCCGCGCGGCTCGCGACGATGATCTGGACCGTCCCGCTCTGGACAGCCCTCGCGCTGGGAGTCCTCCGGCGCCCGGCCTGGTCGTGGCCGACAATCGCCGCGACGATGGCCCTCTTGGGCCTGACGATCGTACACCTTGCCTTCTGGACCGATCTCCGCATGCGAGCCCCTATCGTCCCCGCGATCGCGATTCTCGCCGCTGGAGCCGGCTCCCGCTCAGACGAGAACCGAAGGGGGTGTGACCAGGTCGGACTCGGGAGGATGGGAAGCGGTTGACCGTTCCGGCCGTCGGGTGAAGACGATCCATCGCGACATCGAGAAGCTCACCCCGGTTGCCGTGACGATCCCAACGACGGCGGCCGCAAGTCGGTGCCGGGCAAAAAAACCAATCCTCGCCGGCAGATACAACCGGAGCGAGAAGCTCAACGCGACCGCCAGCGCATTGCTCAACACGTAAGCAAAAAATTGCCGACCCCACGATCCGCCCCGAGCATCGTTGAAGGTCAGTCGTCGGTTGAGGGTGAAGTTCCAGACCAGCGCCACGCTGATCGAAATGGCCGCGGCAATTGCCAGAGTCCAGGAGAAGCCAGAGCGTCCGACCGCTGTCCCGGCAATCGACGTGAACGAGAGCATCCACTGGAGGAGTGCGTAGATCGAGAGATCCACGACCATCCCCGACGCTCCCACGCAACAGAACTGAATCAGCCGGGAGAAGCTACCGTATCGACCGTCCAGGACATGTTTCAGCGATCGAAGGTCACGCACCCCGAACCGCTGCCGAGAGAACTGATCGTCGACCGGAACCCGGACATCGACGCACCGCCCGGGCCGACGGAGGAGCAGCTCCAGCACCAGGTTCGACCCATTCCCCGAAAGTCGCCGCCCTCCCTGCTCCCAGAGCGACCTGCGCATCACAAGAAGTCCCGAGAAGACATCGCCCGAGCCAAGAACGAGCCGGCTCGCCAACGCGAGGCCCGCCTGCCAGAGGCCCAGTCCGCCACCAACGTCCATTCCTCGTCGCGGAACAGCGATCGCCAGGTCTGGATCCCGTGCGGCGACCGCGCGTAGCATCTCACCGACCGCCGAGTCACCGTAGCATCGCGATAGATCCAGGACCATCAGACGATCGCCGGTTGACATCTCGAGCCCGGTACGCGCCCGATCGTCCCAGCTCCCCACGGAGACCGGAACAAGGGTCCAATTTTCCTCGACCGTGATCCTTTCCAGATCGGCCTCGTCGCCGACCACCACCACCTCGACCACCCCGGCAGCCCTCGCCTGCTCGATGGCCTGGTAGAGTCGGGACCATTCGGAAGACGCCAGGGGCGATCCATCGATCATCGGGAGGATCAGGCTGAGGCTGTCGTCACGGTCCCGGAGTACCGCATCCGACTGTTGACGGCCCCACCGCGCGGTCATCGCGTCGGACGGCTCGGGAGATCCCATTCGGCTCCTCAATATCCCGAACTCGCGACGATCCCGCCGCGCAAGATGACAGGCCCGGCAAATCGCCAGCTCAGCGTCAGTAAAGAACTCTCTGAACATAGCATAGTGCAAACCGCGGCCGGATTGCAAGAGTGCGCAGCCCACATACACGGTCGCACGCAATAGCACATACGCCCACTTCATGGCAGATAGCCTCGTCGGCGTTGCCATCCGACTCGAGGGAATTGTATGGTAAAGCGGGGTCGGTGATTCTCGACCACCCGCCGTTTCCATCGATCGAAGGAGCCAGGCCCTTGAGGACGGTCATCACAGGCGGTGCTGGGTTTATCGGGTCGCACCTCTGCGAGCGGTTCCTGGCCGAGGGGCACGAGGTTCTCTGTGTGGACAATCTCCTGACCGGTACTCGACGCAACATCGAGCACCTTGCCGACCACCCCGGTTTCCGATTCATCGAGCACAACATCTCCGAGTCGATCGAACTGGAAGGCCCCGTCGAAAACATTCTTCACTTCGCCAGCCCGGCCAGCCCGGTCGACTATCTGGCGCACCCCATCCCAACGCTCAAGGTCGGCTCACTCGGCACTCACAACGCTCTTGGGCTGGCGAAGGCCAAGGACGCCCGGTTCCTCCTGGCGAGCACGTCGGAGGTCTACGGCGACCCGGAGGTCCATCCCCAGCGAGAGGATTACTGGGGCCACGTCAATCCGATCGGCCCCCGCGGCTGCTACGACGAGGCCAAGCGTTTCGCCGAGGCGATCACCATGGCCTATCACCGCTATCACGGTGTCAAGACACGGATCGTCCGGATCTTCAACACCTACGGCCCGAGAATGCGGCTCAATGACGGCCGCGTCCTGCCCAACTTCATGCGACAGGCTCTCCGGGGCGAATCGATCACCGTCTACGGCGAGGGACAGCAGACCCGAAGCTTCTGTTACGTTGACGACCTCGTCGAGGGTATCTTCCGCCTGCTTCACGCCGACTTTTCCGAACCGGTCAACCTCGGCAACCCCTCCGAGATCACCGTCCTTCAGCTTGCCCAGGAAATCATCGCCCTCGTCGAGGGAACGAAAAGCCAGATCATCTACGAGGACCTCCCTCAGGATGATCCCCGGCGACGGAAGCCCGACATCACCCGCGCCCGCGAACTTCTCGGCTGGGAGCCAAAGGTCGACCGCTCCGAGGGCCTGAAGCGGTCGCTGGAATACTTCCAGGGCGCCGTCTAATTCCATCGCCTTACAAAATAAAGACATATATATAAACAATCGATCGTGGACGCCTCCATCCTCCACGGATCGGAGGCGTCCGGCCCGAAAGACCGCTCAGCGGATGAGCGTCGGACTGTCGATGTTGTTGCCGGTCGTGGTCGCCTTGTTGCCGACAACCAGGGTATTGGTCAGGGTTAAGGTTCCATTGGAGACGAAGACCCCGCCACCGTTTCCAGGACCGCTCGGCGTACCACCCATCGCGGAATTCCCGGTGATCAGGTCGCTCCTGAAACTGGCCGATCCGCCCGAGAGGGCCACGGCGCCACCCTGTCCGGCACCTCCGGCGGTCGAGGCGCTCCCAGCGCCGCCGACAGCGGAATTACCAGTGAGAAGACTGGCCGTGATCGTGATCGAGTCGGCCTGGATGGCGATCGCGCCGCCCGAGGCGATACCGCCGCCTGAGCCGCCCAGAGCCTCATTCTGGGCGAAGAGGGATCCCAGGATCGTTAGGTCGGTGCCCAGGGGCGAGTCTGCGCTTCCGTTCAACGCAATCGCACCACCGGCGGCCTGACCACCCATTGCGCTTCCGATGGCCTCGTTGCCTGTGAAGGTCGAGTCCGCAATCGTTCCCCGCGCCAGGCCGGAGAGGTCCATAGCCCCTCCCTCGGCCGAACCGGTCCCATTCGCGGTATTGCCGTCGAAGAAACTGCTTTTCACCGAGAGATTGGCAAAGGGCCCGGTGTAGACCGCTCCGCCGTCGCTCGCCTGGTTCTTCGAGAACGTGCTGCCGACGATCGTGAGCGTGTCGGTCCCCGGGCTCGGCGCGGTGAGGAGGAAATCCTGCATCGCAATCCCACCGCCGTAAGTCGTCCCACCCGGATAGGACGCGACGTTGCCACGGATCAAGCTGCCGATGACCGTGACGTTGGGGCCGTTCGTCGAGAGAATGCCGGCGCCGCTGCTCGTCGAGGTATTGCCGGAGACCGTGCTGAGAACGACATTCAGATTCGGTGCGGCAGCCCCGAATGTCCCACCAACCTGAATCCCGCCCCCCTGGTTTCCGGTGACCGAGGAGGCATAGAGACCGACATTCTCCCCATAGGCCCGGATTCCGCCCTCGATCCCGGCTGTATTTCCGGAAATCGTCGAGTTGACGAGGGTCATCGAGACGGAACTCGTTCCGCTGCTATCGATCCCTCCGCCGAAGACCGTCGCCGTGTTGCCGGAGATTTTCGAGCCGACAATCGTCACGGATCCCCCCGAATCGAAGACGCCGCCTCCGTTGTTCGCGGTGTTGCCGGAGATTTTCGAGCCGACAATCGTCAGTGGACCAGCCGTGCCGCTGACGTTATACCCTCCGGCCTCAATCCCGCCGCCGGTGCCGCTCGCCGAGTTCCCGGAGATCGTCGAGCCGACGATCGTTAGCGATCCCGTCGCGGAGGCCACTCCCGCGCCGGCGTACGAGGCATTGCCCGAGATCAGGTCGTCCGCAAGCGTCAGGTTCCCCTGATTCGTCACACCGCCACCGCCAAATGCAGACCCGATCGACTGGCCGCCGGTAATCGTCAGACCCGAGATTGTCGCCGTGACACCGGCATCCACCGCGAATACCGACGACTTCCCACCACCATTGACTGCGACCTGTCCCGCTCCCGGGCCCAGAATGCGGATCGATTTCGAGACCTCCAGCGGACCCCCGGTCAGGTCGATCGTTCCGTAAGCGGACGGGGCAAACGTAATGACATCTCCTGGCTTCGACGCCGCGATCTCGGCGCGGAGCGAGCCGACAGTCCCGTCGCCGGAATTACTCACGACGAGCGTGCTGAGCAGAGAACGGGTCTCAAGCCCAGCCACTATCGGTCGAAACTTCGAGCGGGGCCGTTTTCGGCCCTCCGAGGCGCGCAACGATCGGCGACGGGACGAGGACGGTCCGGGATTCGGAATCGACATCGATGTCTCCTGGGTGCGTGATCGGACTGCAAGACGGGAATTCACCGGTCTGCCGGGCTCGCCTCGGAATACTTCCGGATTCCAGGTGCCCTCAAAGCCCCAATCGCCGCGAGGGCCGACGATCGTGAACCCGATCGATTCTCAAGAGCAGACCATGCATGAATTCAAGGAGAAGTGTAGAAGAAGAAAGCGTCCCGGTCAATTGTCCGATCAAAAAGCGCGCGCAGGACATCACAATGCTGCCGCGAACCGTCATGGGTGGCCCGAAGACCACGATTACGAGGTTTTCAGGTGCGCTCCGCGCGAGCGATCCTTGGTGCATTTTGCTGGATCTTCCGAACGGCCTAGGCGATCTGGTCCATGTCGGACCTCGGGCCGAGAAAGAGAGTCTGGAAGAACCAGATGGCCTGCTCGCAAAGCTGGTCGTTCGCGGGGCAATGGATGCGATCAAGGTAGTCGGCAATACGCTTGCGAGAGTAGACGGCGCGGAACGGGCGAGATTCGAGGGTGCTCTTTAAAAACGGCTCGCGATAGAGCGGACTGTAGCCGGCCGATCCAGGGATGCCCTCCGCGGCCATCGCCTCCAGAAATCGGGCACGCGAGAGGCCCCCAAAACCGGCCGGATCGTAGCGAAACATGTACAGGTGATAGGAACTCCGTGTACAACCGTCGTACAAGCGCGCGGGGGTAATTCCGGGAATCTCGCGAAGGAGACTGGTAAGATAAGCGGCGTTTTGCTCGCGGCGACGCGCCTGCTCTTCCAACCTGGAGAGCTGGGTCATCAAGAGGGCCCCCTGGAACTCGGTCATCCGCAGGTTGGCGCCGTTCCGGGTGTAATTGAGGCCCCCGACAGTGGCCCGGCCGTTGTTCTGGAAGCTTCGGCATTCGTTTGCCAGGCGGTCGTCGTTGGTGAGAATAGCACCGCCTTCACCGGAGTTGAGATTCTTCGAGGCCTGGAAGCTAAAGCATCCGAGGTCACCGATCGTGCTGAGCTTCCGCCCCTTCCATTCACCGAGGACAGCCTGGCAGGCATCTTCCAGCACTGGGAGCTTGTGCCGCCCGGCGACCTGGAGAATTCCGTCCAGGTCAGCCGCCGACCCGCCGATATGGACCGGGAGGAGCAATGCCGTCTCTCTGGTGATGGATGCCTCGATCCGGCGGGCGTCGATCTGGAACGTCTCCGGGTCGATGTCCACAAAGACGGGCAGTGCGTGGTGGATCAGGACGGCGTTGATGGTCGCCACGAAGGTGTAGGGGGGAACGATCACCTCATCGCCCGGCCCGATCCCGAGCGCCGCCATCGAAGTGATGAGGGCACTCGTCCCATTGGCGACCGCGACGCAATGCTTTGCGCCCATGGTCCTGGCCCAGGTCTCCTCGAATCGCTCCACGCGGTGGCCGTCGATCCGGCACCACTTCTTGCTTCGAAGGACTTCTAGCCATCCTCGCTCGTCGTTCTCACCGAGGATCGGCCAGGAGGCAAATCGGTCGCGACGGACCGGAGTTCCGCCCAGGATCGCTGGCATCGCACTGGATCCTGCGGCGGCCCGATGGCCGACGAGACCGAACGCAGAGGCGGCCGACGAGACGGCCCCCAGGAATCCCCGCCTTGATCGGGCCTCGCGCATCCGACACCCCCCATCTCTCGGCTTGCGAACTGGTCGGGCTTTTCGAAGTCCCGATCATTCTCGTGAGTCTAACGCCGGCACTCGCTCGCCACCAGCATCCGACCCGAGCGCCACCTGTTATGGCACCCCGTGCAATCACGGCCCCTTGCGTAATTCCTTGACCGATCCCGGGACGATGTGCCAAAATGGATGGAGATTCTGGGGCTCGTCCGGGTCGAGGCTGAAGGGAACGCGCGGGCGTACCGGTACAGAGAAAGGTTCGGAGTTGGAAGTCCCGGGATCGAACAACCCCTGCGACTCTCCGTAATGGGGGAGAGGGTCATCGCAGCCGTCGGATTCATCCACTGGCAAGCGAACGGCCCCTAGGGGGTATCCGGCCAAACAACCGAGCGACGGTTGCATCCAGAGCGGATCTCACCACGATGGGCATCGGGCGCAAATCGGGATGTCGAAGCCGCCAGACGGGCCGTCACACGCGATGGCCGGGTTGGGAGTCGATGGAGCGTCGACGCCTTCTCTCAACTCTCCTCGTACAAAACACCAACGACTCGGGGCAGAACTCACTGCGATGGGCGATCGATCAGGCCAACCTGGATGCGCCGGGAATCACCGCTCAGATAGACTTTCAGATCCCAGGCAACGCTCCGTGGATGATCCCGTTGGCCTCGCCTCTACCTGCCATCAATGTGCCGGTGACCATCGACGGGACGACTCAGCCCGGCTATCTTTCGACCCCCGTGATTGAGATCGACGGCTCGCATCTCACCGGGAGCGGGGCGGTGAACGGGTTGGTTGTCAACGCGGGAGCCAGCACGATCGAGGGGCTCTCGCTCGTGGGGTTCTCGGGTACTGCGATCCTGCTTCAAAAGGGCGGTCAGAACCTCATCACGCGGGATTATCTGGGACTCGATCCGAGCGGTACCTCGGCAAAACCGAACGGGACAGGACTCGATCTGGCCGGTTCATCGAACAACACCATCGGCGCCGGCGCCGGCGCGGGGAATGTGATCTCGGGCAACCTGGGCGACGGGATCGTGCTGGAGGCAGGCGGCGGGGCAAGCAGCACGGCCAATCTTATCCAGGGCAACTTGATCGGCACCTCTCCGAATGGGCTTCACGCACTGGGCAACGGCGGCGACGGCTTGGATGTGAAGGGAGTTGGCTCCAACTCGATCGGGATGCCCGGCGACGGCTTCGGCAACGTGATCTCCGGAAACACGGGCGTGGGGATCGAACTATCGGCCGACGCGACTGGGAACACGATTCAAAATAATAAAGTCGGCGTGGCGGGAGACGGCCAGTCGCCGCTCGGCAACCAGGGAGACGGCATCTATCTGGACAATGCACCCGGCACGTCCATCGGCGGGATCGACCCCAATCAGCGGAATATCATCAGCGCCAACACGGGTAACGGGATTGAGAGCGAGGGCGACTCCACTGGCCTTGTGATCATGGGCAATGCGATTGGAACTGATGCCTCCGGTCAACTCGCTCTGGGCAACCACCTGAACGGCGTCAGCCTCGCCTCGTCGTCGGTAACAGTGGGAGGTACGAATGCGGGTGCCGCCAATGTTATCGACAATAACGGCGGCGGGACAACCGGGGCCGGCGTGATGGTCCTGGGAGACGCGAATCACGATTCGATCCTATCGAACTCGATCGCGAACAATGCCGGACTTGGTATCAACTTCGGGAATGGCCCATCCGGAACGCACAATCCGGGAACCTCGGGCCCGAATAACTACCAGAACTACCCGGTCCTGACCCTCGCTCAGAACGACGGGACGACCACGTCCATCATGGGGAGTCTGTTCGAGAGCCCGAACACCTCGTACCTCATCCAGCTTTTCGCCAACCGGCAGGCCGACGCTTCGGGTTATGGACAGGGGCAGACGCTTCTGGAGACCACGAGCGTCCAGACCGACAATAACGGGAATGGGACTTTTCAGGTCAGTCTACCTCCCGTCGTCGCTTCAGGAATGTACATCTCGGCGACGGCGACCGATCCCCAGGGAAATACTTCGGAGTTCTCCCAGGATCTGACGGTCCAGGGCGTGGTTCACCTGGTCGTCTCCGGAACCGCGGAGCCGAATCCGGTGGCCTCGGGCTCCGACGTGACCGTGTCACTTCAGGTCGCAAACGTGGGGACGGCCGACGCCCACGGGGTGGTCCTCGCGGATCAGCTACCATCCAGCGCCACGCTGGTTTCCGCGACACTTAGCCAGGGGACGATGATCCCCTCTCTCGGCTCCGGTTCGCTCCAGTTCCTGCTTCAAACGATCCCGGCAGGGACGTCAGCCACAGCAACGCTCATCATACAGACCGACTCGAACACAACCGGCGATCTGACCGACACGGCTTCGGTCACCAGCCAGGAGACCCCGAAACCCAACGAGGCGACGATCCCGGTGACCGTCGAGCCATCGTCCAACCTCTCGGTTTCGATGACCGAAGGACCCTCGCCGGCCCTTCTCGACGGCAAGTTGACCTACACCATCACCACAACCAACCTCGGCCCACAGACAGCTCCGAATGCCCAGGTGATCCTGCCGATCGCCGCCGGGCTTTCTTTTGTCTCGGCTGATACGAGCATCGGATCGGCTTCTCTGACGGGAGAACAGGTCGTTGCGAGCCTCGGTAACCTCGCCGTGGGAAACCAGGCCGTCGTGACTGTTGTCGTTCAGGCCGATCGCGTCGGTTCCCTCACCGAAGTCGCGACGGCCACCAGCGAGGCCCTGTCGAGCTCGACAACCAACCAGAACGTTGCAAGCCTCACAACGGATATCCAGCCGGCGAGCGACCTCTCGGTCACCCTCGCCGCCGATTCGACGATCGCGACGACCGGCGTCCCGATGACTTACACGATCACCGTGGCGAACGCCGGGCCGATCGATGCGACCTCGGTCGTCCTTCAGGACACCCTTCCCGCCGGCGTCCATCTTGTCTCGACTTCGAACACGATCGGCCTGACCCCGATGATCTCCAGCGGAGTCGTCAGCTTTACGCTCGCGACCCTGTCCTCGGGAAGCCAGCAGAGCTTCACCCTTGTCGTCGATCCGACCGCTCTCCCCGGCTCGACACTCGTCGATTCGGCGGCCGTGCAGGGAGCTCAGGCCGACCCGAATCTCTCCAATAATACTGCTCAGTTGACCAGATCGGTCCGAGGCGTGAGTGACCTTTCGATCAGCGGGACGTCCTCTGCCTCAAGCCTCGATGTTGGTCAGCCCTTCCAGCTCACGATTCAGGTGGCGAACTCGGGCCCGTACGACGAGCCTGCCGCCGTCCTGAGTGCCACCTTGCCCACTGGCCTTGTGGTGGCCTCGGCCCAATCGAGCCAGGGGACCGCGCCCTCGGTCTCCCAGGGCCAGCTCACCGCCGATCTCGGCGCCCTGGCCGCCGGACAGTCCGCCGTCGTCACCTTGCTTGCGACCGCGGGGCCGGCTGACGCTGGAACGCTCCTGATCCCGTTCTCCGTCGTGGGGCAAAACCTCGATACGAAACTCTCGAATAATGCCTGGACCGCAAGCCTGAACGTCGCCCCGTCAGCCGATCTGAGCGTCCAGATCGTCCCCAGCAGCGGGGAGGCGATCGCCGGCACTCCCTGGCCCTACACGGTGCGTGTCGCCAACGCGGGCCCCTCGCCGGCCGACGGCGTTGTCGCAACGATCCCCGTCCCCGCGGGCACCACGTTCGTTCCACCTCCCTCGGGCCCTGGCCAGACGGTTCCCTCGCCGGGTCCCGACAACCTCATCACCGTTGACCTGGGATCGATGGCCGCCGGCAGTTCCGCAAGCCTGACCGTCTTCGTCCGGCCGATCATCAACCCGGTGGCCGGTTCGATCGACCTCTCGGCGCAGGTAACCGGGACCGACAACGATCCAACGACCTCGAATAACGCGACCAACCTCGAGGTTCCTGTTGCTCCCTCTGTCTCGGTTGCGATCGCGATGGCGACGACATCCCAGGTCGTTCAGACTGGCCAGGTCGTCACGTTCTCCGCCTCAGTGACGAATATGGGGACAACGACCGCGACTGGTGTGGTGGTCGACTTCCCGATGCTCAACGGCCTGCAACTCCTCAACTCCTCGCCGACCCAGGGACTCTCGGCGATGGTGACCAACCAGTCCTTCGCCCGCCTCGGCGATCTGGTCCCGGGCGCCTCGGCCCGCGTCACGCTCCAGGAGCTCGCGGTGAATCCTGGCGACTATACCCTGACGGCCTCGGTCTCCTCCGACCAGTACAACCTCGATCCAGGCTCCTCCTCCGCGACGGCTCATGTCGTCGAGTCTCCCGGCGCGATCGAACTCGGGACCGAGAGCCTCCAGGTCACCGATCTCTCCGGAATGGCGGTCTTCCCGGTCATTCGGCTCTTCGGTGCCGCCGGAACGGTGACGATCCACTACCAGGCCACTCCGATCGATGCCACGCCGGGCCTCGATTTCACGCCAACCTCCGGGACGCTCACCCTCAGCCCTGGCCAGTGGAGCAGCTCGATCATCGTCCCGGTGCTGAACAACCCCTACCTGAACCACGATACCCACCTGACGCTTTCGATCGATTCGCCAACCGGTGGTGCCTGGCTCGGACCGACCACCACGACAGAACTCCTGATTCAGGATGCCAATCCCGATACCACTCCTCCCGAGATCGGCGGACTTTCCTGGACCGGGACGCCGAAACTGATCAGCAGCCTCGCCCTGCATTTCACGGCTCCGCTGAATCCCAACGACGCGAACAACGCCGCCGATTACCTCCTGACGACCACAACCGGCAACCAGCCGATCTCAATTGCCTCGATCACTTATAATCCCTTAACCTTCACGGTGACCCTTGTGCCGGCCTCGCCGATCCCGTCAGGTCAGTACGACCGGATTCAGGTGATCGGCACGGGCCCCTCGGGGATCAAGGATCTCGCCGGCAATACACTCGATGGCGATGGAAATGGTCAGCCCGGCTCGGATTACGTGGCTCTCTTTGCTCAGGGCAGAAAACTCCGATACATCGACGGAAACCGCAATCTCGTCCGACTCGCGGTAAGCGGCAGAGGCTACTTGCAGCAGGTGCTGGATGCCTCAGGTAACGGCGTCTCACTCAACCTCGTCGGTATGGTCCCTGACCGGACAACCCTCTCCGGACACGTCAGAGCCTTCCGCGGAGGGACCGGACAGACACGAATTGGGCAGGTTTCCGGCCTTGGCGCATTTGGCGCCGTGAGGGTCCTGCTGAGGACGCCCCCATTCCTTGTGAATTCCTTCCCCTTCCAGCGACGAGGGAAGCTGTTCCCCTGATCGGGCCTCTCCCGAACCAGTCCGCAACGCCGCCATCGGTTCGCCGGGGAAGGTTTTATCGAATGGCGCGATTCCCCTTTGACGCAGTCTGTGAGCGTTGCGACAGATGGCGGGCTCGATCAATGTCGAAGGGATAAGCCAGGCGTTGACCACGACACTGATAGAGCCGAATCCGACGAACCGGCTTGCCGTGGCGCTCCACCCAGAACTCTGAGGCGAACTCGACTGTCGCGAACCATCGGCGGAAGTAGCGGGGGATCGCGTCGGGCTCGTTGCCAACCATCACCAGCACTCCGTCGTGGCCGATCCAGTCGTCGGGCCGACTCCAGAAAGCAAACCCGCGTGGGTCGTCGGAGTTGTAGCAAAGCACCGGACGCTCGCCGCCAAGCGCATAAGCAATCTGGGCACTCTGATACCAGTATCGCGTGAAGAGGAAGCGACCCGGATCGTTCACCAGGCCGAGCTCTCGAATGCGATCAGCGACCTGATCCCAGCCCTGGAAGTCAAGCGTGGGATCAGTTCGTTCGTCGAGCGGCGCCCATTGGCTTGAAGGACCGCGCTGGAGAAGACCGGTCCTGTGCTCTACCAGCGCCAAGGAAACCAGCATCATCGAGAGCCCCGCGGCGATCCCCAGCCGTCGACGTCCTGCCCTGGGATGAGCCTCGATCCGAACCGCCCAGACACGGCCGAGCATTGGAAAGATCGAGACCAGACCGATAAGCCCCCAGTGCGGTAAAACGGGTCGAAAGCAAGCGACCAGTGCGAAGATCAGCGTGGGTATCGTCGCAACGGCCAGCCAGAGGCGTTCAGGGCCCTCGGAGAGCGATCGCCATCGGAGGAGTCCCCGGACCAGCAGGATAACCATCGGAATCCAGATCCAGGGAAAGAGGTAGCCGGCCTGGGCGAGCATCGCCAGCCCAAGGAGGTCCGGGCGTGGGGTCCATCCGCCCACCGCTCTTCCTCCCTGAAAGACAAAAGAGATCCAGCCATGCCTCGCGTTCCAGATAAGAACCGGGCTGAACACCATCAACCCAATCGCAATCGCCAGGTAAGGACCGGACTCCAGAAGCCTCTTCCGACGCCTCGGATCGATCAACAGGAGCCCAACCACGCCCACCGGCAAGAAAACAGCGTGATACTTGCTCAAAAGGGCCCCACCCCAGGCCAGACCCGCCTCGGTCCATCGGCGTGATCGGCCAGTGTCGGGACCATCAATGGCGAGGTCCAGCCGATCGAGCGTTAGCAGCCAGAAGAAGAGCAGGGGGCCGTCGGGCAGGGCGAACGTTGAGGCCGCCAGGCCATAATAGCCGGTCAGATTCATCGCGGTCGCTGCGAGCAAGCCCGCACGCTCGCCGTAATGCCTGGCCGCAAGCCGGTACATCATGATCGTTGAGCCGGCGAACATGGCGACGAAGCCGATCCTAAGGGCCCAGGTAGCATTGCGGCCGCCTGTCAGCGTCAGTCCCAGCATCTCAACCCAGGCCATCATCGGCGGGTGGTCGAAGTAACTCAGCGATGGATGGATTGCATAGAGCCAGTGATAGGCCTCGTCGTTACCCGGCCCCAGCGCCGAGGAGTAAGCCATCCGGACCGCCGCCGAAATCACCAACAGGATCAGGAGGCCCCGCCTGGCGTTCATCGCTTGCGCTTCCTTGCTCGATGGATCCTGGAGTATCCCCTCAATGTTCTTAACCCAGATCTCGAAACCCGGCGAGTCCAATCGCGTTCGGAGTCCCCCGGCTTGCCGATCGCAGGCCCGGATGCCCACAATGACCCCGAGCCGGTCGCACAGGCACTGAAGACCGTGGCTCTCGCGAACGGAGAAACCATCGACCCCGCCATGAACCTCACCAGCACTCCCGAACCGCCGAAGACCGTGGACAAGTCGGATCTGAAGGTCCGGCGAATGTTCGCAACCATAGCCCGGCGGTACGACCTTTTGAACCACCTGCTCAGCCTGAACATCGATCGATCGTGGCGACGCTTCACCACGCGAACCGTCCCTCCCGAGCCAGGCGTACCGGTCCTGGATTGCTGCACCGGGACGGCCGACCTCGCGCTGGCCTATGACCGCGCCGGCGGCGGTCAGTCGCGGATCGTTGGATCCGACTTCTGCCGGGAGATGCTCGTCATCGGCCGGGACAAGGTCAAAAGGGCGGGAGCCTCGGGCCGTGTGACGCTTCTGGAAGGCGACTCACAACACCTTCCCGCACCTGACAATACGTTCGGAGTGGTGAGCGTCGCGTTCGGACTTCGGAACGTCCGCGATACCGTCCGAGGAATCGACGAGATGATTCGAGTCGCCCGTCCTGGCGGCAAGGTTGCGATTCTGGAATTCTCGCGTCCAAGTGGGCGGTTCCTCGGCCGGTTCTACCTGACTTTCTTCCGGCACATCCTTCCGAGGATCGGACAGGCTCTTGCGCCCAACGACGACGACGCCTACAATTACCTTCCGCAGAGCGTCCTGGAATTCCCGGACGGCCGGGCGATGCTCGACCTACTCGCCGCCCGAGGTCTCGTCGATTTACGAGAGCATCCACTCACATTCGGGATCGCGACGCTCTACGTCGGCACCAAGCCGGCCGGAGACCGGCCATGACCCCGAATCGGGGCGACGACCTGGTCCTCGCGATGACAGGAGCCAGCGGAGCGCCCTACGCCATCCGACTGCTGCATGTGATGGCTCGGTCCGGACGTCGCGTCCACCTGACCATCAGCCCGAGCGCCGTACAGGTGCTCCGCGACGAACTGGGGCTGGAGGTGAATTTGAACGCCTTCAACCCGATCACGATCGGCCTGCGCGAGTCCGGTCGGCTCGTCTATCACCACCACACCGATTTCTCGGCCGGTATCGCTAGCGGCTCGTTCCCAACCGCCGGAATGGTGGTCCTGCCTTGCAGCATGAGCACACTGGCCTCGATCGCCTCGGGGGTCACCACCAATCTGATCACCCGAGCGGCTGACGTCCACCTGAAGGAGAGACGGAAGTTGGTCCTCGTCCCTCGCGAGACGCCCCTTAGCCTGATCCATCTTGAGAACATGCTCCGCGTAACCCAGGCGGGCGCCATCGTTCTGCCGGCGATGCCGGGCTGGTATCACCGCCCGCACCGGCTGGAAGACCTCATCGATTTCGTGGTCTCCCGAATCTGCGACCAACTTGGCCTCTCGAACATGATCGCGCCCAGATGGGGTCTCGGTGGGCCAGATCCACGCGACGAGACCCGCTGGGACGTGCAAAACCTCGCCGACGAGACGCAACTGGAAACCGGGCTGGAGGAAAAATCCAATGGCGGATAGGCCCGTGATCCTCATCACCGGGGCCTCATCGGGGATTGGGGAAGCGCTGGCGATCGAACTGGCACGCCGGCGTCCGACCGGTCGATACGTCCTCACCGCGAGGCGCCTCGACCGCCTCGATCGCCTGGCGGATGAGCTTCGTAAGACCTTCCCCAGCGTCGAGACGCTGACCATCCCCGTCGACCTCGCCGAGCCGGATGGACCCGCTCGACTGGCGAGCGAGGTCGTCGAACGAGTGGGAGGCGTCGACATCCTGGTGAACAACGCCGGCCTTGGCCTGCCGAACCAGTTCGCCGAAGCTGAGCCCGACCAGATCGCCCGTCAGCTCGGGGTGAACCTAACGGCGCCGCTGATGCTCACGCGATTTTTGCTCCCCTCGCTGATCGAGAGAAAAGGTACGATCATCAACATTGGCTCAGCGATCACCTGCGTGGCGACCTCGGCCCTGGGCGCCTACGGCGCGACCAAGGCCGGGATCGCGTACTGGAACGATGCCCTGCGTCGCGAGCTGATTCCGATGGGTGTGCGGGTCTGCCTGGTCGAGCCTGGACCGATCAAAACCGGCTTCATGGAGGCCGTTGAGTCGCGGATTCCGCCCGGGGAGTCGTACGACCAGGTCATCGATAATGTGATGCCCTGGATGACAGCCAACGTCCGCGATGTCGCCCGGAAGATCGCCGGGCTCGCCGATCGCCCGAGGCGCAGGCTCTCGATGTTGAAGCGGGTGGTCTGGCCGTTCCGGGCGCTTGGGACAATTGCGACGCTCTGCCCGCCGCTGGGCGACCTGGTGGTCGTTCGGCTCACCCGACGCCCGCTCGCCGCACCCAGGACCGCGGAGAAGGCTTTATGATCCTTGCCCGAACGCGCGATTTCCTTGAGATGATCAAGTTCAGCCATACCCTCTTCGCGCTACCGTTCGCGCTGCTGGGTGCGGTGCTGGCCGTGAACTACCCGGGCGCTCGTGCGACTCGCTTGCAGGACTGGCTCGGCATCCTGGTCTGCATGGCCGCCGCCCGAACCGCCGCGATGGCCTTCAATCGGATCGCAGACCGAGCCTTCGACGCCCGCAATCCCCGGACCGCGACGAGACACATCCCTGCCGGACGGCTCAGCGTGCCGACCGTGATCGGCTTCACGATCGCCTCAGCCCTGGCGTTCATCGCTGCGACGCTCTTTTTCCTGCCGAACCGTTGGCCGCTCTACCTCTCGATCCCGGTGCTGCTCTGGCTCCTGTCGTACTCTTATACAAAGCGATTCACAAGCCTCTCGCACTTCTGGCTGGGGATCTCGCTGAGCCTGGCGCCGGTCGCGGCGTGGATCGCCCTCCGGGGCGACCTCGACTGGCCGCCAATCTTCCTCGCCGAGGCGGTGCTGATGTGGGTCGCGGGCTTCGACATTATCTATGCCTGCCAGGATGTCGATTTCGACCGCAAGGCCGGGTTGCGGAGTATCCCCGGGAGAATCGGGATCCCCAACGCCCTGCGTCTCGCCGCGGGCTGCCACGCGATGATGATTGTCCCGCTGTTTGTCCTCGGCCTGATTTACCCGATGGGGATTGTTTACTTCATCGGCGTGGCAGCCGTGGGCGTTCTCCTGATCTACGAGCATACGCTCGTACGCCCGGACGATCTCTCTCGCGTTAACCTGGCCTTTTTCCAGGTCAACATAGCGATTAGCCTGGGCCTGCTGGTCGTGGGTGTGATTGACCTGCTGATCCGCCATGCCGGCCGCGGTTGATGATTCCTTCAATCCTGACTAAAATTCCGGAAAGAATGTCGGTCGTGAGTCGGGTAGTGGGCTCGGCCCACCGACAACCCCGATCGCATGTGGGACGTTGTCTCCGATGGTTCGCTGGACCTCGGCGTGTGTGCCCACTCTACAGGAAACAACGGCGGCGAGGGCCTGGAAGCGATGAATAGCGACGTCCGCGTGATGGAGTCGATCCGCGAGAAGGTGGAAGCTGGCCAACGGCTAAGCTTCGACGATGGCCTGGCGCTGGAGGCCTGTAGCGACCTCTTCACACTGGGGTCGCTCGCCAACCTTGTTCGCGAACGCTACAACGGCAACTTCGCGTATTACAACGTCAACACGCACATCAATCCGACCAATGTCTGCGTCTATACCTGCGACTTCTGCGCCTTTCGGGCCGACCTCGGCGACGAGCGCGCCTATGTCATGGAGCGCGATCAGATCGTCGAGCGGGCGAGTCAGGCTTCGTCGCGAGGCGCGACCGAACTGCACATCGTCGGCGGGCTGCACAACAAGCTTCCATTTAGCTACTATGTCGATGTGGTCCGCTGGATCAAGGAAGCGGCCCCGGAGATCCACATCAAGGCGTACACGGCGGTCGAGATCGAGTTCTTTGCGAAGATTTCCCGGAAGTCGGTCGAGACAATCCTTCGCGAGCTGATCGACGCCGGGCTCGGCAGCCTTCCCGGCGGCGGCGCCGAGATCTTCCACCCCGAGGTCCGCGAGCAGATCTGTGGCGCGAAGGCGTCCACGGAGAGCTGGTTGAACGTCCACAGGACGGCCCACCGCCTGGGACTGCACTCGAACGCGACGATGCTCTACGGCCACATCGACGGCCCGAAGCACCGGATCGACCACATGGTTCGCCTCCGCGAACTTCAGGACGAAACCGGCGGCTTCCAGACGTTCATCCCGCTCGCGTTCCACCCCGACAATTCGCAGATGGCCCACATTCCGAAGCCCTCGGGAGTGATGGACCTGAAGGTGATGGCGATCAGCCGCCTGATGCTGGACAATTTCCCGCACATCAAGGCGTACTGGGTGATGCTCGGTCTGAAGACGGCACAGGTGGCACTCGCCTTCGGCGCCGACGACCTCGACGGGACCGTCGTTCACGAAAAGATCTACCACGAGGCCGGCGCTGAGACACCGCAGGAAGTGACGGTCACCGAAATCCGCCGGCTGATCGAGGAGGCGGGTCGCATCCCGGTCGAGCGGGATACGCTCTATCACCGGATCGAGCGCGACGGCGGTACCTGGTCTCCCCGAGAGCATATCGACGTCCCGGGCCTCGCTCTCGCCGGCGCGGACTCGAAATAAATGAACGACAGAGGCACAGAGAAAAACTTATTTTTTCTTCTCTGTGCCCCTGGGTTTCTGTGGTGGATTTGCCACGAGACGGGATTGACGGAAGCAACGGATCGCGCTATGATCCCCGCGATTCTGGCCCCGCCCTCGATTCGGCTCAAGGAGGAGCCTCCCCGATGCGCGACCACAACAAGGCGTTCTGTCGCCTCGTGGCCGAGACCTTTGACGGACCCGGCCCCGTCTATGAGTTTGGCTCATACCAGGTCGAAGGGCAGGAGGGTTACGCGAACCTCCGGGCGATGTTCGCCGGCCGCGACTATGTTGGCTGCGACATGCGGCCCGGCCCCGGTGTTGATCGAGTCGAGGACGTCACGGCGATCAACCTTCCCGATCGATCGGCTGGCACGGTCCTTTGCATCGAAACATTCGAACATGTTTTCGAGGTCCGGCGGGCTTTCGATGAGGTCTACCGCATCCTCAAGCCGGGCGGGATGTTCGTCATCACATCGCCGTTGAACTTCCGCATCCACGGTTACCCTGATGATTACTGGCGAATGACACCGAGCTGCCTCCGCCGGATGCTCGAACCTTACGAGGTCCGCGCGACTGGCTACCAGGGTCACCGGGCATTCCCGCATACCGTGATGGGGGTGGCTCTGAAGGGACCGGTCCCGCCCGACGCCCTGGCTCGCTGCTCACGATTGGTCGCCTCGTATCGCGACTGGTGCCGCGAAACCGAGCGATCTCTCTCGGCCGTCGAGAAGTTCCGCCGGCTCGCCGCGCAGGTGTATCGGTCGAAGGGCGAGCGCCGGCAGTTGGCCGATTACTACACGGCCGAGTTTCACGTCGATCGCGGGCCGATCCCGGCCGCGGCCTGATGCACGAGGACCCGAAGTCATGCCGAAGACTGTCGAGCGACTGGTCGTCCTGGGCCTGGACGGGGCCACCTGGACCGTGCTGGATCCCATGCGGCGCCGGGGGCTGATGCCCAACCTCGACGCGTTTCTCGCGAGTGCCGCCTCCGGGACGCTTCGATCGATCGTCCCGCCAGTCACCACGGCCGCCTGGACGACCATGATGACCGGTTGCGGGCCGGCCCGCCACGGCGTCTTCGACCACCGATACTATGACGCCGCCGAGAACCGGATGAAGGTCAACCACTCGGGCCGGATCCGCGTGCCGACTGTCTGGCATCTCCTGGCCTCAAGCGGTCGAACGGCCGTCTGCCTGAATGTTCCAGGGCTCTATCCACCGCTGAAGGTTCCTGGCATTGTCGTCTCGGGGATGGACGCCCCCCACCTCGAGGCGGCCCTCTCGGCCGCTCCTGAGTTCGCCGCCCGCCGCGAAACCGAGGCCCCCGGCTACGCACTCGGCTACTTCTGGAAGCGCGTTCCCCGCACCCTCGACGAGTTGAAGACCAACGCCCAGGCCACCGCCCAGAGCTTCCACGGCCGAACCGATGGCGCTTTCCTCGCCGACGAGATCGCCTCGGACTGGTCGGTGCTAATGGTCCAGTTCCAGAACCTCGACCCGTTCCAGCACCGCGTTTGGCCCTGGCTCAACGTCGATGAGACCGGGATTGACGACCCCGAGTGGAACGCCGCCGCCGGCCAGGTCATCCGCGGTCTCGACGAGTGTATCGGCCGACTCTGCGACCTCGCCGACCGCCGGGGCGCTGCGGTCATGATGGTCAGCGACCACGGCTTTGGCCCTTGCCTGGGCCGTATTCAGGTCAATCGAATCCTCGTGGATGCCGGTGTCGCGCGGCTCCCAGGATGGGCCGGACGGCTCGGCCGGCGGACAATGCAGGTACGAGATCGCCTTCGCCTCTGGGGCGAGAAACGCGACCGCCCCGCCGCTCGCTCCGCATCATTCGACCAGTCGGTCGCGGCCGAGTACCGCTTTGACTGGCGACGCACGCTCGCCTTCGCCCCGCATCAGGACACCGCGGCGATGGTCTACGTGAACTGTGCGGCACGACACGGCGGCGCGAAGACGGCGGCCCCGATGATGACTCCTCGCCAGATCGACGAGGCCCGGACCGCCGCCTCGGCCGCCCTCGCCGAGGCCCGACACCCCGAGACGGGCGTCCACCTCTTCCCTCGGATCATCGCAACCGCCGAGGAATACGGGATCGATCCCGCGAGCGAGGGCTACCCCGACCTGATCGCGCTCCCCGATGAACCCTACTGGGTCCGAACCAAGCTGTCGTCGAGCCCGGCCTGGGTCGAGCCCGACGCTAACCTTCCCGGCACGCACCGTCCCGAAGGCATCATCGCACTCTCGGGTGTGGATCTACCGCCCGGACGTCACCTACAAGCCAATCTCACCGATGCCACGCCGACAATCCTGGCGATGCTCGGCCTGCCGATCCCCGCGCATATCGAGGGAAAGCCAATCGTTCAGCCGACGACCGTGGCCCGTCACCACCCTCCCACCGAGGTCCTCGCCGGCCCGCATCACTCCGGCTTCGAGTTCACCCAGGACGAACAGGCAATCATCGAGCGCCGACTGGCTGACCTCGGCTACCTGGAATGATCTCGGCCCAGAAGCCTATTCGCCCCTGAACTCCGGACGACGCTTCTCGAGGAAGGATTGAATGCCTTCTCGATAATCGCGACTGTCGTAGACATGCCGACGCTGAGCCTGAAGCCGCTCAAAGGTCTCGGCACTCATCGGGCGGGACTTCGAGAGAATCCGAAGTTCCTCCTTCATCAGTGCAACACACATCGGTGAGGTCTCGGAAATCTGGTCGGCAAGCTGCCGGGTGAAGCCTTCGAGTTCGTCTCTGGGCACCACATCGTTAATCATCCCGAGGCGGAGCGCCCGTTCCGACGAAATCGGACGAGCCGTGAAGAGCATCTCCTTCAGGAGCGGCACGCCAATCGACTTCATCATGTTCACAATGCCTGCCGTGTTGTAGGGAACGCCAAGTCTTGTCGGTGTGAAGGCGAAAGTGACCTCGGGCGTGGCGACCACCAGATCGCAGGTCATCGCAAGCTCACAGGCGCCGCCCCAGACACTTCCCTCGATCATTGCGATGACAGGTATGGGAAGCATCTCGATCGTCCGAACGACCCGGCGGAGCGGATCGTCGTACGAGAGAGGATCTCGCCCAGAGGTCGGCAACTCGGTGACGTCGTGGCCTGCCGACCAGACGGCCGCCGCCGGCTGTGCCCGTAGGATCACGGAACGGACCGACGCGTCCTTCATCTCGCCGATCGCTAGGATCAGTTCCTCAATGAGGTCGCGGCTCAGGGCGTTCCGCTTCGCCGAGTGGTTCAGCGTGACGATCCCTGTGCGGCCTTGCACCTGTCGAAGCACCATTGGCATTTTTTTCTCGTCAGAGGTCAACAGCTTCTCGATATTCGCCAAAGACATCGCGAAGGATCTTGCAGATTTCGCCGATCGTGGCGTAGGCACGCACAGCTTCAAGAATCGGAGGCAACAGGTTCGCCGCGTCGTCCTCGGCCGATCGCCGCAAGCTCACGAGCGACCGCTCCACCGTTCTCGAATCGCGCCGCGCCTTCACCAGGCCCAGTCGATCGATCTCGCGACGGCGGACGTCGTCGGCCACCCCGAAAAGCTGCATCCTCGGCGGCTGGTCGTCGGCATGAGCATTGACTCCCACGACAATCCGTTCGTTACGCTCAACCTGTTCGCTCCAGCGGTCGGCCGACTCGTCGATGAGCCGTCGCACAAAACCAGTCTCAATGGCCGGGACCATCCCTCCCATCGCATCAATCCGACCGAGCAACGCGAGAGCCTCGGCTTCGATTGTGTCGGTCAGGTGTTCCACAAAAAAACTCCCACCGAGCGGGTCAACCGTGCTGGCGACTCCAGTCTCGTTCGCCAGGATTTCCTGAGTGCGCAGAGCAAGCCGTACCGATTCCTCGGTCGGCAGGCAGAGGGCCTCATCCTTGCTGTTGGTGTGGAGGCTCTGTGTGCCACCGAGCACCGCGGCCATCGCCTGCAATGCCACCCGAACGACGTTGTTCTCCGGCTGCTGTGCGGTCAACGTGACCCCGCTCGTCTGAGTGTGGAATCGCAGCATCATGCTCTCAGGAGATCTGGCCCCAAAGCGCTCCTTCATCAACCGGGCATAGAGCCGCCGAGCCGCTCGAAACTTGGCGATCTCCTCGAAGAAGTCGGAATGCACGGCGAAGAAAAACGCCAGCCGGGGCGCGAACTCGTCGATCAAGAGACCTGCCCGAAGCGCGGTTTCGATGTAGCAAACCGCGTCGGCAATCGTGAAGGCCAGCTCCTGCACGGCCGTGGCGCCAGCTTCTCGGATGTGGTAGCCACTGATCGAAATTGTATTCCAGTGAGGCATTTGTCGGCTGCAATATTCAAACGTGTTCTCGATCAATCGAAGGCTCGGCCGCGGCGGGAAGATGTACGTCCCCCGCGCGATGTACTCCTTGAGGATGTCGTTCTGGATCGTTCCCCGGAGCGCAGAGGGTTCGACACCCTGTTTCTCGCCGACGGCCATGTACATCGCAAGCAAAACAACTGCGGGTGCGTTGATGGTCATCGACGTCGAGACTCTGTCGAGCGGGATGCCTTCGAAAAGAGCCTCCATGTCGGCCAGGGTGTTGATCGCAACGCCCACCTTGCCGACCTCGCCGAGGCTCCGAGGGTCGTCGGAGTCGAGCCCGAGCTGCGTCGGCAGGTCGAAGGCAACGCTGAGCCCGGTCGAGCCCTCCGCGAGAAGGTAGCGATACCGCTGGTTCGATTCCTCCGCGGTGGAGTATCCAGCGTATTCGCGCATGGTCCAGAGCCGGCCGCGAAACATCGTCGGATGCACGCCGCGCGTGAACGGGAATCTTCCGGGAAATCCCAGCTTCTCCTCGTAATGCTCGACGAGGTCGTCGTCGGGGAGATAGAGCCGATCCACTGGAAGCCCCGATGTCGTCGTAAAGGCCCGGGCACGCTCGGGGTGCTGGGCGACCGCCCCGGCGAGGGTCTCCTTCGACCATTCTTCTTCACCGAATTGAAGGCGAGATGCCGTCATCGAATCATAACCTCCTTGCGATCCTCTTTTGCGAGTGTGTCCCGATGTTTGGAGCGCAAGAGTTCCTCGACAGTGGAGAGGATCGCTTGAGCCGAGGTGCCCGGGGTGAAGATCGCCCGGACACCAATCTCCTTCAGGTAGGAAATATCCTCTTCGGGGATCGTCCCGCCACCGAAGACAAGGATATTCCCCGCGCTGCGTTCGGTGAGCTCATCGATCACTCGGCGGAAGAGCACGCGATGTGCCCCACTGAGAACACTGAGCCCGATTGCGTCGACATTCTCCCGAATGGCGGCCTCGACGATCTCTTCGGGACTCCGGCGGATGCCCGTATAGATGACGTCGTAGCCTGTGTTTCGCAAAAGGCGGGCGACATACCGGGCTCCTCGGTCATGCCCGTCGAGACCCGGTTTGCCGATGAGGATACGTCCCTTCGACATGGTCGCTTTCCTCTGGTTTGCATCAGACGCCGGCAGTCGCGGACTCCAACTCGAGCACGCTAAGCGTGGTCCTGAGGACTGCGTCGGGGTTGAGCGAGATACTATCGATCCCCTGCTCGACAAGAAAGCGGGCGAACTCGGGGTAGTCGCTCGGCGCCTGGCCGCAGATTCCAATCTTTCGCCCTCGGGCCCTCGCGGCACGGATGACCTCCGCGATCATCTTCTTCACCGCCTCGTTGCGCTCGTCGAAAATGTGTGCGACGATCTCCGAGTCGCGATCCACCCCCAGAACCAGCTGGGTCAGGTCGTTCGACCCGATCGAGAAGCCGTCGAAGATCTCGGCGAACTCGTCGGCAAGGATGACGTTGCTGGGGATCTCGCACATCACGTAGACCTCCAGCCCATGATGTCCTCGTTTCAGCCCGTGCTTCTCCATCTCGGCGAGCACCCTGCGCCCCTCGTCGACGGTCCGGCAGAAGGGGATCATGAGTTTGACGTTGGTAAGCCCCATCTCGTCGCGAACCTTCTTCATGGCTCGACATTCCAGGGCAAAACCGGCTCGGTACCGAGGATCGTAATAGCGCGAGGCGCCTCGGAAGCCCAGCATCGGGTTCTCCTCGGTCGGCTCGTAGCGACGTCCACCCACGAGGTTGGCATACTCGTTGGTCTTGAAGTCACTCAGGCGAACAATGACATCCCTGGGATAGAACGCCGCGCCGATCATGGCGACGCCCTGCGCCAGCTTCTCCACGAAGAAGGCGGGTTTGTCGTCGTAGCCGGCAGTCAGACGGTCGATCTCGGCCCGTACCGCCGGATCCTCTGGCTGTCCGTAGTCGAGCAACGCCAGGGGATGGATCTTGATGTAAGTCGAAATGATAAACTCTTCACGGGCCAGGCCAACACCATCGCTGGGCAGGAACGAGAGCCGAAATGCCTCCTCAGGATTGCCGACGTTCATCATGATCTTCGTCGCAGGCCGTCCGAGATGCCGAAGATCCTGTCGCTGGACCTCGAAGTCGATGAGGCCCTCGTAGACAAATCCCGTGTCACCCTCGGCGTCGGAGACAGTCACCTCCTGGCCGTCGCGAAGGATCTCAGTCCCGCGTTCGGTTCCGACGACGGCCGGCAGCCCAAGCTCCCGGCTGACGATCGCCGCGTGGCAAGTTCGTCCGCCGCGATTGGTAACGATCGCCGCAGCCTTTTTCATCGTCGGTTCCCAGTCGGGATCCGTCTTATCGGTGACGAGCACCTCGCCGTCGCGAAACTGGTGGAGGTCCTGCACTCGCTTGATGATTCGAACCGGCCCCCGGCCAATCTTTTCTCCGACGCTCCGACCGCTGACCAGTACCCGTCCCGGGGCCTTCAGCCGGTAGACTTCGAGGGTGTCCGGCTTCTTTTGCGACTGGACCGTCTCGGGCCTGGCCTGCACGATGAAGAGTTCGCCGGTCCGCCCGTCCTTGGCCCATTCCATGTCCATCGGTGTCGGCCGGCCTCGTCGGGCGGAGTAGTGCTCCTCAATGAGGCAAGCCCAGCGCGCCAGTTGGAGGATTTCGTCATCGGTGATCGCAAATCGAGCGCGATCCTCGGGCGGTACGGGAACGTTTCGGGTCATCCGGCCGCCGCCGACATCGTAGATCAGTTTGAATTCCTTGGTGCCGATCAGCTTCTGGAGGATCGGCCGGAAGCCCTGCCCGAGCGTCGGCTTGAAGACGTAGTATTCATCGGGATTGATCGATCCCTGAACCACATTTTCGCCCAGACCGTAAGACGCATTGATCAACACGGCGTCGCGGAAGCCGGTTTCCGTGTCGATCGAGAACATCACCCCCGAGGCCGCCAGGTCCGATCGCACCATGCGCTGGATGCCGATCGAAAGGCCAACCTTGAAGTGATCGAATCCCTTGTCCACTCGGTAAGAGATGGCCCGGTCGGTATAGAGTGAGGCAAAGCATCGCTTGCAGGTTTCCAGCAGCATGGGCGCACCCTGGACGTTCAGATACGTCTCCTGCTGGCCGGCAAAGCTGGCATCGGGAAGGTCCTCCGCGGTTGCACTGCTGCGGACGGCGACATCGACGGGCCTGTCGACGGCGCTGGAGAGTCGCTCGTAGGACGCGACGATAGCCGCTTCAATTTCCTGCGGCATCTCGGCGTCGAGGATGGCCTGGCGCGCTCGTCGACCGCGGTTGCGGAGGTCGTCCATGTCGCGGGTATCGAGTCCTTCGAGGATCGTCCGTAACTGTTGGTCCAGCCCCGATCGTTCGAGGAAGGCCCAGTAGGCGCCGGCCGTGACCGCAAAGCCGTCGGGCACCTTCACGCCCCTGGGAGTCAACTCGCGATACATCTCTCCCAGTGACGCGTTCTTCCCCCCAACGCTGGGGATGTCATCGATTCCAATCTCGGCGAACGGTCGGATGTAAACGGAGCTGTCTTGAGGTGCGGACATGATCGAAGTCCTCCTTCTGATGGGCGATTTCACGGCTGCTCTGTCGAGGGGGGCGGCCCGGTTGCACCGACCGGGCCGTCGCCGACTTCCCCTCGCCGGGACTTCAGACGTGGGAGGCAATCAGGCCATTGCCGTTGCTCGACCCAGGTGAGCAAGCCGCCAGGTCCGGTAGAGCGATCCGACCGTCTGGATATCGTACGGATGGGCGAGCCGTCCATACGCGTACGAGGACCCTCCGGAACGGAAGGCACTCTTCGCTTCCACGTCGACACATACCTCGTGGTCGCGGAGGAACGGAAGGAAATCTTCAAGGTCCTCCTCGGTCATCTGGAATCGTCCGCTCTCGTCGATGTACAGTTCTTCAATCAGCGGCACTCCTTCCTCAGCCTCGACGGGAATGGCCTGAGAGCGTGCGGGCAGGTTGGGGTCGAGTCGCTCCAGCCTTTCGGCCAGGCCATGGAGGTCGGCGCCCTGGGTGCGGTGCGCCTCGGCCAGGGTTTCGGCAGAAGCCCTGTGCAGGACTGTGAGGAGAGCCTCACGCTCCGCACCGGACAGGATCAGCATGTAACTCGATTCTTGGCGGGCCTGGGCAGACATCTCCGTCTCCTTTCTCTCGAAGGGCGAGCCGCCTGGTCCTCAAACACCGAGCGGCCTGGTCGGTCTGCGGGCTCAAGGACCGATCCGAGAGACCAATAGAAAAGCCCCACGATTCGATCGCCAGGATCGTATCGCGGGGCCGCCTTAGCCGACTCGCGGTCGCCCTTCATGAGCGACCACACTCCTTTATCCTATCAAGACCCCTCCGCAATGATAAGCCCCTGCTGGTTCGACTTGGAAATCGGGCGACCGGCCGACCACCTCAGCACCACTGGCGATCAGTTCCTGGATATTCACCGACTTGAAAAGTAATCGACCATCCTAGGTCTCCAGAAACACCGGGGCATCGTCCCCGGCAAGATCGATAGTCGGCAGCCATGACACCGAGACGCCCAGCTCCCCACGACTCAACATATCCATCATGCTTCATTCATTGCGAGCAATCGGATCAAAAAAGAACTTCCCTTGCCAGGTAGACTGGTCACATGCAGGGAGCCTCGATTCTTCTCGAGGATCATCCGAACCAGAGCGAGCCCCAGGCCAAGTCCCCGAGCCTTGTTCGAGTAGAGTGGCTCAGTGAGCCGGGGGATATCGCCCGGCGCGATCCCAACTCCTGTATCGATCACCGCCATCTCGATCCCGCCATCGATCGCGCGACCACGGAGCGTCAGCCGCCCGCCTGAGGGCATCGCATCGCTGGCGTTGCGAATCAGGTTTCCCAGGGCGATCCGGATCTGTCCAGGATCCGCCAACCCAAGGGGCAGATTGGACGGGCAATCGACGATGACCTCAACGCCTGTCGTCACGGCAGAGTCTTCCAGGGCCTGGCGAAGACACGGCTCGATCGGAAATGGACATGGATCGGGAGTCGGCATCCGGGCGAAATTCGTTAGCGTCGTGATCACCTGCTCGGCCTGCATCACGTGCCGCTCGATCCGCTCCATGTGCTGGTCTCGCTTTTCCGGCGAAATCATGCGAGCTGACTTCAAATAAAAATGCGATGACTTTATGACATTTAGAGGGTTTCGTATCTCATGCGCGATTCCTCCAGCGATCTGTCCCAGGCTTGCCAGACGTTCGTTCGCCTGAATGCGAGCGACATACTCCGACTGATAGGCATCCTCGATCTTCGCCAGGTCGAGGTCCAGAAGCTTGTTCAGCGATCGGATGGCTGCCACCAAACCGGCCTGGTCGCCAGGCCACGATTCGCTCAGGTAGCGTACCAGGCCATCGCGGAGTCTTGAGAGTGAAACATTGATATAGACCTGAGCAAGCCCAATCTCGACATGGCGAATGCCACCCTGCCATCTTCGATCGACATATGCGCGGTCGTAAGGACCGCTCAGTAACTCGACGAGCCAATTGTACAAAGCCTCCCTGTGTCGATCCACCTGGACCGGATCGCCAAGAAAAACACGATAAGCCTCAGAGTGCCGCGACACCTCGGCGTAAAAATCCTCCACAAGCGCGGGCAAATACGGCTCGAGAACGGGACGTAATTCACGCACCCGGACGGCATCTTCCTCGCTCCATCCGACGAAAGACTGCAATTCCTGATACCGCCTGAAAACCTGGTCCGGATCCTTCATCGCATTCCTCTCGAAGAAACGGGTCTTCATAATATCAGACCTGGGGACCGTCGCACGCAGGTCCCTCCGCTTCACGAATAGGACCGCCGATTATGCCAAACGTTATGGTAATGACGTTCAAGACTGCCGTGCAAGTTGGAAATGAATACCTCTTGCTCCAGAACCCAGAACTCCAAAGATCCCTATGCAATCACCAGTCGAGTGCAATTTCTCAAGCTTTCGCGTTTTTGGACCATCGAAAGCCTAGGGCGGGGACTGACGTACAGAAGTGCGTCTGGGAAAGCCAGCTCGAATTCCTCTCAAACTTTCCGCAACTACCGCTGGCAGGGGTAATGCTGGGGATTGACTTTGGCATCGCGTGGGCTCAATGTTGAGAAGCCGTTCGCTCGCGAAGGGAGAACGGTTCTGGCCAGGGTGGCCCCGTCGTGCGTACCGGCGCATGTGCGGGGTTTTTTGTTGCGCCCGGCTTGTTCGGACGATGCCTCGGTAACTGGGAGCAACCCGGAAGACACGCAAAAAGGCGATCGTGCGATTATCATCAGGATTTTCGTGACGCCGATCGTGCGGATCTGATGCCAGAGGACAGGCTGGGAGGATAGCATGGGATGGTCGTGGCGACTCGGTCGAATCGCGGGAATTGATATCTACGTCCATCCGACGTTCCTGATCCTGCTCGCCTGGGTCGGCCTGGCGCATTATCTGGAACACGGCAACGTGGCGGAGGCTCTCGGCGGCATCGCTTTCATTCTCTCGCTGTTCGGAATCATTATTCTGCATGAGCTTGGGCATGCGCTAACGGCCCGTCGATACGGAATCCGCACGCGAGACATCACACTTTTACCTATTGGAGGCGTGGCTCGACTGGAGCGCATACCCGAGGTCCCCTCGCAGGAATTGCTGGTCGCGCTGGCGGGACCAGCCGTCAACGTGGTTATCGCTTTTCTGATCTTTGTGGGACTGCACGCGATGGGACTCAGCGTTCGTCCGGCCGATTCGGCCCTTCGAGCGGGCGGTGGTTTCCTCCAGCAGATGTTCTGGGTGAATGTCATGCTAGTGGTCTTCAACCTCGTTCCCGCATTTCCGATGGATGGGGGCCGTGTGTTCCGGGCGTTGCTCGCCATGCGGTCCGATTACCTCCGAGCGACCCAAACTGCGGTCGCGGTCGGCCAGGGAATCGCGATTCTGTTCGGATTGCTGGGGCTTCTATCCAATCCCTTCCTGATCTTCATTGCCCTGTTCGTCTGGCTCGCGGGAGCGCAGGAAGCCGGGCTGGTGACAGCGCGATCGGCCCTGGCCGGTATCCCTGTGAACCGGGTCATGATCCAGGAGTTCCGCTCACTGGCCCCCGATGAGCCCCTGTCTCGAGCCGTGGCTGATGTACTGGCGGGATTTCAGCAGGATTTCCCGGTCATGGAAGACGATCGCGTGGTAGGAATTTTAACACGTAACGACCTGGTCGCCGCCCTGGGGCAGCAGGGTTCAGAAACGCCCGTCGGCGAGGTGATGCAACGAGAGTTCGTGATGGCCTCCCCGCGGGAGATGCTCCAGACGGTCTTCGAGCGGCTCCAGAACGGCCATTCCCGGACGATACCAGTACTCTCCGATGGCCGGATGGTCGGTTTGCTCACAGCGGATAACGTGGCCGAGCTCCTACTGATCCAGCAGGCCCTTCGAAGCACCCACCAACCTGGCCTCTTCGGCAGTTTCCCCGGGACCATCGAGGAACCGAGAGATTCTGGCGGAAAGCCTCGCGGCACCCCCGTTTGTTGATCGAGAATCCGGGAGCCCTCCACCGCTACCGACAGCAGGACGACGGGACATGCGCGGCGACTTCGGCCCTTCGAGCTCCGAGAAGAAGCCGCATCCATTCTTCAAGAGGTCCATCGTTGACTTTTCCCTGTCGGCCGCATTATCGTGAGATTCGATTGCTCGCGATGGGTAATCCATTCCTGGCCAGGGTGGCCCCGACATGCGATTCCTCGCATGCTCGGGGCTTTTTTGTTGCGCCGGGAGATCGTTCAGGGGACGGCCCATCTCGCTCCTGTCTGGCGGCCAGGTCCTGCGGCCTCGATCGCCAGACCGCACCCGGTTTCATGGCAACGGCGATGCTTCGGGTCAGGAGTCACACCAATGACCACGCCGAACCACACAAACATATCCAGGATAGGCAATCAAACCAAATGGAACACGTCAGGGACTGGCCGCGGGGCCAGGGTCGCGATTGTCCTTGCGGACGATCGACCGATCGCACTGATTTTCCCGACCAGCCGCCGTCTCGTTCTGGAGCGGCTGAGGAAACTACTCGATGCCGATGAAGTGCGGCTCGCCGATCCTGACGAGGTCGAGCAAATCCACGGGCGCTCGGAGACGGGGCCGATCCCGACGCACCCCGACCTGAGGGGCGTCTCCTCGCTCGTTGACGCAACGCTCATGAGCGCGCGGACGTTGCATGTCCGATGCCTCCGTCAGGAGGTCGTTGTTCCGTTGAACCTTGAGGATTGGCTGGTGTCAGCCGGTTCGGGATGGGGATTCTTCACCGAACCCGACTCGGCATCATGCGATACCGAACCAAACTGCTCCGGGAGCCCGACATGACCGAGGCCCGGCTTCCTGCGGGGTCTGTCCAGGCCGGCATCAAACAGCGATAGCCGGCCGTTGCTCAATCTCTCGGAGGTTAAGCCGATGGGAGGTCTGGTCGCGAAGGCAGCGTGGACGTGGATGCTGGAAGACATGGCGGACCGGAAACTCGATGAGTTTGTCAGGCCGTTTGCCGTTCCGAGAATGGTTTCCCACACAATCGTCCTGCTGGTTGCCATGGATCGGAGGCGTTAGAGTGGGCTCCAGATGTTCGACGCTGGATGACGTGAGCGAGGAGTCCAGAGCGATGGCCAGGAGCCTGTCCGAGAATTGGGTGTTCTTCCTCGCGATTCCGGCAATCGCGGCCGGATCGTGCGTGATCCACGGCGAGGCTGGGGAGGTTCCGCGACCGGGTATCCCCATCGTCGTGCACTCAAGAACGCGGGTTCCGGAGCGAAAGTCGGAAACTTCACCCCTTCGGTACGTGCCTCGTGAGTCCGAATGGCAGATGGAGCCGACGCGCACGGCGATCATCATTTGCGATATGTGGGACCAGCACTGGTGCCGAGGCGCCACACGTCGAGTTGGCGAACTGGCCCCGGCGATAGACCGAACCATATCCGCCGCCCGTTCGCGAGGGGTCCTGATCGTTCACGCCCCGAGCAGTTGCATGGACGCCTACAAGGACCATCCGGCCCGGAAGCGGGCGCAATCGGTCCCGAGGGCGGCAAACCTTCCTTCCGACATCACGGGATGGTGCCAGAGAATCCCGGCGGAGGAAAAAGGGACCTATCCGATCGACCAGTCAGACGGCGGCTGCGACGACGGCCCAACCTGCCCCCAGGGCTCGCCCTGGCGCCGGCAGATCGCGACGATCCAGATCAAGGATGAAGACGCGATCAGTGATTCTGGTGTCGAGATCTGGAACCTGCTCGAAAGCCGAAGAATCGATACCGTCCTGCTGGTCGGCGTTCACACAAACATGTGCGTGCTGGGCCGGCCGTTTGGCCTGCGTCAGCTCGCCCGGCATGGTAAGAGGGCGATCCTGATTCGCGACCTCACTGACACAATGTACAACTCGCGATCCTGGCCGTACGTCAGCCACTTTGAGGGGACCGAGCGAATCATTGAGCATATCGAGAAATTCGTCGCGCCGACGATGGTCTCGACCGATCTAACCGGCCAGCCTCCGTTCCAATTCCGTCCTGACGAGCGCCCGCGCGCCGTCTTTCTCATCGGCGATGACGAGTACCGGACCGAGAAGACGCTCCCCGAGTTCGCCCGCAAGGAGCTCGAGCCGCTGGGCATCCGGTGCACGTTCGCAATCGCCGACCCGAAGACACCCAACGAGTTCCCCGCCGTCGAGGCCCTGGACGATGCGAGCCTCCTCGTCGTGAGTGTTCGACGGCGCGCCCCGAGTTCAAAGGCGATGGCGACGATCCGGCGCTACATTGAGTCGGGCCGGCCGGTCATCGGCATCCGGACGGCCTGCCACGCGTTCGACACTAGGGGTAAGATACCGCCAGGGCACACCGACTGGCGGACGTTCGATCCCGATGTCCTGGGTGGACACTACACCGGCCACCACGGAAACGGTCTGCAACCCGTCGTCACACCCGCGCCCTCGGGTACAAGCTCTCCGCTCCTCTTGGGTATCGAGACTCCCTTCCGAGGGCACGGCTCGCTCTACAAGGTCAGCCCGCTCGCCAGGACGACGACACCCTTGCTCATGGGCAAGATCGAGGGAGAGCCGGCCGAACCGGTCGCCTGGATCAACCGGAAGGGAGGAGCGCGCGTGTTTTATACCTCCCTTGGCCATCCGGACGACTTCCAGGAACCTGCTTTCCGACGGCTTCTGCTCAACGGAATCTCCTGGGCACTTGATCGACGGGCGCCGACATCCCCCGTCCGCCGTGACTCGAGACCGAAAGCACCAGAGGGTGGAAAGACGAGCTTCCGCATCCCTGACGATCTACGACTCGATCTGTTGCTCTCCGAGCCGATCGTTCGTCAGCCTGTCTCGATAAGCTTCGACGAACGCGGGCGGCTCTGGGTGGTGCAATACCTGCAATATCCCGATCCAGCCGGCCTGCGGATGGTGAGCCACGACGGCGTCTGGCGTGCGGTCTATGACAGGATACCACCGCCTCCGCCGCACCACTTTCGCGGTAAGGACAAGATCACCATTCATGAAGATACCAATGGCGACGGGACGTACGACCGGCACCGAACCTTCGTCGACGGTCTGAATATCGCGACCGCCGTGGCCCACGGACGCGGTGGCGTCTGGGTGCTTAACCCACCGTATCTCCTCTTCTATCCCGATGCCAACCGCGACGATATCCCCGATGGCGACCCAGTCGTTCACCTGAGCGGATTCGGGCTGGAGGACACGCATTCCGTCGTCAACAGTCTCCGATGGGGCCCCGACGGCTGGCTCTACGCAGCGCAGGGATCGACGGTCACCGGCCACGTGATCCGTCCCGGCCTCGACGATCCGAAGCAACCGGTCCACTCGATGGGCCAGCTCATCTGGCGATATCACCCCGAGACTCGCCGCTATGAGATCTTCGCCGAGGGAGGCGGCAACGCGTTCGGCGTCGAGATCGACGCGAAGGGACGGATTTACTCGGGGCATAATGGCGGCGATACCCGCGGCTTCCATTACGTGCAGGGAGGATATTATCAAAAGGGGTTCAACAAGCACGGCCCCCTCTCAAACCCCTACGCCTTCGGCTACTTCCCAGCGATGCGACACGGCCACGTCCAGCGGTTTACCCATACTTTTGTCTTCAACGAGGCTGAGACCTTCCCGCCTTCTTACCGGGGACAACTTTTCGGCGTGGCCCCTCTGCTCAATCACGTCGTGAGGAGTGAGGCGATCCCCGACGGCTCATCGTTCCGAACTCGTGATCTCGGGTTCGCCGTCGAGTCTTCCGACCCCTGGTTCCGGCCAGTGGACATCAAGCTCGGCCCGGATGGCTCGCTCTACATTGCCGACTGGTACGATCGACAGGTCAATCACTATCGAAACCACGAGGGTCAAATCGATCCGTCCAGCGGCCGGATCTACCGACTCGGCCCACGGGAAAGACCTCGTCGAATGCCCGAGGATCTCGCGGCGCTGACAACGTCTCAACTCGTTGACCGGCTCACTGATCCGAACAAGTGGACCCGACAGACCGTCCTTCGCCTGATCGCCGATCGTCGCGATGCCTCGATCGTACCGGTGCTGAAGGAAAGACTTCGGGATTCCAGGGCGTCGGGTCAGATCGCTCTCGAATCGCTCTGGGCGCTGAACCTTGTCGGTGGGCTCGACGAGCCAACCGCGATCGAGACACTCGTCCACCCCGATCCGCACGTCCGGCTCTGGACGGTTCGGCTAACCTGCGACGCCGGACGGGTCTCGCCGGCCTTTGCCGCGGCCATCGCGCGGATGGCAGGCTCGGATTCCAACATCGAGGTCCGGAGCCAGCTCGCGTGCTCCGCTCGCCGGCTTCCCGCGAAAGACGCCCTGCCGATCCTTCGTGAGCTGATGGCGCACGCCGACGACACCCGCGACATCCACATTCCGCTCCTGGTCTGGTGGGCAATCGAGGCGAAGGTTTCGGTCGCCCCGGAGGCGGTGCTCGCACTCTTCGAGGACCGATCGAACTGGCAACTGCCGATCGTTCAATCCACGATCGCTGAGCGGCTGATGCGTCGCTTTGCCGCCGCCGGCTCGCGAGCCGACCTTGCCCGATGCGCCCGATTGCTTTCGATGGCTCCCAGCCCCGACGATGCCCGTCGACTGACGACGGGATTCGAGGCCGCCTTTGCCGGTCGGTCGCTCGCCGGCCTACCCGACGTGCTTGCTGAAGCGCTCGCGAAGCATGGGGGACAATCGCTGTCGCTCGGACTCCGACGGAATAACCCCACGGCGATTGCACAGGCCATCACGCTGCTTTCCGACGAGCGTGGAGATCCGTCGAAGAAGATGCAGGTTCTTCAGGTGCTGGGTGAGGTGCGCCGACCCAGTGCGCTGCCCGCCATCCTGGCGATCGCCGCCGGCTCGCCCGATAACGCTCTCCGCGGCTCGGCCCTTGCAGCACTGGCGGCCTACGACGATCCTCAAATTGCGACCGAGATTCTCAGAGTATATCCGGAGATGTCCGACGACGTTCAGTCGGGAGCTCAGACCCTGCTCGCATCGAGGCGTCCCTGGGCTGAGAGATTCCTCGCGGCGATGGAGGCGGGATCGATCGATCCGAAGTCCGTCCCGCGCGAGGTGGTCGAGAAGTTCGTCCTGCTGAATGACCGCGATATCCGCGCGCGGGTCGATCGCCTTTTCGGACCGATCCAGCCGGCGACACCCGCGAGTCTCCGTGCGGAAGTCGATCGACTCGCCTCGATCGTTCGATCCGGGCCCGGCGTCCCGAAGCCGGGGAAAGCCCTGTTCGACCACGCCTGCGCCCGCTGTCATTCACTTTTCGGCAAGGGTGGGCAGGTCGGCCCCGACCTCACCACCTACCGCCGCGACGACATCGATAACATGCTGCTGAATATCGTCTATCCGTCGGCCGAGATCCGAGAGGGCTTCGTCACGTCGATCGTTGCGACAATCGACGGCCGTGTCCTGTCGGGCGTCGTGGTCGAACAGGACAAAAACGCCGTGGTCCTTCGCGTCGAGGACGGGCGACGGTTGACGCTTGCCCGCGATGAGATCGACGCGATCAAAACGAGTCCTCGTTCGTTGATGCCTGAGGGGTTACTTTCGAACTTTCCCGATCAGGACGTCCGCGACCTCTTCGCATACCTCCGCAGCACTCAGCCGTTGATCGACTGACGAAGCTCACGTCGAAGGCAGCCCGCGGATGACCTCCACGACTCGACGGACGAGGCCAGGGTCGGTTCGTCGCCAGAGTGGTCCGTCATCGTGCGGCGAGTAGCCAGGATCGTTCGCATCGACCATTCGGGAGACAGCCGAACCCAGATGGACCTCGCGGACGCCACTCTCTCGAATGATTGCCGACAGGTGCTCGATCGTCAAACGACCTCCAGCCATCACGCGAAGTCTCCCCTCCGCAAGCTCGACCATCCGGCTCAACATCCCGACGCCTTCGAGCGCCGATGGCTGGCGTCCCGAGCTCAGCACGCGATCGACCCCAATCGCGATCAGATCTTCGATGGCCTCAATCGGATCGAGGGTCTGGTCTATGGCCTTGTGAAAGGTGATCGAGATCGGACGGGCGGCCTCGACCAGCACAGCGTTCCGATCACGATCGACACGCCCCAACCGATCCAGGACGCCGATCACAACGCCCGCCGCACCGAGATCACGTGCCGTCTCGACATCGCGTTGCATCGCGGAGAGTTCACGGTCCGAGTAAACGAACCCTCCTGCGCGGGGGCGGATCAGGACGTGGACGGGTATGCGGAGCGATCGGCAGGCCTCGGCGATGGTGCCGAGGCTAGGCGTGGTCCCCCCGACGTCGAGGTTGTCACAAAGCTCGACGCGGTCCGCACCGCCCGCCTCGGCGGCGATCGCGGACTCCAGGTCGCCCACGCAAATCTCAACGGTAATCGGCATGATATTCGGCCCAGAAATCCATTGGCGGATAACCCCGTCGGGTTTGCCCATCCGTGACCAATCATCCCAATGGCATCTCGCTCCGGAAAGGGCTACCATGATAGACGATCATCCCCGCCGCCGACATCGGCGCTGAGGGCTCTCGAACGGTCGAACCTCGTAGCAGGAGATCTCGCCGTGACCGATCCTACCACATCCGATGGCCAGCCCACCGCCGAGCCGTCCTCCCTGGCCTCAACGCGCCGCGGTTTTCTCGCGGGGACGACGGCAGGCGTCGTCACGGCCGGCCTCTCCATCCCGATGGTCCACGCCGCCGGCAGCAGCACGATCAAGGTTGGCCTAGTCGGCTGCGGAGGGCGCGGCTCGGGCGCCGCCGTCCAGACACTCACTGCCGACTCGGGCACTCGGCTGGTCGCCGTCGCGGATGCCTTCCAGGACCGAATCGATGAGCAACTGCCCGTGATCAAGGGCTCGGCCATCGGCGAGAGGGTCGACGTTCCCAAAGATCGACAATACGCCGGGTTCGACGCCTACAAGCACGTGATCGATCAGGTGGACCTCGTCCTGCTCACGACCCCGCCACATTTCCGCCCCATCCACCTGGAGTATGCCGTCTCGAAGGGGATCCACGCCTTTGTCGAGAAGCCGATGGCCGTCGACGGACCGGGCCTCCGCAAATTCCTTGAAGCCGTGAAGCAGTCGAAGGCCAAGGGGCTCTCGCTCGTCAACGGCTTTTGCTGGCGTTACTTCCCGCCCCGGCGCGAGTTGATGAAGCGCGTCCTCGAGGGGCAGATTGGCGACGTCGTCGCGATCGAGACGACCTACAATTCTCAGGGCGTCTGGGATCCCCGCAAGAAGCGCGAGGAATGTTCCTCGGACATGGAGTACCAGATGCGCAACTGGTACTACTACTGCTGGCTCTCCGGAGATCATATCGTCGAGCAGGCCGTGCACGGGATCGACACCATGGGCTGGATTACTGGCGACGTCCGGCCGATCCGATGCACGGCCGTTGGCGGTCGACAATCCAGGACCGACGCGAAATATGGCAACATCTGGGACCACTTCTCCGTTGTCTATGAGTATCCGAACAACGTTCGGGGCTACCACCATTGCCGCCACTGGGTCCACACTGACGTGCAGGTGGCCGACTACTTCCTCGGCTCGAAGGGCATGGCCGACGTTTTCAAACCCGCGATCAGCGGCGAGAACAAATGGCGGTATCGTGGGCCGAAGCCCGACATGTACCAGGTCGAGCACGACGAGATGTATGCCGCAATCCGCGCCGGGAAGCCAATCAATAATGGGGAGCAAGCGGCGAACAGCACTCTGCTGGCGCTGATGGGTCGAACGGCCGCCTACACCGGCCGGGCCGTGACGCCGGAGATGATCCTCAACTCGAAGGAAGATCTCAGCCCACCACGGTACGAGTTCGGACCTCTGATGGCTCCAGCCATCCCGGTACCAGGCTATACCAAATTCGCCTGACGACGGCGGGCAGCCCGACCGCCCCCGTGCCACGCGGTGGCGTGGCCGTGTTCGCCGGCCACGCCGCAAAACCCGTTTATTTTGAAAGGCCGCGCAAGGCCGAGCGAGAATCCATGGATTCCAGTGAATTCGACTACTCCGACTATGGGAAGATCGCACCGAAGGGCGACGAACCACCGACCGAGCGCGGATGCTTCTTCTACGGCTGTGTGATCGCGGCGGTGCTCGCCATCCTGCTGCTCATCGCAATCGGAGTCGTCACGTTTCTCCTTTATCGATGGGTGGGAACGATTGTCGACCAGTACACGTCGATCGCGCCCCACGTCCTGCCGACGTCGGATCTCTCCGGCGACCGCCGTGCCGCGTCGCGGAAGCGTTTCGACGAATTCCGGGAAGCCGTCAAGGAAAATCGGCCGGCCTCGCCTCTGATCCTTGATGCCGACGAAATCAATGCGCTGATCGAGGACAACCCCGAGTGGAAGGGGCGGATCTACATCGCCCTCGACGGCGATCAAATCAAGGGGCAGGTGAGCCTGCCGCTCAGCGAGATCCCGGCCTTCGGCCTAACCCAGGGGCGATACCTCAACGGGAGTGCCGATTTCACCTTCTCCCTGGAGAATGGACGGCCATCGCTGACGATCCAGACGCTCGAGGTCAATGGCAAGAGCCCGCCTCCTGCGTTTATGAAGGGGATACTCCATCGCAACTTGCTCAACGACGCCCATTACGACGAGGAAACCGAGCGCGGCTTTCGGCGGCTAGAACGGATTGAGGTCCGGGACAGCAGGCTCATCATCAAGCCCCGAGAGCGACCGAAGGATTCGGGCGGCGTGGCAACGCTTCCCGATGATGTGATGGCCCCAGCGGAGTCCCGTCCAGCCGTCCCCATCGAATCAAGCGGCCCGCGTTGATTCCACCCGGACCGATGATAGGACCGCGCCTCCCCCGCGGCCGAGATCGATCTTCTGCTTCGACGAAAGGATTCTTCTTCATGACGACCCCACGCCCTTTTCTGCGATGGCTGGCCTCGATCGCAATCGCGATGCTCGCCGTGGACCACGCCCTGGCTTCTCCCGAGAAAGTGACCTCGGTCGAGGGGATCACCGAGTATCGACTTGATAATGGCCTTCGCGTTCTGCTCTTCCCGGACCCGACCCGGCCCAAGGTGACCGTCAATCTCACTGTTCTGGTCGGCTCCCGGCACGAAGGGTACGGTGAGACCGGCATGGCCCACCTCCTCGAGCACATGCTCTTCAAGGGAACGCCCACCCACCCCGACATCCCGGGGGCCATGAAACAGCGGGGCGCCCAGTTCAACGGCTCGACCTGGCTCGACCGTACCAACTATTACGAGACCCTTCCCTCCAGCGACGAGAACCTCGAATTCGCCATCCGGCTCGAAGCCGACCGGATGATCCAGAGCCCGATCAAGGCTGAGGATCTCGCGACGGAATTCTCCGTCGTTCGCAACGAGTTCGAGTCAGGAGAAAACTCGCCGGAGGGCATTCTGGACCAGCGAATGAAGGCGGTCGCCTTCGAGTGGCACAATTACGGAAAGTCGACGATCGGCAATCGTACTGACATCGAGCGTGTCCCCGTCGACAATCTTCGAGCGTTCTACCGGACTTACTACCAGCCGGATAACGCCGTCCTGGTGATTGCCGGACGGTTCGACGAGAAGAAGGCTCTCGGTCTGATCGAGAAATACTTCGGCGCCATTCCCAGGCCCGACCGGAAACTCCGATCGACCTACACCGAGGAGCCAGCGCAGGACGGCGAGCGGTTCGTCACGCTCCGGCGGGTCGGGAGCGTCGGCCTGGTGGGAGTGGTCTATCACATCCCGGCCGGCCCCCATCCCGAGTTCCCCTCGCTCGAAATCCTTTCCGAAATCCTTTCTTCCGAGCCATCGGGCCGCCTCTACCGGGCTCTAGTGGAAACCCGGCTCGCCACCAGTGTCTCGGCCGGGGCTCAGCCGCTCCACGACCCAGGGACGCTCGACATCATGGCCGAGGTCGACACAAAGCAGCAAGCCGGCCTGGAGAAGGTACGCGACGCCATCTTCTCCGTGCTCCAGAAACTCGTCCAGCAGGGCGTTACTCAGGAGGAGGTCGATCGCGCCCGCCAGTCGATCCTCAAGAATCGCGAACTGGCCCTGCATGAGCCGAACCGAATCGCGATCGAGCTGAGCGAGTGGGCCGCCCAGGGAGATTGGCGATTGTTCTTCCTCCACCGCGACCGGCTGGAGAAGGTCACGCCGAAGGACGTCCGAGACGCCGCCACGAAGTATCTGACGGCCAGCAATCGGACGGTTGGCTACTTTCTGCCAGCCGCTCATCCCGAGCGGACCCCAGTCCCGACGACACCCGACCTGGCCGCTGAGTTGAAGGATTACAAGGGCCGCGCCGTCGAATCCTCCGGCGAGGCCTTTGACGTCGGGGCCGAGGCCATCGAGGCCCGCGTGCAGAGCCCCAATCCGATCAACGGAGTCAAGCTGGCCCTCCTCCCCAAAAAGAATCGCGGAACGGCCGTGCTGGTATCGCTCACGCTTCACTATGGCAACGCCGAAAACCTGAAGGGATTCAATGAAACCGCCAGTCTCCTGCCGGAACTCATGACCCGCGGCACAAAGTCGATGTCCCGGCAGCAAATCGAGGACGCCCTCGACAAGAACTTCGCCCGTCTGGGCGGAGGCGCCCGGAGGATGACGCGAGTGGTGGGCTCCAGCGGGCCCGGCTCTCTGAGTTTTTCGCTGGAAACCAAACGCGCCAACCTTCCCACCGTCCTGGAAATCCTCCGGCAGATTCTCCGGGAGCCGTCGTTCCCGGCCAATGAATTCGAGGTCCTGAGACGTGAGGCCATCGCCGCGACCGAGCAGGGACTGACCGACCCGATGCGACTCGCTTTCAATCGGTTCCAGCGGTCGATCAACCCCTATCCGAAAGACGACGTCCGCTACGTTCCCACACTCGACGAGCGACTCGACCGCCTTCGCGGACTAGGTCTCGAGAAGGTCCGCGAACTGTACCGAGACTACATCGGCGCAGGGCACGGTGAACTGGTGGTGATCGGCGACTTCGAGCCCTCCGAGGTTCTACCCATCTTTCGAAAAACTCTCGAGGATTGGAAGGCGGAGAAGCCCTACGCTCGAATCGAGCATCCTGTTCCCAATGGTATCCGTCCCGGTCGTGAGACGATCAAGACCCCGGACAAGGCCAATGCGATCTTCGTCGCTGGCCAGGAGATGGCCATCAAGGAGACCGATCCGGACTACCCGGCGCTCCTGGCGGGGAACTTCATCCTGGGCGGAGGCGCCCTCTCCTCTCGGATCGCCGACCGTCTTCGCCAGAAGGGAGGGCTCTCCTACGGCGCTGCCTCGATGTTCGCCGCTGATCCGCTCGATGCTCACGGCGCTCTCATGATTTACGCGATCTACAACCCGACCAATGTGGCCAAGGTCGTCAAGGGCGTTGACGAGGAGGTTGACCGGCTCCTGCGCGACGGCATCACCGCCACCGAAATGGAGGCCGCGCGATCGGGCTTGCTCCAGCAGCAGCAGGTCCAGCGCACCAATGACCGCAACCTTGCCTCGATTCTCGCGGAAAACCTCTTCCTTGGCCGAACCATGCAATTCGAGGCCGAAATCGAGAGGAAGCTCCGCGACCTCACTCCCGAGGCCGTCAACGCAGCGCTCCGCAAGTATCTCGATCCAAAGCGGATGGTCGTCGTTACCGCGGGTGATTTCCGGGAATCATCCTGACTCATCCTCGTGTTCTCGGTCCATGAGTCAATGGCGAGGCGAGGGCCTTGAGCTCTCCCATGGACTTCGCCTCGGCCCGCTCGCTCGAACCCCGGTCCGGACTTCGCGGCAACCGACCAGGGACCCAGTCGACCATTCAGGGAAAGAAATCAGAAAATGTCGTCGCTCCAGGGCCAACTCTTGATCGCGACACAGGATCTGCTCGACCCCAACTTCGCCCGGACGGTCGTGCTGATCGCCGTCCACGGTGAAGAAGGGGCGCTGGGGCTCATAGTGAACCGAGAGATGGGCATGTCGCTGAAACAGGTCTGGGAGCAGGTCAGCCGCACGCCCTGCGTTCGCGAGGGGAAAGTTCGGCAGGGCGGACCTGTGACCGGAACGCTCATGGCGCTTCACGATCGTCGCACCCTGGCAAACCTGGTGGTTGCGGATGACATCTTCGTCGCGACCGAGATGGCCGCGATGGAATCGCTCGTCGCCGATACCGAAGGTCACGCGATCTTCTACGCGGGCCATTCCGGCTGGGGGCCTGGCCAGCTCGAGAACGAGCTGGAGGAAGGAAGCTGGCTGATCCTGCCCGCCACGCCTGAGTTCGTCTTCGGCCCTCTTGACACCCTGGCATCCTGGAAAAAAGCCACGCGGGAATTTGGTCGCCGGCAGATCCGTTCCATCCTGCCGATTCGCGATGTCCCTGAAGACCCTCGTCTCAACTGAGAACCCGTCAAGGAATGGTTTCTTCTGGGCCATGCGATCCGATTCACTCTGGATCGGTGTCTTCCTCGACATCCTCGACCGGAGGGAGATCGGCGGCGAGGGCCTCATAGGCAATCGCCGAGACCAGGCGGGTGAATGGAAGAGTGACCAGCAGCCCGAGGCCCAAGGGCAGAAATCCGGCCAGGTTGATGGCGAACTGCGCCATTTGCAGGACAAAGAGCGACCTCGCGCGGCCGCTTGTTAGCCGAAACGAGGCCGCGAGCGACTCGACCACGCCTGAATTCCTGTCGAGGATCAGGAAGGTCGACGACCGGAATCTTGACCGGACAGCGAGCAGTACCGCGGTTCCGACGAAGAATGCCGGTGTCATGGCCGAGAGAAACACCGGAGCGATTCGATCGATCTCGGCAAAGTCACCCTCGTTGCGGGCCATCGTGATTTTGTGGGCCATCTCGGCGAGCGTCGGCTGGTCGACGGCGCGGAGAATTCCCTCGGTCGCCCCGTAAATCGCCAGCCAGGGGACAACCGTGACGAAGAGCAAACTCGAAAGGACAAGCACCGTCGTTAGCACATAAGGATGACCTCGAAAGAGGTCATCTGGCTCGAATGGCTCTTGCCGCGCAATCCTCAGGAAAAGAATGCCCTGTCCCAGCCAGAGCCAGACGGGAATCAGAAACATCCCGACGAACCTGACAAACTCCAGGACCGGCGTGAAGGAAGGATCATCGACGGCGGCGTTCATGGCCGCCAGGACGATCACCGCGAGATTCATGATCAGCCAGTAGGCCGCGAAGGCGCCCCAGTAGACCAGCAGGCAGCGCGGCCAGGCTGAGGCAAACCGGCTCCACGCCTCCCTCAGCAATGCGCCCGGCTCGATGGGAGGGGTGGGTCGTCGATCGACGACGGAAGACTCGGAGACCGGCGTCCCACTCATCCCTCGCCCCTCGACGCCCCGTCTTCGCTGAGTTGCGCCTCGGCGATCTCGATCGCCTTCAGCAGCCCGCGTGCCTTGTTCACTGTCTCCTCGTACTCCGAAGAGGGGAGGCTATCGTACACGACCCCGCCTCCGGCCTGGACATAGGCGGTTTTACCCTGGACCACGATTGTTCTGAGTGCAATGCAGGTATCCATGTTGCCCGTGAAATCGATGTAGCCGACGGCACCCGCATAGGGACCGCGTTTGTTCGGCTCGACCTCGTCGATGATCTGCATCGCCCGAACCTTCGGCGCCCCGGAGACTGTCCCCGCTGGTAGTCCGGCCCGGAGCGCATCGAACGCCGTGCAATCGTCGCGGAGCTTCCCCGAGACATTCGACGTAATATGCATGACGTGCGAGTACCGCTCGACCTTCATTACCTCGGAGAGCCGGACCGTCCCGTACTCGGCCACCCGTCCGACGTCGTTCCGACCCAGATCCACCAGCATGATGTGCTCGGCCCGTTCCTTGGGGTCGGCCAGCAACTCTTCGGCCAGGGCGCGATCTTCGTCCTCGCCCCGGCCGCGAGGTCGGGTGCCGGCCAGCGGGCGAATGGTCACGATCCCCTCCTCGACTCGGACCAGGATCTCCGGCGAGCTCCCAATCAGCGCGAAGTCGCCAAACGGAAGATAAAACAGAAAAGGGCTCGGATTCACCACCCGGAGAACCCGGTAGATATCAAAAGGATCGGCATGGGTCTCGACCTGGAACCGCTGGCTCGGCACGACCTGGAAGATATCGCCAGCTTTTATGTACTCCTGGCAGTGACGCACGATGGCCTCGTACCGCTCGCGAGTCAGGTTCGACCGATATTCGAGCGTGACCGGGGTATCCGTGGCGATATCGCGGACAGCCAGTTCGGCGTCGGGGGTCGCAAGTTGGTCGACCAGTTCATCAACCCGCCGACAGGCATCCTCGTAGGCGGCTTTCGGGTCGGCACCTGGGCCGACGTGCGCCTGTGCGACCACCAGGATCGTCTTCCGGATATGGTCGAAGAGAACCATTTGGTCATAGAAGGCGAACGATAGGTCGGGCAGGTTCCGGTCGTCCGGCGGGGCGTTGGGCAGTTTCTCGGTATATCGGACGGCGTCGTAAGCAGCGAAGCCCACCGCACCCCCGGCGAACCTGGGAAGACCCGGCATTGGCGCAGCCCGATATCGACCCATCCGAGTCTCAAGCTCAGCAAAGGGATCGACGCACGTGAACCGGAGGGCCTCGGCCTCGCGGCCGGTCTCGACGATCGAGACCTCCTCGCCCCGGGCTTCAAACCGAAGGAACGGTTGGGTACCGAGAAAGCTGAACCGGCCGACCTTCTCGCCGCCGATCACGCTTTCAAAGAGAAACGAAGGCGAGGTCCGGGCAATTCGGCGAAAGGCGGAGACCGGCGTCAAGCCATCGCCGGTGAGCTGTCGATAAACGGGGACGCACGAGACCGAGGGGCTGAGGTGGCGGGCAAAATCCTCGAACGAAGGGCGATAGCGGCTCATCGGAAAGGAATCTCGCGCGGTCCTTGGCTGGCGTCGAAGTTGCCTGCACAATAACCGCCCCCCGCCGGAACGACAAGGGCCGCCGCGGCGGAAACCGCGCCGTTCCTTGCCTTTTCGACAGAGACCCCCACGCACCGGATACGTGGAGCAGGGCCGCTCCTTGGTTGCTTGACACCCCCGCCCCGAGAATTAGAATACGATGTAGCTTTCGCTCCAGCGCGATCGGACGGCGATATCCCCGGGCGGCCGGCTCGTCGTCCCCTGACCTTCCGATGAAACTCGGTCGGGAGGTATGGCGGACGTCCAGCGTCTCGTGCCGCCTCGTGCGTGGATCGGGCCGGCGGAGTCGCTCCATGCAATGCCAGAAATGCGCCAAGCCCGCCACCTTCCATATCACCGACATCATCGAGAAGGGGAAACACCGCGAGTACCACTTCTGCGATGAACACGCCCGGCAGCACCTGGCCCCGCCTGAAGAGGCGATTGAAGCACCCAGCATGAGTGAGATCGCCAAAAAACTGGTCAGCCAGCCAGCCTCGTTGCGGGAACCTTCGCCAGCGGACAAGCAGGTCTGTCCGGTTTGTCAAATCACCTTCCTGGAGTTTCGCAACTCGGGACGACTTGGCTGCCCGTATGATTATGAGGTCTTTCGAGAGGAACTGATGCCGCTTTTGGAGAACATCCACGGTGAGACGCGGCACTCGGGGAAGGTCCCAAGGCGGGCACCCCGAAACACGCAACAGCAGACGACACTCATCCAGCTCCGCAACGAACTGAAGCGCGCCGTGGCCGCCGAGGATTACGAGGCGGCGGCGAGGCTGAGGGACCAGATCAAGACCATCGAGAAAGAGCAGGGACGATGACGACCGCGTCGCATCCCGGTCGAACGAGGCGATTCAGGCTCCCTGGCTGGTCGCCGCTATTTGGGTGGTCGGGCCCATGAGGTGTCAGCGCTGCCACAAGGAGGCCTCCATTCACCTGACTGAGCGGGTCAAGGGACAGCGGCGCGAGCTACATCTCTGCCCTGGTTGTGCGCAGAAAGCCGGATTGGCGCTGCCGGACTCCCCGCCTGACCTGGCTCTTGATGCCGTCGTGCAGTCCCTGATCGTGGCCCATGTCGGCGAACTCGTCGGCGAGCTTGCTGAGCGGACTTGCCCGGACTGTGGTCTGAAATTCATGGAATTTCGGGCCGGCGGCCGGCTGGGTTGTCCTCGCGACTACCGGGTCTTCGCCGCCGGGCTGCTCCCCTTGATTCAGCGTTTTCACGGGGCGACTCGCCACGTCGGCAAGGCGGCCCGGCCAGCCGACCGGGCCGAGGAGCGGCTCCGGCTCCGCACACAGCTCCGCGAGGCGATCGCTCGCGAAGACTACGAAGAGGCCGCGCGGCTGCGTGACCAGCTCCGCCCCGAGGAAATCCAGGCATGACTCTCGACGACCTCACCAAATCATCCGGCGAGTGGCTGCGTGGCACTGGACCCGAGAGCGACATCGTAATGTGCTCACGCATCCGGCTCGCCCGCAATCTCGCGGACTTCCCCTTCACCAACCGCGCTAGCCGGAGCGAGAAGACCGAGATCGAAGCCAACTTCCGTGCTGCGCTCGCACACGCGCACCTGGAACTCTCGTACCTGGATGTCCACGGGCTGGGCTCGCTCGACCGCCAGTTCCTCGTCGAGCGACAGATCGTCTCTCGCGAGCTCGCCAACAGCGACGGACCTCGAGGAGTTGCCATCAGCTCGCAGGAAAACGTCGCCATCATGGTCAACGAGGAGGACCACCTCCGCGTTCAGTACATGCTCTCCGGCTTTCGCCTGCCGGAGGTCTGGGAGTCCATCAACCACCTGGACGACCAGCTCGAAGAGCAACTCGCTTACGCCTTCAGTTCGGAACTCGGCTACCTGACCGCTTGCCCAACCAACGTGGGCACCGGAATCCGAGTCGGCGTGATGCTCCATCTACCGGGACTGGTCCAGACCAAGCAGATCGATAAGGTCTTCCGCGCCCTCCAGAAAATCAACCTGGCCGTGCGCGGACTCTACGGTGAAGGAAGCCAGGCCTCCGGCGACTTCTACCAGATCTCCAACCAGCAGACCCTCGGCAAGTCGGAGCCTGAGCTCATCAAGATCCTCACTGACGTCGTCCCCCAGGTTCTCCAGTATGAGCGAAATGCTCGCCAGACTCTCCTGACCGAACGACGGCAGCACCTCCACGACCAGGTGAGCCGCGCCTACGGCGTCTTGAAGACAGCCCAGACGATCTCCAGCGAAGAAACTATGCTTCTGCTGTCAAGCGTGCGCATGGGTATCAATCTGGGCCTGATCGATGACCTCTCGATTGCCACTGTGAACGAGCTTTTCATCCAGACCCAGCCAGCGTTCTTGCAAAAACTCCGGGGTTCGGAACTGGGCTTCGAAGAGCGGAACGTCGAACGGGCCTCGTATCTCCGGCGACGTCTCTCCAACGGTCGACAGCCGCCTCCACACTGACCCGGGGCCCGGCGCAGGCCGATTGGCGACGCTCTGATCCTGGCGAACATCCGGCCCCAACACCGCCGCCCGGAGACCGAGACGTGTCTCAGTTCAGCTTCGAGATCGACCCGCTGAAAGTCCTGGGCGTTCCCGCCGACGCCTCCCTGGAACAGATCCGAGAAGCCTATCGGGCCAAGGCCAAGGTTTACCATCCCGACAAGGGAGGCGAGGACTGGACCTTCCGAATTCTCAGTCAATCGTACGAACTCCTCTGCTCGGCACGGGTTGTCCGCGCCGCCCACTTCGAGAGCCGCCCCGATCGCACCGTCCCGACCGCTGCTCCAGGCGCGGCCCGTGTCCGCCCTGAGCCAGGTGCCGAGACCGTCCACGCCGGCCTCCACGACAAGGACATCGACCCAGCGCACCTCGTAGCCATCGAACACCTCTGCGTTCGCTACCAGTGGGACGACGCCGGCGTTCTCTGGCTGGGCCAGTCTGTCCCCGAGGAGCAGAGGTTCCTGAGTTGCAGCTTGAACCTGAGTTGGCCCGACGTTGCCGGTCACGCGTCAAACGCCGACATTCAGGGCTCGGAGGAAATCCTGACCGTTCTGAGCGAGATCCTGGATGCTACGATCATTGGCACCCGGGCGATCAACTCGCGAGCACAAATCGACGACGGACGTTTTGCCGGCTGGCTGAGCTATTCCAGTTTCGACCGGTCCTGGAAAGCCATGCAGGGACTGCACCAGGCCCTTCGTCGTCGGGGAATGGGTGTCCGTCAGTGGTCGCGCGATCTCTTCATCCCGCGAGCCTGGCAGTTTGACCGCGCCGAACCGCCCGGCGGCCCCCGAAAATGAACCTGAAGTCGCTTTCGGACGTTTTTGAAGGACATGCTCCGGTCCGACAGTTTGAGGAACAACATGCCGCACGAGTCGTCGGATCGGGTCTGAGAACCGAGAGAGGATCCCCGCCACCATGCGACTCTGCTCCATTGCGATCTCTCTCGTGATAGCCCTTTCGTGCGCTGGAAGGTCCGGTGAGGCCATTCCACCACTGACCCGAGAGCAGGCGGCCAACTTCGCCCAGCTCGCGATGAAGGGGATCGACCGCGAGTACCCGAACAAGCTCGACCATGTCATGGGCAGCCCGGGCGACGTGCGGGGTCCGCAGGCCCTCCATCCGTCGTTCTTCGGCTGCTACGACTGGCATTCGTCGGTCCACGGGCACTGGATGCTTGTTCGGCTCCTCCGGACGTTCCCCGACCTGGCAGAAGCCAGGCAAATCCGGGCAATGCTGGGCAGCCACTTTACCACCGAGAAGCTCCGCGCCGAGGCTGATTACTTCGCCCGGAAGGAGAGCAAGTCGTTCGAGCGGACGTACGGATGGGCCTGGCTGCTCAAGCTCGCCGAGGAGCTGCACGGCTGGGACGATCCCGACGCCCGCGTCTGGTCGACGAACCTGCGCCCGCTCGCTGAGGCGATCGTCGCGCGCTACCTCGACTTCCTCCCGAAGCAGACCTATCCGATCCGGACGGGCGTGCATCCGAACACGGCGTTCGGGCTGGCGTTCGCCCACGACTACGCGCGGGCCGTCGGCGACGATCGGCTGAAGAAGCTCGTCGAGGAGCGGGCGCGGGCGTACTTCTTCGGCGATGCCGACGCCCCCGCGAAGTGGGAGCCCTCGGGCGCCGACTTCTTCTCGCCGACGCTGATCGAGGCCGACCTGATGCGCAGGGTCCTGCCGTCCGGCGAATTCCGGGCCTGGTTCGCCCGTTTCGTCCCGGGTGCCGCGAAGGACGAGCCACGATCGCTCTTCGAGCCGGCCATCGTCACCGATCGGTCCGACCCGCAGCTCGTCCACCTCGACGGCCTGAACCTCAGCCGGGCGTGGTGCCTCCGGAGCATCGCCTCGGCGATTCCGGCCGACGATCCCGTCCGGGCCAACCTGGAGCGCTCGGCCGCGCGGCATGCGGCCTCGGCGCTCGGGCAGGTCGCCAGCGGACACTACGAGGGCGAGCACTGGCTCGCCTCGTTCGCCGTCTACCTGCTCACGTCCGGGCCGGGACGCTGAGACCACTCCTCGGATCGACTGAGGTTGACCGATCGTTTCGTATTCTGTAGAAACCGCAGACGATCGCTCGCCGCACCGAAGAATCCTCCAGGGGAGAAGGAGCTTCCATGGCCCGACCGCCCAGCACCCAGCCGACCGACGCCGAGCTGGAGGTTCTGCGCGTGCTCTGGGACCTCGGCCCGAGCGGGCTGGGGCCGATCCACGCCGCGATCCAGGAGAACCGGCCGGTGGCGCTCACGACGATCGCCACGACCCTCAAGACGATGCTCGCCAAGGGGCTGGTCGCCCGCGCCGACGGCCCGCGCGGATACCTCTGGTCGGCCGCGACCAGCCGGGACTCGGCCGCCTCGGGGATGCTCGGCAAGCTCGTTCAGCATGTCTTCGACGGCTCGGCGCGCCGGCTGGTCGCCCACCTGATCGAGGAGGGAGCCCTCGACGACCGCGACCGCGAGGAGATCCGGGCGATGCTCGAATCGCCCCCTCGGAAGCCCTCGAAGAAGGGGGGTGGTCGATGAGTCTGGGTATCCCGAACTCGCCCGCGTGGATCGCCGCCGGATGGACCATGCTCCATCTGCTCTGGATCGGGGCGGTCGCGTGGATCGCCCTGGCGCCGCTACGACGGCTCCTTCAACGCACGAGCCCGGAGATCCGCCACGGGGTCGCGGTCGCCGCGCTGCTGGCCTTTTCGGTGGCACCGATCGCTCTCGTTGCCTGGCTTTATCGACCTGTCCCAACGGTGGCGAGGCTTTCGATTCCTGCGGAGATCACCGCAAGATCGGCCGATCCCTTGACGGGACGATACAGGGAACCGGCGCGTCCGAAGACGCCTTCGAGCGATCTCCCGTTCGCACTCCCAGACGTTCCCGCACCGAGACTGCTCGATCGGGTCGTCGGCTACCTGCCCGGCTTCTGGATCCTCGGATCGATGGTCACGCTGACGATGGTCGGGGCGGGGCTGATCGGCGTCGAGGGGCTCCGACGGTCGAGCCGTCCGATCGAGGATCGTTTGATCGTCGATCGATGCCGGGCGATGGCCGAACAGTTGGGGATCGCGCGTCGGGTCGTGGTCGCGGCCTGCGACCGGATTGCGATGCCGGTGCTGATCGGCGTCGTCCGGCCGATGATCCTGCTCCCGCCCGCGGCGATGACCGGGTGGGACATTGACCAGCTCGAAATGGCGCTCCTGCACGAACTGGCCCATGTGAAGCGTTTCGATAACCTCGTGGCGATCTTGCAGCGGATCGCCGAATCGCTCCTGTTCTTCCACCCGGTGACGTGGTGGCTCTCGGGCTGGATCGCCCTGGAGCGCGAACTCTGCTGCGATCGGATCGTGATCGAGCAGACCGGGCGGCCTCGCGACTACGCCCGGATGCTCGCCGCGCTGGCCGGCGTGGGGCCCTCGCCGATGGCGATGGCGATGGCCCGTCGACCGCTCTCGACAAGGATTCGTCGGATTCTGGACATGGAGGATCGTCCCATGAAATGGACTCTATCGGAAGGACTGGGCCTGCTGGCCGTCGCGGCGGCCGGGGTGGCCTTCGCGTGGGGGGCCCGCGCGAGCGAGCCGGCCCGTCCCGACTCGAAGAGCGAGGCGTTCGGCATCCTGAAACGTCTGGCGGAGGACGCGGCAGCGATGCCGGACGGCCCGGGACCTTACGAGCCCAGGGATTATGTCTTCATTCGTGTCGCACAATCTCAGGCAAGGCTCGGCGATCCTGCCGCTGCACGCGAGACCCTACGCCGGCTCGATGGACTGGCCGATCTGCCGCCCTCGAAGGCAGGGGCGAAGGTGGATCTTCGGGCCTGGGTGCGACTGGAAGCCCTGATCTCGTCGGCCGAGGTCCGGCGCGATGCCGGCGACCCAGCCGGCGCCCACGCGGCGCTCGTCCGGGCAGGCCGTCTCTTCGACGCCCTCGATCACGGCGCCGTCCGCAGGTCTTTCGAGCGAGTCGCGCGTGAAGAGCTTGAGGCTGCGCGTGAGGAGCTTGAGGACGCGGAATCACCCGATCGGCCCGTCGCTCTTGATGAGGAAGACGAGATCGAAGACGAGATCGTGGGAGGGACGGCGCAGTCGCTCCTGGAACAGTACATCGGACTCGGTGAACTGGAGCCGGCCCGCGCGCTGGTCCGTCGCCTGGTCGCCGACATCGAGACGAGCCAGGAGCCTGTGAAATCGGCGCTTCTGGCCGCTTTCGGACGCTATCTCATCAAGGCCGGCGATCCCGCCGGCGGTCGTACCCTTATCGAGCGGGCCCGGCGTGGGATTGCGACGGTGGACGATCCGAAGATCCGGTCGATGCTCCAGACCTTCATCGCGGGATTTCTCTTCGAATCGGGTGCTACGGACAAGGCCCTGGCTTTGCTCCCCGAGATCGAATCCGGGGCTCGATCCGACGCGATCCTTTCGATTCTTGGCAGCCTCGCAGCCCCCGAGAAAGGCCCCGGCATGCCCGAAGAGGCCGGGATCGACATCCTCATTGGCGACGCCTGGAAGGTTCCGAAAGACCCAGCCACGACCCGAGCCGTCGCACCGAAACTGGCCGAGGCGATCCGTGCTTCGGGCAGGCCAAAGGACCAGGCGCGGTCCCTCGCCGTCCTGGCGCATCTCACAACCCGCGCCGGCGACGTCGGCGGTGCGCTCGCCATCGCGCGGTCGATCCCCGAGGTTCACAGGTCGGACGAGACCGGCACGATCGACGGATACTACGAGGCCGTCAAGCCGATCACGCTGGCCATTATCGCGGGCGACCGGGCCGAGGGCGGCGACCGGACCGGCGCCGCCTCGACCCTGGAAGAAGCCGACGCCATCGCCAACCCCATCGGGGCCGACGACCAGCGACTCGTCGCTCAGATCATGATCGCCCGGAAGTGGGTCGAGTGCGGACACCCCGATGCCGCGCGGGCGGTCCTCACCCGCGCTCTCCCGGTCGCTCTGGTTCAGCCTGAGCCGCGTCGGTCGCGGGTGCTCTCCATGCTCGCCGAGGACCAGGCGCTCGCCGGAGACTTCGCTGGCGCCCGGAAGACCATCGAGGCCATTCGGAGCTATCCGGGGCTGGAGAAATCGCGGGCACTCTCCGCGCTGGCCCGGGCCTGCGAGAAAACCGGCGACGCGACGGGCACTACCCGTGCCCGACGAGAGGCCGCCGACTGTCTCGTCTGGACCGGGCCCGAGAAAACCTTGCCCGGCAAGGTCGCACTGACGGGACGCCTCGGCCGCTACCAGTTCCTCGACTACGACATCGAGTTGCACCCGCAGTTCATCACCTTCAAGCGTGGTGAAATGCGCGGGTTTGCACTGGCGAACCTCGGCGACGTGGACGAGGCGGTTCGAGCGTTGCAGTCCCTGCCCGAACCCCAGCGGAAAATGGTCCTGCCGCAGATCGTCGCCCTGCTGGCCTCGCGAGGACACCTCGCCCGCGCGATGGAACTCGCCCGCTCGGTCAAGTCGCCCGATTACCGCCTGAACGCCTACACGCAGCTCGCCTACGTGATCGGCGAGGGCCCGGCGAAACGGTGATCGGGACATGCCCAGGATACGACCAG
>DAIDKV010000109.1 GCA_027449865.1 Planctomycetales bacterium
AACGGTTGCGTGGACGATGCTGGTGGGAGCAGACTCCTCCTATCAACCCAACGCGCCAGCGAGGGTTCCGACACGAAGACCCTCGCTGGCGCGTCGGGTCGGTCTGAGAAATCGGCCATCCAACAGTGACGCGCTCCAGAAGTATCACACAACCGCCGAGATCGTCTTACCGAGCGTCGCATAAAAAAGTAAACTTCGCGGCCCTCATGGCCTAAAGGCCTGGGGCATGTTGAGCCGACTGCGTTGGCTTCCTTATGCAACACCCAGTCGAACGAGGACCGATGATCGAGGCGACTCACCGCAACGACCCACCCCCCGCGCCGCCCTCGTGGAAGCGTCGGGCCCTGTGCTGGATGCTGAATGCCGGCGCGATGGGACTCGCCGCAATGATCGCGGCCGGGCTGGTCGGCCAGTTCGTCCGCGATCCGGTCCCGGCGTCGGCGCTCCTGATGTACATCCCCTTGCCGATGGTCGGCGCGATCGCCCTGGCCGTCGACCTGTCGTGCCGGGGCCGGGCAATTTCGAGGCCGAGGTTCGTACTCGCGGCGATGGGCGCGGCGGCGGTCGCCTGGTCATCGGCCACGATGCTCGGCACCGGCGGCTCGGAAGAACCTCGCCCCGCTGATCGCGAGGTCATCGTCCTGCACGAAAATGTTCTCTGGGGCGGCGGACTGTTTCGGAGCCCGCAGACCTGGTCCGACCAGCGCGCCGATCTGCTTGCGAGGAATCCCGACCTGATCGTCCTGAGCGAGGCCCCGCCAGCCGAGTGGATCGCCTCGCTCGTCCACGACCTCGGAACGGGGGCGTCTTCCGTCGACGTTCGGAATGAGCCGACGAGCCCGTACTGGTATCATCTGGTGGTCGTCTCGCGCTGGCCGATCCGATTGGAAGGGTCCTTTCGCTTCTCCGGCGGCGCGGGGATGGCGGTCGAGGCCAGGGTCGACGGCCGCCGAATCCGCCTGCTGGTCGTCGACGGGATGAGCCGGCCGACGCAATCGCGATTACCCTTCCTCGGCGCCGTCGCCGCGACCTCCCGCGAGGCCGAGCTCGCCGGGCGCCCGTTCGACCTGATTCTCGGCGATTTCAACACTCCCGCGCGGAGTCTGGGCTTCGATGGCCTGACGGGGCTCGGCTATCGGCTGGCGGGGCGGTTCGCGCCCGGGTGGCGAGGGACGTTCCCGGCCTGGGTCCCGGTTTATGATATCGATCACGTCTGGGTCGGCTCTCGATTGCGGATCCGATCCGACGCCTTCTTCCAAGGCCCGCACTCCGACCACCGCGGGCAAGTCGTCCACCTGCTCGTCCCCGAGGAATCGCACTGATGATCGACCCCTCCGCCTTCATCGCCCCCGGCGCGATCGTGCTGGGAGACGTCCACCTCGGCCACGAGTCGAGCGTCTGGTACAACGCGGTCCTCCGTGGCGACACCGATCGGATCACGATCGGCGCTCAGACCAACATCCAGGATCTGACCATGATCCACGCCGACCCGGGCGTCCCGTGCATGGTCGGCGATCGGGTGACGGTCGGCCACCGGGTGATCCTGCACGGCTGCACCATCGAGGACGATTGCCTGATCGGCATGGGCGCGATCGTGCTGAACGGAGCCGTCGTCGGCCGGGGTTCAGTGATCGGCGCGGGGGCGGTCGTGCTGGAAGGGATGAACATTCCCCCCGGCTCGCTGGTTGTCGGCCTTCCGGCGAAGGTCTTGCGCCCCGTTGACGAGCCGACCGCCGCTCGCCTGGAGCACGGCTGGCGGCATTACGTCGAGCGGGCGAGGCAGCACCGCGAGGGATCCTTCCCGATCGTCACGCCGACGATTTGAACGGGTCTCAACCGGCCTCGGCCGGATCGTGCCGATAGAAGGACATCAAGACCTCGTAAAGCTCGGGATGCCGCCGCTTCAGGACGGTCGACTTCTCAAAGAACGCCTCGGTGGCGACGGCGAAGAACTCGGCCGGATTCGTCGCGCCATAAGGATCGAGAACCGAGTAGCGGCCAAGATGATCGAGCCGGCGAAGGCGTTCGTATTCGTCCTCCATCACGGTGGACCAGGCGGCGTACAGTCCGCGGTCGGCGAGGATCGGCGTTCCGTCGGAGGCGCCGTCTTCCATGTCGAGGATGTGGGCGAACTCGTGAAGGATCAGGTTCTGTCCGGGCGTCTGGCCCCTCGCCATGGATTGCACATTCTCCCAGGAGAGGACCGCGACGCCATCCCTCCACGCCTCGCCAAGCCGGACGACTTCCCCCTCCAGCACGCCGCCGCCGGCGATCGGCTCGACGTCCCTCGCCACGTAGGCCGACGGATAAACAAGGACCGTGATCAGCCGGGGGAAGACGTCGGCTCCTCGACGGAGCAGGAGCCGGCAGGCGTGCGCGGCGATCGTCAGGCGGATCTCGTCGGTGACTTCGAGGCCGTTACAACCCTCGAAAACCTTCTCGCCCAGAAAGACCTGGATGTGCCCGAGCAACTCGCGGCGGTCGTCCTCGGAGAGCCGCCGGCTGAACGCGGCATTCCGAACCACGACCGAGTACCAGTCAGGCGGGAAAGGTCGCGAGCGGATCTCCTGCTCCCGACGCCGACGACCGAAAAATCTCAGCACGCTCACCCCTCCTGGACCAGCGGAAAGGACGTTGGGAGCCAAGGCTAGATCGACCAGGTATCCGCCGTGACAACGTCCACGGATTCCTTTCGACTCCCTGTTCCGCCCAGGATCCCGGACCTGGCGAACGGTCGACACTATGATTTAAGATTATGGGCCAAACTCAAGAAAGCCATGGCCCTTGCCCAAGTTCACGACTCCAGCGCGCCGCTCTCCAGGGTGATCCAGCGAGGAACTACCGAGAGCTGAGGTGTGGGTGTCCGATGGCTTCAGGAGACTCCCCGATTCCGGTAGGATGACGGGCGCATCGACTTCCGGAGTGCATCCACCAGTTCAGGGAGATCGGGTCCGTTGAGCGAAGAGACGATCTCGACGATCGACCTGGCAGGAGAGACGCATCCGCGGATCGACCCGCCGCCAGGACCGGACGCGGCCGAGGGTCCGTTGGACTGGCTGCCGCGGTACTCGGCGCGGCAGGTTCGGGTCGAGCGGTGGTTATCGGTCTGGACGAAAGACGGACAGTTTCCTGCCGCGCTCGAGTGGTTGCAGGTCGGTTGTGGAGGCTCGGTCGTAGTGGATCGGCCGGAGGTCTTCTGGCGAGCATCGGGGCTGAACCGGCCCGGGATGATCGCGCATTTGACCGCGCCGACTCTCGGCACTCGCCTGGCGATCGGGATCGAGAACGCTCTGGCGCATTCGGTCGTCGACCGGCTGCTCGGCTACGATCGGGCGTTCGGCGAGACCCGGCATCAGTTGACGCCGGTCGAGTGGGGGATCTGGACGTTTTTGGTCCTTCGGGCCCTCGACGCCCTCGACTCGACGAGCATCCGGCTCGACCGGGCCGGCCCCGACCCGTTCGACCCGACCGGACTGGGGGCTCTGATCACGGTCCGGTGGGGCGTCCGGATCGGGACGGTCTCGGGCTCGGTCCGATTGTGGATTCCCGAGGCAATGGCCCGGCCCTGGTTCGAGGCGACTGGGCTCCCTGGATCGGCTCGACCGCTTCCCGCAACCGGGTCGGCCAGGCGGGATGAGCTGGCCGCCTCGTGGCGGGCGCTCGCCGGAACGATCGACCTGCGGCAGGGGCTGAAGCGGCTGAAGGTCGGCGGCGTGCTGCCGCTCACCGAGACGCGACTCTCCGGGACGCCCGGCAGCCCGGACGGCCCGATCGAACTGGTCGTGGACCTCGACGATTCGGCCGGTCGCCTCCTCATTCCGGCCCGGCCGGTCGCCGACTCCGGCGGGCGGCTGATCCGTCTCGAAGGCAGCCCCCGGCGCGAGCCGGGCCCGCGTGAACCCATCCTCGTCCCCGCGAAGGAAACCCGACCGATGAGCCAGCCGACTGCCCCGAACCCGACCGCCCCCGACGCCTCACCGCTCGACGTCCCGGTGACGCTGGCCGTCGAGCTGGGGCGGGTGAACCTGACCCTCTCTCGACTGGCCGACCTCAAGCCGGGCGATGTCGTCGAGCTGGGCCGGCACTCCCGAGCCCCGGTCGAGCTGACCTCCAACGGCCGGCTCGTCGCCCGGGGCGAGTTGATCCTGATCGACACGGACCTCGGCGTCCGCGTGACCAGCGTCTTCCTCTGATCGTCTGGACTCAGCCGCCCTGTTCCATCAACCAGATGGCGATCGGCAGGGCGTTGTGGAACGGCGGATCGATCCGCGACGACTCGAGCGCCGCGGCGATCCGGTGGGCCTGATCGAGTTCGGGGGCCTCGACCAGCCAGGGAAGCCGGCAGCACTCGGCGTTCTCGGCATCGACCCGGACCGCGGTCGAATCGATCGAGGGGCGATCGAGGCTAAACCGCTCGACTCCGCCGTTGTCGCCCCGTCCCGTGATCGTCAGCCCGGCGATCCTCGGCTCGGGGATCCGGCCGGAGGCATCGGAATGGGTCGCGATCTGGACGACGACCTCGGCCCTCGAGCCCTGGAAGGTGGCCCGGACGGTCATCTGATCGAACGAGCTCGTCACCTCGGGCCGCCCCTTCGGCTCCCACCCGAGCTGACCGGCGAGCCATGAGGCCAGCCAGACCGCGATCCGGGGCGTCCGGCCGAAGTCGGCTGCCGGGACGAAGGTTTGAATCTGGACCGAGTCGATCCGGGCGAGCGTGTCGGCGGGACAGGGCGGGTCGAAGAACGAGGCGACCAGCTCCCGCCATCGGTGCAGGCCGAACCAGGCGACATCGCGACTGAACGGACAGACGGCCGGGTCGAGTCCCAGGCGGAGGGCGTCGACCTCGGCCGATGGATCAGGCAGGTCGAGGACCAGTCGCGAGCACTCGCTGGCCAGTCCGCGGAAGAGGGTTTCGTGCTCGCGAGGGTCGCCGTTCCACCAGAGGACCATCGGCAGCTCGGCCTCGAGCAGCGGAAGGACGGCGCCAGGGATCAGGTCGATCCCCTCGCGACCCGCCCGCAGCACGATCCGTTCGGAGCAGACCTGCGGCATCCCAGGAGCCGGCAGATGGCAGACGGCCGAGACCTCCGCGGCGATCCGCCGCCCCGCATCGTCCGAGCCCCGGAGGACGATCGTCCGGCAGGGGAACTGCGTGACGACGGTTTCCAGAACCGACGAGAGCGACTCGCAGGCGGCATCGAGGCTCTCGACGACCAGGTTCGCAAGAGCGATCCGGGTGACGTGCGGGTTCTCCAGCTCCGGCCCGCCGGCCTGCTCGGCGGCCGGTCCCCAGAGCTTCGTCAGCTCGGTTTCGACCCGGCCGAGTTCGACCGGGATCCCCTGCCCCTCCAGGAACGAGTCGGTCATCGCGTCGGGCATCGGTGCGGTCTCCGTCTTCGAGAACTCAGCGCCGGAACGGGTCGGCGAGAGGAAGGCCTGGTGCTTACAGCCGCCGCCATCTTGCCCCGTCGCGGGCGATCAGGGCGTCGGCCGACTCGGGGCCCCAGCTACCGGCGACGTATTCATCCGGTCTCGGCATACCGGGAATCTTCCAGGCGTCGAGGATCTGCGTGATGAACCGCCAGGCGCTCTCGACCTCGTCGGTCCGGGTGTACAGCGACTGATCGCCGAGCATCGAATCCAGGAGCAGCCGCTCGTACGCCTCGGGCGGCGGAACGGCGAACGCGGTCCCATATCGGAAGTCCATCCGGACGTCCTGCAACCGCCGACGAGAGCCGGGGATCTTCGCCTCGAACGTGAGGCTAGCGCCCTCGTTCGGCTGGATGCGCAGGACGAGCTGATTTCCCTCGGCGTGCCCGTCTCCCTCATGCTCGAAGAGCTGCGTCGGCGGGCGGCGGAACTGGATCGCGATCTCGGTGGCCCGCTTCGGCAGCCGCTTGCCGGTCCGGAGGAAGAACGGGACACCCGCCCACCGCCAGTTGTTCAGCTCGAGGCGGATCGCCACGTAGCTGTCGGTGGTCGACTCTGGGTTGACGCCCTTCTCCTGGCGGTATCCGGGGACCTCGGCTCCGTGGATCGACCCGGCGGTGTACTGAGCGCGGATCACGTTCCGCCGAACGTCCTCGGGCGTCCACTTCGGCAGAGCTTGCAGTACCTTCACCTTCTCGTTGCGAACGGCGTCGGCCGAGAGGTTCACCGGCGGCTCCATCGCGACGAGGCAGAGGAGCTGCATCATATGGTTCTGGACCATGTCGCGGATCGTGCCGGCGGTGTCGTAATAGGCTCCCCGACCACCCGCCATCCCGACCTCCTCGGCGACCGTGACCTGCACCGAGTGGACGTATCGGCGATCCCAGGTCGGCTCGAAGATCGAGTTGCCGAACCGAAGGGCCAGGATGTTCTGGACGGTCTCCTTGCCGAGGTAGTGGTCGATCCGGTAGACCTGGCTCTCATCCAGGACGTGCGAGACGTCGAGGTTCAGCGCCCGGGCGCTTTCCAGGTCGTGGCCGAACGGCTTCTCGATGACGACCCGGCTCCAGGGGCTCGACTGCTGCCACGGGTAGATCAGGTCGGCGGATCCCAGGTGCTCGATGATGGTCGAGAAGAATTCGGGCGAGACCGCGAGGTAATACACGCGGTTGCCCCGCGTGTTGTGGGTCCGGTCGATCTCGTCGAGGGTTTTCTTCAGTCGGTGGAACGAGGCGGGGTCGTCGAAGGTCCCGGGCGAGAAGACCAGTCGGGGAGCGAACTGGGCCCAAAGGGCGTCGAAATCGGGACCGCCGATCTCCTTCGCGAGGGTCTTGCGATACTCGGCGCGAAGGTCGTCGTCGGTCCAGTCGCGGCGGGCGAAGCCGACAATGGCGCACTCCGAGGGCAGGTGGCCGCTCTGGGCCAGCCGAAAGAGCGCCGGGACCAGCTTTCGATGGGCCAGATCGCCCGTCGCCCCGAAGAGCACGATGGCCGACGGCTCCGGGACCTGCGTCCTCGGAAGGGCCTGGCGCAACGGGTTGATCTCGGTGGTGGAGGCGGAGCCGGACATCCTCGTCGCCCTCACAGCTCGACATGCGGCGTCTCCAGCCGGGTGCCCAACGGACACCAATCCCGGCCTGGAGCCCATGATGGTCTCGACACTATAACGACGTCAGCCGACCCGCAACAACTTCCACCAGCCAGTTGGCCAGCAAAAGCGCGATCACGGCCCACGCAATCCTCCCAGTCCATCGTGTGGAGATTGGGCTACGTTTGGGTTGAAGGATCGCGAGCATTCGGTAAGGGATCTGGAAGGCGACCAGGGCCGCGATCATCCAGCCGAGTCGATGCGATCGCCAGGAGGCCCGCCAGTCTCCCTCGGCCAGGTGGATGAACGACCGCGTGAGGCCGCAGCCCGGACATCGAACGCCGAACAGGCTTCGCGCCCCGCAGGTCTCGGGCAGGGGATGATCCGGAAAGCCGCGGACCGCGACGCGCCCCTCCGGCACCTCGACCATCGCAAACGCGAAAGCCATCGCGAGGATTGCGGCCATTAGCACCTCGCGATGCCGGCGCAGACCAGGACCCTCGGCCTCGTCGTCATCGACCGGCCATGCCGGGGCCTCCCAGGATGTCTCGGGACGGTCGGTAGGGACGACCGGGCTCAGGTCGGGCATCGGAACACGTTCCGGCATCGGGGACATCGCAACTGCTTTCCGGCCAGCTCCGGCCGCCATCGCGAGGGAGCCTCGCAGTGCGGACAGGCAAACCTCCGCTCCGCCGATTCCGCCGCCGGTATCGGGAGCGGCGGCGGAATCGGCGGAGTCACAACCTGGGCCTGGCGAGGAACCGCTGGAGAGACCAACGCCTGCGATCGATCCTCCTCGGGCATCAGGCTGACCGGATCAAGCGGCAGCTCGTCCACGTGCGACTCGACCCAACGAGCCGCCTCGCCGTTGAGCGGGCTCTTGGTGTTATAGCTCTGATACGCGATCATCTCGCCGATTCGGGCCACGATTGACCAGAGCGGCTCGCCCGGACTCCAGTGGTCGCCGATGCAGATCGCATGCGGGGCAATGTTCGGGTGGAAGATTGGCGTGAGCATTCGACACTGAGGCGCCATCTTCGGGTAGCTCAGCGGCAGCGCGATTTCCACCATGTGGCTCTTGATCGTCTTCAGGTCGTCATCCGCCTGACGCAGACTCCGAATCCGATACTCAAGCTGGTAGCGCTCCGGTGGCGTCCCATCCGCCTGGATCAACTGCAACCGGGGATGCCGGTTCACGTAATCCCGCAGCTTCTCATAATCCGCCTGGAGCCGCTTCAACCGGACGGTGCTCATGGCGAGGTAGCCCCCTTCGGCGAGACCTCGGACCTGGCCTCGCGCAACGGCGACGGCGCAAGCTCATCGAGGGTATCCAGGGCAATCGCAAAGCCGATCCCCTCGGAGATGCTCTTGTCGGCCGTCCAGGTGTTGATCCCCAGGCAATACCCTTGCTCGTCGTAAAGCCCGCCGCCGCTGTTCCCAGGGTTGATGGCGGCCTGGGTCTGGATCACACGGACCCGACGGCCGTCGTAATCCCGCGACCGGAACTGCGAGATGACGCCCTGGGTATGCGTCCATCCGAGATGATGCGGGTTGCCGATCGCAAAGACCCGCTCGCCCACCCGCATCGCCCGACCGACCGACCAGAGTGCCGACTGCGCGAACGTCGACACCGGCGCCGGGCATCGGATCAGCGCCAGGTCGATCTCGCCAGGAGCCATCCAGACGACATGCCCGGTCGTCTCAGGCTGGCCTAGAATGCGAACCGTCATCGGATCGAGCCGGGTGAGCTGCCCCGGAGTCCCATCGTTCGTGGACGGGAACTTCGAGTCGACAACGTGGCGATTGGTGACGATCAGTGCCTCGCCGCGATCGATCCGAAGGATCACGCCCGAGCCGATCGCCCGCCCTCCCAGGATCGCCAGCCCCTCCCGACGCTCGATCAGGACGTTCGCCCGCATCGCACGCTGAAGCGGCGCATCGAGCTCCCGGATCGAATCGATGTCGGGCGAGCCGCCCATCATCGGCTCGCCGACCATCGCGGGCAGGGAGATCGTCGAGAGCAGGATCGCCCAGAGACCGACGTCCACAACCCCGAGCAACAGCCCTGGTACGGCCAGCCCGAGCCCTCGGCGAGCGCCCGACTGAATCGCGCCCAGCGCCAGGACGCCGAGCAGCACCGCCACCACGCCCGTCAACAGGCCGAAGAGCGGGATGCCGGCGATCCCGCAGACCAGCGAGGCCATCGCGAGCCGACTCAACGGAACCCGGCGCGGGCCGCTGGGGAGCGGTGGCGGACCACCTCGGATCGAGCGATGCGGTAACCCAGCCGCGGCCAGTGGAACCACCCGGTCGATCTCGTTCGCTGTGATCCGGAGGACCGGCCCATCGGCATTCGATTCGGGCGCCACCCGACGCGCCGGGGCACAGTGATACGACCCGCAGCCATCGTGCGAGTCCCAGCACCGGTCGTGATGGACCGTCCCGCACGACCGGCAAACAACGACCGCCTCTCCTCGTCCAACCTCGGCGCCACAGTGAGGGCAGCCCACACCCGCCTCGCGGTCCGAGGCCGCCACCGATCTGCCCGTCGACGTGCCCAAGGGCCCCTCCCTCCGATCGCTCGCGTCCGGTCATCGCGAGAACAGCACGACGCCCAGAATCATGATCGAATATAAGACCGAAATCCCGATGGCGGAATACCCCATGACCGCGTAGATCGGCCCGGCCCTGGCGATCGTCGCTCGTTTCGGAATCACGAAGAGCGGCGCGACAAAAACCATGATCGGCGCCGGACATCCCAGGATGCTCAGGACGAAGATCGTCACGACAGTCGCCCGGGTCGCCTGGAGCCGCTCCTCGCGGTCGACCTTCCGGCGAAGATCCTTCAGGCTCAGAGGATCGACCGTGTCGAAGTCAGTCCCGCAGTATCGGCACCTCAGGGCAATCGCCTTGATGGTCTCGCCGCAGGCAGGGCATTTCTTGGTATCTCCCCAGGCCGAGAGTGGGGCCTGGGCGGGCGCGGGCTTCTCGGCCTTCGGGGCGTTCTCGCAGCCGTAGGTCGCGCAGCCGCCGACGTCGTCCCAGCACTCGCGGTGGTGGACCTGCTCGCAAAGCGGACAGGCGAGAACCGGCTCGCCGGCCCCGATTCCTGTCTGGCAGATCGGGCAGATGGCACCAATCCCACCCGGCGACGAAAGATCGGAAGCGACGATTGGCCCGGCGCCAGGTCGGGGCAGCTCAGCCTTGCACCTCGGGCATCGTGCGGCCACCGCGGCCGGAGCGTCGGGAACCCGAACGCGGGCCCCGCACTGACACGAGACAACGGCTGGCATCGGCCCACACCCCCCCGGTCCTTCCCTCGGCGAAGCCCTTTACGGGATCATCCTAGCATGACACCGGCCGAACGAGAACGGGGCAGCACCGCAATGACTGGCCCATCGCATTCGGACGCACCAGGACCAGGGGAATCCGAATTGTTTCCCGATTTGTAGTGCCTTGACGACCCAACATGTCGCAGATAGGTTGAGGTTTCCAATTCTCCACATCGTCTCTCTTCGTGTGGGAGTTTCTCGTCATGCTCGGATCGAGAGAACGCCGAGGCTTCACGCTGATCGAGCTACTTGTGGTGATCGCGATCATCGCAGTCCTGATCGCCCTGCTGTTGCCCGCGGTCCAGGCAGCTCGCGAGGCCGCTCGACGCGCCCAGTGCGTCAACAACCTCAAGCAACTGGGGTTGGCCTGCCACAACTACCACCAGATCGCCAACCAGTTCCCCTCGAACCTCTACCTGCACCCCTGCTACGCCACGAACACCTACTACTGGAACAACTCGAGCTGGATCGTGTTCGTCCTTCCCACGATGGAACAGCAACCTCTTTACAACAACATCAATTTCAGCTTCATGTGGGGGACCTACCAGATCTGTAACTGGAAGCAGGGTTTAGGCCAGCAGAACTCGACCGTCCGCATGACGGTGATCAATGGACTCCTCTGCCCGTCGGACCCGAGCCCAGCCATCGACGCGGTCAATTCGGACGAGGTGATCGGCCAGCAGGCGGCGGGAACCTCGTACGTTGGGAGCGTCGGCGACAATTGCCTGGCCTGCGGCGCGCCCGCGGGCACTCAGATTTTCTGCGCCTCACAGGGATATTACTGCCGTGGGTCGCAGCTCGGCGATCCGGCGAGCATCACCCAGCCGCCCTCCAACTCCACCGGCACCGGTATTTTCTGGCGACAGGACTGGGGCGTCGGCATCCAGGCGATCACCGACGGGACCTCCAATACCTTCCTGGCCGGCGAGCAGATCATGGGGGTGACCATGTGGAACGAGTGGTGCGAGGCCAACGCCACGGTCGGCTCGACCGCGATCCCACTCAACTACCTGGCGCCCAATGTGAAAATCGTGCCGGGCCAGGGGAGCATCAATGTCAAGACGGGCGGCAGCGACGTCGGCACCTGGTTCCACTGGTACAGCTTCCGGAGCATGCACCCCGGCGGTGCGAACTTCGCGTTCTGCGACGGCTCGGTGAAGTTCATCAAGAACTCGATCAACATGTTCACCTATCAGGCTCTCAGCACCCGGGCCATCGGCGAGGTCATCTCGTCCGACTCGTACTGATCAGGAGAGCAAACCTCGTCGTGGCGTGGAAGGGGATGGACCAGGCGAGTCGCGCCGGGAGAATCTCGCGGCGCGACTCGTTCGTCGAACACCAGGCGGAGAATTCAGCGATGCGATCGCAAAACCGTGCCGGCGTCGATCGCCGGCGGAGCCTCCTTGCGCCCTTTCTCGGACTCGCCCTGCTCGTGCCCATGGGCTGTGGGGACGCCGGAGGGCCAGAGATGGCCTCGGTCTCGGGAACCGTCACCTACAAGGGCAAACCCGTCACCAAGGGGACAGTCTCGTTCGTGGCCACAAAGCCGGGCCAGCGGAATGCCACGGGCATGATCGACCAGACCGGAGCCTACAAGTTGCAGACCGAAAACCCGGGCGATGGCGCCGAGGTCGGCGATTACGAGGTCTCCATCTTCTCGCATGAGGAGGAGATTCTCGATTATACTCCGAAGACGCCGGTGAAGGTCGAACGAACGATCCCCGAGAAGTACGAGGATCCGAAAAAGTCGGGCCTGAAGCGGACGGTGAAGCCCGGCTCCAACCCCTTCGATTTCGACCTGACGGACTGATCCGCCGCGGGCCGTCGGCAGGGCCCTGGCGGCGGCCCGCGGACCCCTTGCGGAGGTTGCCGATGGATAGAGGATTACGCCGCCGAATGCATCAGACCGCCACGGATCGGCGGTTCGCGATCCTGGCCTGCGCGACGATCGGATGGCTCATGGTCGAGGGCCTCGCCCGGGCGGGCGAAGGACCTCGACCCGTCGACTTCGCGCACACGATCGTTCCAATCATCCGGGCCCATTGCGCGGGGTGCCACACCGACGGCAAGTACAAGGGTTCCTTCTCGCTGGACACGCGCGAGGCCATGCTCCGGTCGGAGTCGGTGGTCCTCGGCAAGTCGGCACAGAGCGAGTTGATCGAGCGCGTTCTCTCCAAGGATCCCGACTTTCGGATGCCGCAGAAGGGGCCAGGGCTCACCGCCTCGGAAATCGACCAGCTCCGCGCCTGGATCGACGAAGGCGCCTCCTGGGAGCCAGGGTTCAGCTTCAAGGTCTCGCGCTATTTCGCCCCGCTAAAACTTCGGCGGCCGACACTACCCGCCGCCCGCGACGGTCGCGACCACCCGATCGACCGGCTGGTGGACACCTACCTCAACGCCCACAAGATCCCACTCCCCAGGCCAATCGACGACGCCGGTTTCGCCCGTCGGCTGTTCCTCGACGTGATCGGCCTCCTGCCGCCTCCCAGCGAGCTGGAAGCGTTTGTCAAGGACGAGTCGACCGACAAGCGAATCCGATTGATCCGACGCGTCCTGAACGACCGACGGGCCTATGCCGATCACTGGCTGACCTTCTGGAACGACCTGCTTCGCAATGACTACAAGGGCACGGGCTATATCGACGGGGGACGCAAGCAGATCTCGGCCTGGCTCTATCAATCGCTGATCGACAACAAGCCGTACGATCGGTTCGTCCGCGAACTGATTAGCCCGAAGCCCGAGTCGGAAGGGTTCATCAAGGGGATCAAGTGGCGCGGCCGGGTCAACGCCAGCCAGGTCCGCGAGATCCAGTTCTCGCAAAATGTCTCGCAGGTCTTCTTCGGGATCAACATGAAGTGCGCGTCGTGCCACGATAGCTTCATCGACCGATGGAAGCTGAACGACGCCTACGGCCTGGCCGCCGTGATCGCAGAGTCTCCGCTGGAGATCGCCCGGTGCGACAAGCTGACCGGACGAATCGCCCAGCCGAAGTTCCTCTGGCCCGAACTGGGCTCGATCGACCCAGCCTGGTCCCAGGAACGCCGCCTGGAAAAACTCGCCGGGATGGTCACCCACCCCGATAACGGCTGGTTCGCCAGGACGATCGTCAATCGAGTCTGGCATCGGCTGATGGGACGCGGGATCGTCCATCCGGTCGACGTGATGGCCAACGAGCCCTGGAGTCCCGACCTGCTCGATTATCTGGCGAACCATCTCGTCGACCACGATTACGACCTGAAGGCACTGATCGGGCACATCGCGGAGTCGTCGGCTTACCAGTCGAGCCCGGCCATCTCCAGTGAGGCGGATCAGCCCGACAGCCCGGCATTCCGCGGCCCCGAGATCAAGCGCATGACCGCCGAGCAGTTTGTCGACGCTCTCTGGTTGCTCACGAAGATAGCTCCCGCGAAGGCCGACTCGCCTGGCCGGCCGCCCTGCGAGGCATCGGCGCCCGATCATCGCTACCTTCGGGCCTCTCTCATGAAATCCGACGAGCTGATGCGATCGCTCGGCCGACCGAATCGCGAGCAGGTCGTGACAACGCGGGGCGACGTACTGACAACACTCGAGGCCCTCGACCTCTCGAACGGCCAGCTCTTCAATGATACCCTGGCGAAAGGCGCGGCGAACCTGATCCGGTCTCGTCCCGGAACAACCGCCGACGAATGGATCGATTCGATCTACATTCAGGCGCTGGGGCGCCAGCCTGCCTCGGGCGAACGGGCCACGGCCCGGGAACTGCTCGGCTCGCCTGCGACCGCCGAGGGCCTTGCCGACCTGCTCTGGGTTCTGACGGCCCTCCCCGAATTCCAGCTCATCCGATAAGGAGTCGAGCCGATGATCGTCGATGATCCGATGCGTGGGACCGACGGGAGCCGTCGGGCGTTTCTCCGCGCGATGGGTGCGGCGACGGCCGCGGCCCTCGCAAGCGGCGAGCCGGTCCCCGTCTCCGCCGCCGAACCTGTACGACAGCCTGAGCCGACGGCCGACACCATGATCCTGCTCTGGCTGGCCGGCGGGATGGCCTCGCCCGAGACGTTTGATCCCAAGCGGTACACCCCGTATGAGATCGGCGTCCCGGCCGAGAAGATCCTCTGCACCTTCCCCTCGATCCCGACGGCGCTCGACGGCGTAAGGATCTCTCAGGGGCTGGAGCACACGGCCTCGGTGCTGGATCGGGGCGTTCTGATTCGCTCGCACGTGGTGGCCGACCTGGGGAACATCCTCCACTCGCGTCACCAGTATCACTGGCATACCGGGTACGTCCCGCCACAGACCGTCGCGGCGCCTCATCTGGGGGCCTGGGTCGCGAAGGTGCGCGGGCCGAGAAACCCAGCGATCCCGGCCTTCATTAACATTGGTCAGCGACTGGAGGGGCACGGGGAGGTCGAGGAGCTGAAGGCGTTCACGACGGCCGGCTTCTTCGGGAGCGAATACGGCCCATTCAATATCCCGTACCCGCTCGACGCGATCGCCGCGGTCCGCCCGCCCCGCGGCGTCAACCGCGATCGATTCTCTCGTCGAGAGCGAGCCTATCGCCGGCTGATGGACGAGGGCCCTCTCGCCGGGATGGCCAGCGACTATCACCGGCAGTCGGTCGTCCGCGCGATGGAGAACGCCTACCGGCTGCTCAACTCGCCCGAGCGCGAGGCGTTCGACCTCTCGAAGGAGCCGAAAGCCATCTTCGACCGCTACAACACCGGCCGATTCGGCCAGGGCTGCCTGCTCGCCCGCCGCCTGACCGAGGCCGGCGCACGATTCATCGAGGTAACGACCGAGTACGTCCCGTTCCTGAGCTGGGACACGCATGAGAACGGGCACGCCACCTACACCGAGATGAAGAAGCAGATCGACCAGCCGATCGCCCAGCTCATCCTCGACCTGGAGGAACGCGGGCTGCTCGATCGAACGATGGTCGTGGTCGCCAGCGAGTTCAGCCGCGACATGATGATCGAGGGCGTGCCAGGAAGCACGGCGAAGGATCAGTCGCGTGCCAAGGCCGACGTGATGCAGAAGCCGATCCATTACGGCCTGCACCGGCACTTCACCGGCTCGGGCTCGGTCCTGATCTTCGGCGGAGGGTTCCGTCGCGGGCTCGTCCACGGCGAGACGGCGCCGGAACGGCCGCTGGTGGTGACCCGCGACCCCGTCTCAATCCCCGACCTGCACGCGACCCTCCTGCACGCGATGGGGATCGGGCCCAGGACTGCCTTCGACGTCGAGAAGCGGCCGTTTTACGTCACCAAGGACGGCACGGGACAGCCGATCAAGACCCTGCTCGCCCGGGCCTGATGGGCGCCTGGCGTTCCGCCGAACAGGAGGTGATCCGAGGGCCCCGGCCGATGCGCCGGGGCCTCATGGCTGGGCATTCTGAACGGCTGCCGTGATCACCAGCCGGACAACCCCCCAGATCAGGTTCATCAGGATCGAGAGTCCGAGCATCTTGCTCCCCTTGGGCTTGCCCTGGATCATCCAGACCAGCCCGGCGATACAGCCGATCCCCGAGCAGAGGATGGCGACAGCAATATCACCCCCCGAAAGGTTCTCCTCCTCATACGAGTAAGAACCTTTCTTTTTCTTCTTCTTGGCTTTCTTGAGTTTCGCATCGAAGACCTCGCCGCAATAACGGCACTTGGCGGCCGTCGCGACGATCATCTCGCCACACATCGGGCAGGGCCTGCGCGGCTCGGGGCCGGTGTCGGCCTCCTCGCCGTGCGCGGGGCCGCCGACGCTGTAGGGCGTGCCGTCGTCAATGTCGTCGTAGGGGTTCGGCCCGGCCAGGCTCGGCTCGATCAGCTCGGCCTCGTAAACCGGCTCGGGGCAGGTCACCGGAGTATCGCAGCCGGGGCACTTCGACGACTTGCCGACCGCCGAGTCGGGGGCCTTGAGCTTCTTGCCGCAATTTGGGCACGAGAACGAGATCGCCATGACCGGGGGTCTCCTTGGACCTGGCCTACCGTCGAGGGAGGTCACTCCGACTACTTGTTCTCTTTCAGGGCGAATTCCAGGACGGTCTTGCCCAGGACGATCTGATCGCCGGGGTGAAGGATCTGGCGCTTGACGGGGATGCCATTGACGTAGGTGCCGTCGGCCGAGTCCATGTCCTCGATCTCGAACCGGCCGCCCCGATCGTGGATCAGGGCGTGACGGGGCTCGATCGCCTCATCCTTGAACAGATAAATATCGGCTTTAGGGGAACTCCCCAGGACGGTCGGATTCCGGAAGACGACAAACTGCTTGCCGGCGAGCGGACCCGCCTTCATCAGGAGCCAGGCCGACTTCGTCCACTGCTCGACGATCCCCACGAAGAGCCCGACAAACAGGCCGATCATCGTCAACCCGACGCATCGGCTGAGCCAGGCTTCACCGTCGGGTGACGCGAAAGCGACTCCGATCGGGTCGAAGAGCATCCCGCCCAGCAGACCGCCGAGGATCCCGCCGAGTAGACCGTTCACCACAACCTTCGGTTCTCGAAGTGCGATCCCCTGGCCGATCCCGGCTGGGATCGCGGCGACCGCCCAGGCGGTCGCCCGGCCCATCATCAGGATCAGGAACGAAAGACCGGTCGGCATCTTGCCCTGCTGCGGATCCTTCATGAACTGAATGGCAATCAGGACCATGATCGTCATGATGATCTTCGCCACAAAGACAGCGACGATCCCACCGGCGAGACCGACTCCCAGCCCGACCGAGGCGCAGATCACGGCGCGCCTCAGGTTGCGGCACATGATCCCCTCGGCAGCACCCAGAAAGAGGCCGACCAGGCCCGTTACCGAGCAAAAGATCAGCCAGTCATCCAGCCAGTCGGACCGGCCGGGCACGTCGGCGTCGGTGACAAATGGCTCCAAACAGAGCCAGGCCATGAACGCTCCGAGGCCGCTCGCCATGCTCAGGTAAAAATAGCTCGAATACAGGACGCGGACAATCCAGGACTGAGGCTCCGACTCGGGCAAGGCCCGGTTCATCATCGCCTGAACATCCAGGTATTCCTCCACCTCCGGCGCGTACAGATCGGCGGCCGAGAGGCGGAGCGGCTGGTTCTGGCTCGGCGGCATCGGCGGTTCCTCCGGACAGGGGACATCGCTCTTGGATCGACGAGGGCCCGCGAAGAAGAAAAGGGGCCAGGATTCCAGACTCGGAACGGCGGATCAGGTTCGATCGAGACTGTTCTGTCGCACCCTCACGATTTTCCGGGAGAGGCGGGCGCCTCGGCCTTCGATTCTGAACCGGCCTTCGACTCAACCGGCCTCGACGGCGAGGGAACGCGCTGGTCACGCTCCAGCAAATAGCGGCGGAGATAGGCGTCGACCTCGGGCGCGTTCCCGTAATGAGCCTTCAGAGCCATGGCCCGCTGATCGACCTCCGAGAGTCGACGGCGGATCTCCTCGACCACACGATCGGCCGCGTCGGGCCTCGACCGGACTGCTTCAAGCGCCGAGGCGACCGGTGCCAGATCGCGACGGAGCCGTTCCAGCTCATCGGCCAGGCCAATCCGAAGGACCGCCGCCACGTTGTTCCGCGCGACCTCGGCCTCGGTCGATCGCATCCGCTCCCACGAGCCCTGGATCGTGGCGAGCAGGTAGCCGACCAGGAAGATACACAGGTAAAGGATGAGCCGGAGTGTCGACGTGAGCGGGCCTTCGCCGGGCCTCGGCGGATCGCCGGGCTCCAGGGCATTGCCGACGCGCTCGGGCCTCGACGAATCCGGGCCCATCAGGATGCGATCACCGACCCAGAAGTGATCGGCGGGTGTCGGCTTGCCGTCTCGCCAGATGAAGAGACCTTCCAGCCGGCGGATGGGGTCGATCACGTGTGCGATCTGCCCCGGACCCGAAAAGAAGTGTTCCTGGATGAAGCGGTCGCGGTCAGAAAGGAAGATGCCGAAATCAGGATGGGTGTGATACCAGCCGACAATCCGCATCGCGGCGTATTTCGAATCCATCTCGGCGTTGATTTTCGCCCAAGTCTGGTGTGTGAACGTGACCTCAGCAAACTTGTTCTGCGCCGCCTCGCCCCGGATCGACTCGACGACCCTGGCGAACGGACCGATCTCGTCGCGGTGCCAGGTCCCAACGAGTACGCCGCAGATCTCGACCGAGGTATCCTCCGACGCGTGCTTCCAGAGCGACGCGTGAACTTCGGGGCTAAAATAGACCCGAAACGCCTCGTTCCGGCCGCCGGGGAACGCGGCGTCGGTCAGATCCTCGCTCGCCAGAAGCCGGATATCCGGTGCTTCCATTTCGTCAGAACTCCAGGGCGCCGAGGACCAGCGGGCGATCGCCGCCCAGTTCGTAATAGCGGTGAACGAGGCCGACTCGTCCCGCGACGACGTCCCAGAGCGGGATTCCGATCGACGAAAGCGTCCGATCGAGGAGGTCCACCCTGCGCCCGTCGATCGCGTGGAACATCGAGGGGATCCGAGGCTCTCCGCACTTCGGGCAGCGTCCCTCGGCCTCGGTGATCCGGCCGAGCGAGGCGAGAACTGGCTCCTCCTCGCCACATCGCTCGCAACGAAGCGAGCCAAGCAGATCTCGACCCGTCTCAAGAACGGCGTCGGCGCCGAGGTCCGAACGCGCCCGTTCGAGCAGATCGCCGACGTTCAACTCGGACGCGCCCGCGTCGAGAACGACGACATCCTCGTCGGCCTCGTGCGAGGGGCAGTCGTCCTTCCGGGTATAGGTCACGAGATAGCTCTGGTGGTGCGTGCCGTCGAAGACAAACCCCTGGCCGGCGATGACGTCGAGCCCGTGGAGATACTTGACGGCCTCCTGAACCTGGATGCCCGCGACGATCGAGGCGGTGGTCGGGGTGGTCGGAACCTTCCCCATCTCCATATCGCCGCGGGAGAGCAGCGCACAACTGCGGCGGGCCTCGAGCATCTTCCAGTCGTTCTCACCCATCGTGCATTCGTAGCAGGGGCCGGTCGCGGGGTCGAAGACGCGAGCGACGCCATCCAGCCGCTCGATCGCGCCGTCGATCCAGACCTTGCCGGCCCTCGCCGCCGCCTGGTTGATCGCGACGCGAGCCTCGCGGTTGTCGAGTCCGCCGAGGATCACGTCGGCCCAGCGGTAGACGCCCAGGCCGAGGTCATGGACCACGTTGCCGACGAACGGCTGGACTTTCATCCCAGGATAGACCTCGCGAGCCCGATCCGCGGCGACCTCGGCCTTCGGCCGGCCTCGGTCGGTCTCGCGAAAGAGAATCGACCGCGAGAGATTTGAGTTCTCCACCCGGTCGAGATCGGCGACGAAAACCCGGCCGACGCCGAGCAATGCCAGATCCTTGAGGATCTCGTTGCCAAGCGCCCCAGCGCCGACAACCAGGACGCGGGCGTTCGCCAGCCGCTCCTGGTCCCACCAACCGATCAGGCGGAACCGGGCGAATCGATCGTCGCCCCCGGCCGTCTCATGTCCCTCGATCCGGATCAATTCCGCCAAGGCCGCGCCCTCCGGCCCTCGCCTCGTCACCGAGCGAGTTCCCTCTTGCCCTCACCGCGCCGCGAGTGGACTAGCATAGATTCCTGCACGGGTCCACACAAGATTCGGGCGTCCGCTTTCGGCCGCTTTCCGCGCGGGAGGGTCGGGAATGGCTCAGGGGAGCAGGTCGGCAACGCGAATGCGGCCGGCCTCGGCGCCGTCGAGGATGACGGGGACGTCCTGGCCGCCCGAGAAGACCTCGGCCTTGCGGTACTCGCGGCCCTCGGGCTCCGAGAAGACCTCCAACCGACGGTCGACCAGGTTGATGATCCAGTAGAAGGGGATGCCGCTGGCGGCGTAGAGGGGCATCTTTTCCCTGCGATCCGTGTCCAGGGTTGATTCGGCGATCTCGATGGCGAGGCCGATGTCCGCTGCGGTCACATCTCGGTCGTTGTAATCCTCGATCGTCCCGCGGATCACGGCCAGATCCGGCTCGGGCTTGCTCCAGGTGGAGACGACGGCTGGATCCTCTTTGCGAACGTGCCAGCCCTCTCCGACGAGGCGACTCAGAGCGCGGAATCCCTTGTTGCCAGCCTGGATGTGGGGTCGATTCCGTCCCATCTTGGTCACCAGGATTCCTTCGATCAGTTCAACCCGGTCGTCCGGCGCGAGAATGTTGGCCTCGACCATCCGATCGTACTGCTCGACGCTCAGCCGATAGATGCGCGACCAGCAGGTATCGCCGGACGGATTCGTCGGCGCCGGCGGGGCGAAGGGCTCGAGGACGGGCGGCGCGGCGGGCGTCATGGTCGTGGTGGACAT
>DAIDKV010000110.1 GCA_027449865.1 Planctomycetales bacterium
CGACGAAATCCGTATCCTTGGCCCACTGGTAAGGCATCGCGCTGCCCTCCCTGCCGGGGTGACATCCGTCAGCCGCAAAGCCAGAGCCAGAAGCTACCCGAGAGAATCACGAATTCCTAGCCTTCAGGCGGGCCGTTGAAAAAAATCGCGGAGAGGCTCCCCAGGCGCGCCAGAATTCCCTGTGCCTGGGTCGAATTCTTTCCCTGACCACGGAATAAGACCCCGTGGGAAGAGGCTTCTCCGCAGAGAAACCCAAAGAATTCATCCGTGATTTCGAGCGATCAGGCGTGCGGCCTGGCGGCTGGCGGCTGGCAATTCCGACCAATCGATGCGACAATTCCCAGCGGTGCGGGGAACGATCTTCTTAGGAGGAGTGGGAACGGTGGCCGTCGTGCCGCCGTCCAATTCCAGAGAAGTCGGGGACCGATTCTCGGGGATCACGTCTCGAGCCCGAGAGGAGGACCGGTCGGCGATCGCCGCGTCTCAACAGAGAGCGACCCATCATGAACCGAGCGGATGCCAGTCAGGTCGGGGTCTGGGTCTTGGGGTGCCTTTGCGTGTTCGGAACCGCCTCGCGATCCGTCGGCGAGGAAGTTCGGTCGAATCCGGTCCCGGGGTCCTCGGCACTGCCGGCGGCCCGAGAGGCTATCCGCCCGGCGGCTCCCGAAATTCCCCCGGCGATCGTCGGGGCGATGCAGGAGGGGCGGTACGACGAGGCTCGTCAGGCGCTCAACCGACTGGCGGGGCCCACGAAGGACGCCGATGATCGAGCCTACCTGACCTACCTCCGCGCGGTCGTCGAGCGTCTGGCGGGCGACGGTGCCGCCGCCCGCGAGGCCCTGGACGAGGCCCGGAAGGCCAGTCCAGGCGGCCGATGGACGGCAAGGATCGATTACGAGGAGGCAGCCCTCAATCTGGCCGCCGGACGACTCGACGCCGCCGAGGAGCAGGCGCGCAAGGTCGCCGGCCGGCTGCTCGCTTCCGATCGGAAGGACCGGCTGGCCGAGGTTTACCGGGGTTTCGCCCTCAAGCTCCTGGAACCCGGCGATCCAGTGATCCCCGCCGATCCCGCGGCCGCGCGTGAGTTGCTCGACCAGGCCCGCGACCTCGCCCGAAGCCCGGACCTCCGCGCCCGGCTCCGCGAGACCATGAGTCGCGCGAGCCTCGCCTCGGGAGCCCCCTTGCAAGCGGTTCAGGATTGCCGGGCCTACCTGAACGACTTCCCCAACGGCCCCGATCGCTTCGTCGTCGAGGCACGTCTCGGCGAGGCTCTTCGGGCCGCCGGACGGCCGGACGAGGCGCGTCGGACCTGGACGGATCTCGTTGCCGAAATCCAGAGTCGAAAGCCCGCCGACCAGACCCCTCCCCTCGTCACGATCCGGGCAACGGCCCTCTACGAGATCGCGACGACCTTCGGCATCCCGACCCCGAACGACGACGGCAACCTCGCCCTCGGCGTCGCGGCCCTCAAGCGATTCCTCGAAGCAGCGCCGACACACCCGAAGGCCGTCCGTGCCTGCTATTCCATCGGGGCCGCCTATCTACACCGCGGCAAGGCGACCGAGGCTTACAACGCCTTCGAACGCTTCCTCCGCGAGGAGGGATTCCGAATCGAGACCGACGAGGCCCGGCGCGACTGGTCGGAGCTCTCGATGGACGCCTCATTCCAGGTCGCCCGCATCCTTCAGGGGCAGCAACGTTTCGTCGCGGCGATCGCGGCCTGGCGCGGATATCTGACCCGGTTCCCCAACGGTCCCCAGGGCGCCGACGCCCAGCGCGCCATCCTCGATACCGAACTGATGATCGCCGCCGACCACCTGACGCGGCATCATTACGTCGAGGCCCGCGCCTCCTGGTCGGAGTTTATCGCCCGCAACCCGCTCGACGACCGCGTTCCCGGGCTCCTCTTCGAGGTCGGCCGGAGCTACCGGCAGGAAGACCAGTTCGACCGCGCCATCGCCGCCTGGGAGACCCTCGCCGCCAAATTCCCACGTAGCGAGCCCGCCGCGCACGGACAGTTCGAGGCCGCCTCCATCCTTGAGACCGAGAAGGGCGACCCCACCGAGGCGATCGAACGCTTCCGCAAGATCGAGGTCGAGCCCTGGCGAACGCAGGCCCGGCAGCACGTCGCCGTGATGGAGTCGAAGCACCTCCTCGTCGTTACACCCCGCGCCTTCCGTTCGGGAGAGCCGGCACACCTGGCGATCACGACCCGGAACATCGAGACGCTGAAGTTCGACGCCTACCGCCTCGACCCCGAGGCCTACTTCCGCGCCAAGGAGTCACTCTCCCAGGTCGAGGCGCTCGACATCGGACTGGTGGCGCCCGACGCCTCCTGGACGTCGCCCGTGGCCGACTACGCGAAGTATCGCCCGACCGAGGCGAAGTATGAGCTGAAGCCGCTCAAGCTGCCGGGTGTCTACGCGGTCAAGGTGACCGACGAGAAGACCCTCCAGGCGACGACCCTCGTCGTCGGTAGCGATGTCGACGCGATCGTCAAGACGTCGCGCGAGCAGGTTCTCGTCTTCGCTCAGGACATGAAGACCGGCCGGGGCCGCGCGGGGGCCCGTGTCCTGATCGCCGATGGCAGCCAGGTCTTTCTGGAGGCGAAGACCGGCGACGACGGCGTCTTGCTCCACACCTGGAACCCCACGCGAGCACCCGGACAGGGGCTGAGTTATCTCGTGATCGACGGACCCGACGTCGCCGGCTCGGGCCTCGCCGTTCCCGGAATGCTCGCGGAGGGAATCAGCCCGCGTGCCTACATCGAGACCGATCGTCCCGCCTATCGACCCGGCCAGAAGGTTTCCATTCGCGGCGTCATCCGCGAGGTCGAAAACGGCCATTACGCTGTGATACCAAAGGCCGCGTATCGCCTGGAGGTCCTCGACAGCCGGGGCCGGGCGTTGGTCGAACGGCCGGTCAAGCTCTCGGAATTTGGGACCTTCCACGATTCACTGCCGCTCGACCCAGGCGCGCCGGTGGGAGACTATCGAATCGTCGTCTCCGAGCCAGGCAAGAACACCTTCCACGGTAATTTCCAGGTCCAGGCGTACCAGCTTCGACCCATCGGGATGTCGATCGAGCTGGAAAAGGCCGTCGTCAACCGGGGCGAGGAGGTCCGCGCCGAAATCGTGGCGCGGTATCGATTCGGAGGACCAATCGCCGGGCATCCGATCTCGGTCCGCCTCCCCGACGACCGAACTCTGCACGGAACCACCGACGCCGCCGGCAAGTTCCATGTCGCGTTCTCGACAAAGGAGTTCGCCGAGTATCAGGTTCTGCTGATCGAAGCCATCCTCCCCCAGGACGGCGATCGGGAGGTCGCTTATGTCAAGGTCGCCGCCCGTGGCTTCGAGATCGACGTCCGGACAGGCCGCGACGTCTACCTCGACGGCGAGTCGTTTGCGGCGGAGATCGAGACCACCGACCCACTCGGCAAACCGGTCGGCGAATCGCTCTCGGCGACGCTGGTGAAGCGGGTGAAGATCGAGGGACGGATCACCGAGCGCGAGGTCGCGCGAAAGTCGGTCAAGACGGACACGAAAACAGGCCGAGGCTCGGTCACCTTCCGCGCCGACGACGCCCAGGGCGGATCGTACCTGGTCCGCGTCGCCGGAAAGGACCGATTTGAGACGCCGATCATCGCCGATCGGGCGCTCATGATCTCGGGCCAGCAGGACGAGACGAAGCTCCGCCTGCTGACCGATCGCGTCCGGTACAAGGTCGGTGAGGAGGCAAGCATCCATCTCCACAGCCGGGGCCGATCCGGACCCGCGCTCCTGGCCTGGGAGGCCGATCGCATCCTCGCGTACCGGATTGTCGAGCTGAAGGAGGGAGACAACGCGATCGCCTGGGCCGTCGACAACGGCCAGTTCCCCAACTTCACTCTCACCGCCGCGCGAATGTGGCGGAGCGATTTCGACCAGGCCCGGCTGGACCTCCAGGTCGAGCGCGACCTCCGCGTCTCGTTGAAGCCGTCGAGGCCCGTCGTCGGACCCGGCGAGCCGATCGAGCTGGATGTCACCACGGTCGACCAGTTGGGCCGGCCCGTCGCGGCCGAGCTCTCGATCGCGATGATCGACCAGTCGCTCCTGCACCTCTTCCAGGACCGACTCCCCGAGATCGGGGCGTTCTTCCATAACCAGTCGCGGACGGGCTCGTTCGCGACTCGATCGACGAACACGTTCCGATATCAGCCGGGGACGATCCCGGTCCCGCAGGCGATCGTCGAGGACGCCGAGCAATCGGCCGCGATGGACGCGAACGCGGTTGAAAGGAAGACCGCGAACGCGGTTGAGGAAGAACGCTTGCTCCGTGAAGCCCAGCAGTTGGAAGCCGCGGGGAGGAACGCCCTGGGCGTTCCCATGCCTTCCCAGCAGCCGAACGGGGCCTATGCCTTTGGCGGCTTCAACGCCAGTCAAGGACAGGGGCGAATGGGCGGCATGATGGCGGGAGTGGCGAACGGCCAGGTCGCCAAAGCCCCCTCGCCCGTGGAGGCTCAATCCATGCCGAGGATGGCCCGCCCGATGACCGCGAACGAACCTGGATCTGCTGTCAGGGAATGGCGGGACAAGGCCGAACGCAGCGAGCTGGCTCTCTCGGACAGCAACAGGGCTCCCCTGGCCAAACGACGGGGCAAGGACGCCGACCTCCGTGGTGAGCCAACGCGAGAGCGGTTCGTCGAATCGGCCTACTGGAATCCCGCGGTCGTCACCGGCCCCGACGGCAAGGCCCGCGTGACGTTCAAGGCACCGTTGGCGCTCTCGGAATACCGGATCACAGCGCGAGGCGTCACGGGCTCCGAAACACTCGCCGGTCAGACCACTGCCGAACTGGCCGTTCGCAAGGACTTCTTCGTCGACCTGAAGGTTCCGGCCTCGCTCACCCAGGGCGATAAGCCGCGATTCTCGGCGGAGGTCCATCACCGGGGCGTCCGCGGGACGCTGAACCTGAAGCTCGCGACCTACGCCGGTGGCCGCGACGACGTCTTCCCGAAGAAGCTTGAGCTTGCCGGCGATGGTGTCGAGGAGGTCGCCTTCGAGCCGTACGAGGTCCCCGAGGGCGATTCGCTCCGCCTGACCCTCACGGCGACCGTGGGCCAGTCGCGCGACGAGATGGTGGTCGAGGTTCCGATTCGCCCGTGGGGCGTCCCGGCCTTTGCGTCGGCCTCGGGGACGAGCGGCGACAGCACAACCGTCTTCGTCGGCTTCCCGCCCGGCCGGACCTACGAGAATCCCGAGCTTCGAATCGCGATCGCGCCGACGGTCCGCCGAATGCTCGTCGAGCTGGCCCTCGGCTCGCCGATCGGCGTCCAGCCGCTGGCGAGCGACCTGGATAGCTTGTCGCGTTGGCTCGCGCCACCCACCAGCACGACGGCCGATCGGGCCTCCGAACTTCTGGCCGCGGCGTCGGTGCTGAGTTACCTCCGCGACGTCCAGGCCGGCGAGGCGCCCGAGGCCGTCCGGCTGGTCGATCGGATCCGCTCGCTGGTCTCCGAACTGTCCGCTTCGCAGACCCCGGACGGAGCCTGGCCCTGGATCTCGGCCGGTCTGATTCCCGAGGCGAACGGAAAGAGGCCGATCCCCGATCACGATTGGAGGACCTCGGCCGCGGTCGTCTGGGCGATGGCCGAGGCCGAGCGACTCGGACTCCTCAGCGATCCGAAGGTCCTCGACCAGGCGGTCCGCTACCTGAAGCAACAATTCACCCAGCTTCGCCCCGCGGACCACGAGGCCCGAGCGGCAATCCTGCACGCCCTTTCCGCCCGGCACGCCGCCAGCTTCGAGGCGGCGAACGCACTGAACCGAATTCGCAATCAGCTCTCCGACGCCGGACTCGCCTACCTGGCAATGACCTTCGCGAACCTCGACCGCCCCACGCTTGCGGCCGAGATCCTGGGAATTCTGGGTCCTCGTGCGAAGACCGAATCGGCCAGGCCGGGACGTCCCGATCGGATGTACTGGGACCGAGCAGGGCGGCAGGACTTCGTCCGGTCGGCGGCCGAGATCACGGCCATGGTCGCGATCGCCTACGCCCGGACCAGTCCCGACGCGCCCGAGCGAAAGAGGGCGGTCGCCTGGATCGAGGCGCACCGGGTCGGCGATGGCTGGCTCCCCTACAAGGCGACCGGCCCCGCGCTCGCCGCGCTGTCGCTCGACCAGGGCCGCGCCCGGGCCGCTGAGGACCGATACCAGCTCACGGTGACGGTCAACGATGCGAAGGTCGCCACGATCGACGTCCAGTGGCCAACCGCTGGCAAGACGTTCGCGGTCCCGAGGGCCGCGGTGAAGGCCGGTGAACCGAACCGGATCCGGTTCGAGATGGAGGGCCGTGGGACGTTCGGCTACTCGGCGGTTCTCTCGGGCTTCACCCGCGACTTCGCTCCCGATCAGACCCGAGGCAACCGTGTCGCGCTCGTGGATCGCCGGGTGTATCTGAAGACCGCCCCCGAACTCGACGGCCGAACGCTCGCGACGGGCTTCTCGGTCGCCGTGGAATCGGCCCAATTCGAGAACCGGGCCACGCAGGTCGGACCCGGGGGACGGGTCCGCGTCGAGCTGGATATCGTCCGGGGCGGCAAGAACGGCGAGGCCGACTGGGACCGCGAGTTCCTCATCGTGCAGGACCAGCTTCCGGCCGGAACCACGATTGTCGAGGGCTCGCTCCGGTCGCGAGCCTCATCGTACGAGATGGTCGACGGCGTTCTCACGCTCTACTTCCCGCCCGACTCGGGGCCGTGGGAGACCTCGTACGAGATCCTCGGCTCGATCCCGGGTGAATATCGCGTGCCGCCGGCGATGGTCCGGAGCGCCTATGAGCCGGGACGATATCACCTCGGCCGACCCGAGACGTTCCGGGTCCGCCGCCCGAACGAGCCCGACACCGACCCCTACCGCCCCACGCCCGACGAGCTCTTCGCCCGCGGCAAGGCCCACTTCGAGGCTGGCCGCTTCGAAAAAGCCGGAGAGGCGCTGGAACCGCTCTTTGGCGGCTATACCCTCCGCGACGCCATCGCCCGGGAAGCCGCGCGGATGCTCCTGCTCATCAGCATCGGGGAGGGCCGGGCGCGGTCGATCGTCCAGTATTTCGAGGTGGTCAAGGAGAAGTCGCCCGACCTCTTTCTGAGCTTCGACCAGTTGACGGCAATCGGAGCCGCTTATCGCGACATCAAGGAATATGAGCGCGCCATGATTGTCTGGCGAGGGCTGGTCGAGGCGAGTTATCTGGAGGATGCCAGGGTGGGCGAGTTGCTCCGCCAGCGTGGGCGGAGGCTCGAGGGGCTCGCCTACCTGATCGACCTCTGGCGGTCGTATCCGCAAACTCCGGCGATCGACGCCGACTTCTTCGGCCTTTCGCAACTTTATGTTCAGGAATCCGGCCAGGCGTTCACCGATCCCGCCCTCCGACGCGAGCTGGCCTCGGCCGGGATCACCCGGTCGCAGATGCTGCTCCAGGCGATCCGGATGATGTGGACGTTCCTCGCCGGATCGCCCCGGAGCCCGATGGCCGACGAGGCCAGCCTCTCGATTGTCGGCGGCTTCATCGAGCTGGAGGACTTCGAATCGGTGGTCCGCCTCGCCGATCGGTTCGCGCGAATCTATCCCCGAAGCCCCTACCTCGACAGCTTCCTCTACAGCGAGGCCCTGGGCGACTTTCACCTTGGCCGGTACGACCGGGCCGTCGAGGTCGCTTCCCAGATCGCGAAGGCCGTTTACAAGGACGCCGCCGGAGCCGAACAGCCGAGCCCGAACAAGTGGCAGGCGATCTACATCCTCGGCCAGATTTTCGATGCCCGACGCCAGCCCGCTCGTGCGCTGGAGTACTACCGACAGGTCGCCGGACGGTTCACCGATGCCGCCGATGCGGTTCGATCGTACACGCGCAAGGAATTGAAGCTCGCCGAGATCACGGTGATTCGTCCGCCCCAGCGACCGGCCGTCGCCGCGGGGGCTCCAGGAGGCTTCCGTGCCATCGAGGCCGTCGATCCGGCCGAACCGCCGGGCGTGACCATCGAGTATCGGAACATCGCGAAGGTCGATGTGAAGGTCTACCCAGTCGACCTGATGCCGCTTTATCTTGCCCGACGCAACCTCAACACCATCGCGGGGATCGATCTGGCCGGGATCACGCCGATGGTCGACAGGACGGTCGTCCTCGGCAGTGGAGCCGACTACGACGACCGAAAGAAGCGGATCGAACTGCCGTTCGACCGGGACGGAGCCTACCTCGTGATGATCCGGGGCGAGGGACTGCACGCCTCGGGGATCGTTCTGGTCTCGCCGATGGAGATGGAAGCGATCGAGGAGGACATGGGTCCGGTCACGATCGGCCCGAATTCGGTCACGGCGATGCTCGGGCGGGTGCGTGTGACGGTCCGCGACGCCCGGACTGGCGACCTGCTGCCGAAGGTCGAGGTCAAGGTGATCGGTAGCCTGGACCATCGCTTCGTCACTGGCCGGACCGATCTCCGGGGCGTCTTCGTCGCCGAGGGAGTCAACGGCGAGATCACCGCCCTGGCGAAGGCCGGCGCGAACCGCTTCGCCTTCTATCGAGGCCGACGTTTTATCCGGGGTAACCTACCGGCGGGCGTCGGTGGATCCGGACTTCCTGGCGGGCGGTCGGGGCTCACCAAAACACCCGAGCCCGGCCTCGACGCCCAGCTTCGAATGCAAAACTCGGCGAACGCGCTCAAGCAGGTGGAGCGATTGCAGCAGCGCTTCGGCCAGCCGAGCGGTAACCGAAAGGGCGCCTCGGCCGGTGACTTCCGTTGAGGTCTCTCGGTGGTTGTGTCATTCGGTCGGTCGGTATATAACCGGGACACCTCGCGTCCTCGACCGACCGACCGAGCCAACACAAACCCCACGCAACCCCGAGGAGTTCTGATCGATGAAACGGATGATCTCCGCCGCCTTGATCCTCGCGATCGCAGGCCTGGCTCTCTCACGGATCACGAAGGCGGGCGACGGCCCGGCTCACCGGGTCTTCGAGTTGCGCACCTACCACACGAATGAGGGCAAGCTCGACGACCTGAACAAGCGGTTCCGCGAACATACGTGCGACCTGCTCAAGAAGCACGGCGCCGAGCTGGTCGGCTTCTGGACGCCGACCGATGAGAAGAACGGCAAGGGGAACACCCTGGTCTACATGCTGGCTTTCCCGAGCCGAGAGGCCGCGAAGAAGTGCTGGTCCGAGTTCGGCGCCGATCCCGAGTGGCGCAAGGTCTACGCGGAGAGCCACAAAAATGGGGTGCTGGTGAAGAAGGTCGAATCGGTCTTCCTTGAACCGACTGATTACAGCCTGCTCCATTGACAGGTCGGGGAACAACCACGATGTGACTGGTCGGGGAGCAACCACGAAAAACACGAAAACACACGAAATAAAATCCTACTCCGATGAGATTCCACTTTGAATCTGGGGATTTTTCGTGTCCTCCGTGATTTTCGTGGTTCCTCCGAGATTTACTCTGGAATCTGGAATTCGGAAGTCTTTTCGTGCCCTCCGTGATTTTCGGGCTTCCTCCGAATCGAGTTCCCGTCCCAGGGCGACATCGACCGCGCCGATGAGGCTCTCCCCGAGTCCTTTCTGCCCGATGGCCTCTAACTCCGCCCGGCAGGCAAAAAGGGCCTCGATGACTCGCGGGTCCCACTGTTTTCCGCGTCCCTTGTCGAGGATTTCCTGGATCTGCATCAGACCCATCCGTCGACGGTACGGGCGGCTGCTCGACATGGCGTCGAACGAATCGGCAACGGCCAGAATTCGGGCCTCGATCGGAATGTGATCGCCTGCGAGACGGTCGGGGTAGCCGGTGCCGTCGTAGCTCTCGTGATGATGGCGAACGCCCGGCAAGATATGGCTGAGCCGCTTAAGGTCCTTGAGGATGTTCACGCCGATCTCGACGTGTCCCTGGATCTTCCGGTATTCCTCGTCCGAGAGTGGGCCCGACTTCTTCAGCACTTCATCCTCGATCCCGATCTTGCCGACGTCGTGCAGCAACCCGGCGAGGTAAAGGTCGCTCCGTCGCTCGGGGGGGATGCGTAGCTCCTCGGCGATTCGGACCGCGATCCTAGCCACGCGTTCGGAGTGTCCTGACGTATAAGGGTCCTTGGCGTCGATCGCGGCGGTCAGCGAGCGAACGACGCCGAAGAGCAGTCCTTTCACCTCGGCATACGCCCGGGCGTTGGCAAGCTGGGCTTCGATCAGTGCGGCGACGTAATGCAGCCGCTCCAGTTCCTGCGCGGAGAACGAGCGTCCGCCGGGGGGATTCAGGGCGATCAGCCAGCCCGACGGCCCCGACGCCGCCGCGGCCTGGCGATGCACTTCGGGTGGGGCATCTGGCGGCGGTCGATCGACCACGATCGGATCGTCCCGAATGGGGTCCACGCCCACCCGAGGGATTAGCGCCCGGTATCCGATCGGTTCGAGCCCCGCCACCTGGCCCGCGACAATCGGCGGCAAAACCGGTTCGCGCGGAACCCAGCTGACCGATCCCGCCCCAGTCGACGAACGAAAAACCGTGACCGCCAGATGCTGGAACCGTTCCGGCGGCTCGGAGACTCGCAGCCGTCGAATCAGCCGGCCGATGACCACGTGCTCATCGTCCTCGTCCTGGCCCGACATCGACGGCAAGCTCGCTCCCTCGGTCGCAGTCGATGGATTCATCTCGCTCTCGCCGTACATGAGACAGCCCCTAGATCCGCACGCACGAGAGAACCCTAGTTCACGGATCCTCATGACGCCACTGGCCCTCACAAGTTGGACAGCCTCGCGAAACGGGGCTAAAGATTCCTGAAGGCGGGGTTCGTCGAGAGCCGCGGGCTGGGCTCGTCGTCGGACCGATTCTGAGCCGCCGGACGGGGAGCATCGGATGTCGGAGCAAACGACGAGTGGAGTCTCGGATCCTGGTTCGGTCGGGCGAATCCTCGACGGCTGGCGGCCTGCCGACTCGTCGGTCGAGCTCTCAACTCCCGGGCCGATGGGCCTTCCCGAGACGGCCATTCACCCAGCGCGAAGGGGAGGGATCGACTCCCTCGGCTTCCTCGACGGTTTCAGTGTCGGCGGGCCGGACACCCGAGAGGGCGGCGCGCCGGCGCTCTCCGAGGACGCCACCGTGCTCCGCGCGAAACGTCTCGAGGGCACGGCAAGGATTCCGGCCAATGGTCCTGTTCGTCGATCGACCGCGGGACCGCCCAGGTCCAGCGCGCTGCCGGGGGTGGGCGATGTCCTGGCCGGCTTCCGCATCCTCCGCGAGCTGGGCCGAGGCGCCTTCGCGCGGGTCTTTCTCGCCGAGGAGCTGCACCTCGGCGGGCGCTCCGTCGCCATCAAGGTCTCGCGGGCCGAGGGAGACGAGCCTCGCATCCTGGCCCGGCTTCAGCACGCGAACATTGTCCCGGTTCATTCCGTCTGCGACGACCCGGAGACGGGCCTCCGCGTTCTTTGCATGCCCTACTTCGGCGGCGCCAATCTCGCGCAGGTCCTCGACCTCGCTGGCCCGAGGGCCCCAAGTGCCCGTTCGGGCCGGAGCCTCGTCGACGCGATCGATCGGATCAGCCGAGTTGGTCCGGAAGGTTCCAGTCACCGGGCGCTCGGATTGACAGCTCCCTCGCCGACCGCGATCGCGCGTCCGCTCGCCCTTCCCTCGGCGACAGACTCGGGGAGCGGTTTCGGGCTTCGTTCGGTTCTGGGCCGAATGCTTGGGAGTGCCGAGCCGGCTCCTTCGAATCCCGAGGCGGCCCCCGATCTCCACGACGATCCTCACCAGCCGGCTCGACAGTTTCTCCGGGGCGCCTCGGCGATTCAGGCGGCCGTCTGGATCGTCGCCCGGCTGGCCGAGGGACTCGACCACGCTCACTCCCGGGGCCTGTATCACCGCGACATCAAGCCGGCCAACATCCTGTTGACGGCCGACGGCACGCCGATGCTCCTGGATTTCAACCTGGCGGCCGAGGCCGATCCCGACCCGGCCGACGCACGAATCGGCCGGGCGATGCTCGGCGGCACACTTCCTTACATGGCTCCCGAGCACCTCGACGCCTTCAGCCCCCGCGGCCAGACCGCGCCTGAGGAGGTCGCCGAGCGAGCGGACATATACGCGCTCGGGCTGATCCTCTTCGAGATTCTCGCGGGCGAGCATCCCTTCCCAACCCCCGATTGTCCCCGGGGCACCTCACCGGGCGAGATCATCGGCCCGATGATCGAGGCCCGTCGAAATCCCCCCTCGATTCGTGCCCGGTGCCCATCCGTCCCGTGGAGTCTCGACGCCCTTGTTCGCAAGTGCCTCGATTTCGATCCCTCGAATCGCTACGCCCGCGCTCGCGACCTGGCCGAGGACCTTCGCCGATTCCTCGACGATCAGCCGATGCTCCACACTCCCGAGCCCAGCCTGCGCGAGCGGGTCGGCAAGTTCTCGCGACGCCACCCGGTCCTCTGTAGCTCCACCTCGATCACGACGATCGCCGCGATGCTTATCCTGGCGCTCGGCGTGGGTGTCGCGGCGGTCCACTCGGGAATGCGGGGACTCGTCGCCCGGTTCCATCGGCAATCGTTCGAGCGCGAGTTCACCGAGGCCCAGTTCCTGCTCAACACCGCGGCCGGCTCCGACCGGCACCTCGACGCCGGACTCGCTCGCGCGGAGACCCTCCTCGACCGCCTCGAACTGGCCGACAACCGCCGCGATCCCAGTGTCGATTGGTTCCAGGGACTGACGACGCCCGAGCAGGACCGGCTCCGCGAGCAGATCGCCGACCTCTTGCTCCTCGAAGCCCGGGCTCGCGTCATGAAGGCGAGCCGCCGTGGAACCATGGCGAGCCGGAAGACCGCGCTCGAGCGGGCCGTCGCGCGACTCGATCGAGCCGCGAGGCTGGTCGATCCGATCCCGCCGGCGCTCTACGCGGATCGCGCTCGATACCTCGATGAGCTGGGCGAGAAGGCGCTCGCCCAGCTCGACCGCCGACGTGCCCTGGAGGCTCGTCCGGCTGGCCCTCACGACTGGACGATGCTGGCGACGAGCCTTCTGGCCGCTGGCGATCCCGCCGCCGCCGAGGATGCCGCCCGCAAGGCTCTCCGGCTCGACCCAACCTCGTTCTGGGCCTGGTTCGTTATGGGTCATTGCCACTTCGCCCAGGAGCGGTTCCTGGAAGCGGCCGGCGACTTCTCCGCCTGCACGGCGATCGGTTCACCGTTCGCGTGGGTCCACTTCAACCGAGGCCTGGCCCTCGCCCGCGCCGGACGCCTCGACCCAGCACGCGACGCCTACGATCAGGCCCTACGGATCGACCCCGAATTCAGCGAGGCCCGCGTGAACCGGGCCCTGATCGACCTCGAACAGGACCGAGTCCAGGCAGCGCACGACGATCTCTCGATGGCGATCCGGCTGGGTCGGACCGACGCCGGCGTCCTCGCAGCTCGTGGTGAGGCCCTGGCGCGGCTCGGCCGATCCGACGAGGCGCGCCGGCAGTTCGACGACCTCCTCACCCGCAAGCCGGATGACGCCGTGGCCCGCGTCGCGCGCGGCATGACGCTCCTCCGAACGGAGCCGCGCGACGCCCTCAACGACTTCAACCGCGTCCTGGCCCACGATCCCCGCCACGCCGGCGCCCACTTCGGCCTGGCGATGCTCGTCCGGGGCCACGACGCCGAGGCGGCGCTGAACCACCTCGACACCGCGATCACGACCGACCCGAACCACCTCGACGCGATCCAGCTCCGGGCCCTGATCCGCGCCCGACTGGCCGACCCCTCCGCGCTCGACGACGTCGCCCGGCTCCTCCGCGCCCCAACCGCCCGCCGCTATTACAACGCCGCCTGCGCCGTCGCGATCTACGCCGAGAAGGCCCACCAGCCAAAGCAGCTCGCCCACGCGATGGAACTTCTCATCCGCGCCGTCGAACTGGGATTCCCCGCCAGCGAGGCCCAGACCGATCCCGACCTCGCCCCACTCCGCCCCATGCCAAGATTCCAGCGGTTGGTTGTTCCGGGCCGAGGTTGATTCCCCTCAGCAACTTCCATTACCGCATCCGCAACACGGCCACGAGGATTTTGTTCGGTTGCGCGCCATTTTTGCACAGCGCGCAACCGGAGCCACTCGCTTATACCGGGAGCCGCCACGGGTCACGGCGTGGCCGGGACAGCATCTGGTTGGCCTTCGCGTCATCGAATTGATGCGTCATGGGGTTCCACTTCAGCTTCTTGCCGGTTTGCAGCGCGATCACTCCGATATGGCAGACGATCACCGAGCCACCGCCGACCGTCGCATTGCAAATCGGTGATTTGCGGCTCTTGACGCAATCGACGAAGTTCTGCATCTGGTTGGTCGGACGGCCCTCGTAGACCATCGGATCTTCCTTGAGCGGCTCCGCAAGGATTCTGGCGTCGCTGGCAAGGATCGTACCACGGCTGACGAAGAGGGCGCCGTCCTCGCCCAGGAAGAGAACGCCGTTCGCGTCCGGACCAACTTGCATCGGGCGACCACGGTTCGGTCCGAACCGCTGCTCGGGGACCTTGCCGTCCTTATCGACAAGCCGAGATTTCATGTCAGTGCCACCGCCGTTCATGGCGATGACCTTTGTGCCGTTGTCGTAGGTGTACTCGACCTGGAAACTCGGGTGGCAGTTGTAGCCATCGCCGCCCTTGTAGGGTTCGGCCGCCTCGAGCACCTCCACCGCGACGGGGCCACTGCCGTCCTTGTTCAGGGCCCACTGCGCGATGTCCAGATGATGGGCGCCCCAGTCGGTCATCTTGCCGCCGGAGTATTCATACCACCAGCGAAACTCATAGAAGCCGTTCGTGAGCCGATCCTTCTTGCGATAAGGCACCTGCGCCGTCGGTCCGAGCCAGAAGTCCCAGTCGAGCCCTTCGGGGACCGGCGCCTCGGGGATCGGGCCGCTCGTCGGATTGCTGCCGATCCGGCATTCGATGGTCTTGATCTTGCCGAGGCGGCCGGCGCGGACGAGTTCCACCGCGAGGCGAAACATCCCATGGAAATCGGTTCGCTGCTGGCTACCGGTTTGCAGGATGCGCCCGGTTTCCTTGACCACCTTCTGGACGGCCAGCGACTCGGCGACCGTCAGCGTCAGCGGCTTCTCGCAGTAGACATCCTTGCCGGCCCTGAGTGCCTCGATGGTCACCTGAGCATGCCAGTGGTCGGGTGTGGCGATGAGCAGGCAATCGAGCGACTTGTTGTTGATGAGGTCGCGGTAGTCCTTGGTGTTGGCCTCGAAGTCCTTGAACCCTCTCTCTCGCATCACCTGGGTGGCCCGTTGGCGATGGGCGGCAGCCACGTCGCAGCCGAGCGTGAAGGTCAACTGTCCAGATTCCACCGGAGGGTGAGACTCACGCACGACCTGCAAACTTCGGCTCTGGGGACTGCCGACGCCAACGATCCCCATGACGAGACGATCGTTGGCGGAGGTCTTCCTGACCAAGCCTTCCTGCTGAGCGGCGAAGAGCTGCCGGGCATACCAATCCGGCAGTCCCGCCGCCGCCAGAACTCCCAGAGACCGCTGTAGGAAGCCACGCCGGGATAGATTAGGAATTCTCACGTGTACACCTCAAATCAAGGGCTCGAGGAAAACGCCAGTACGTGAAGAGATCGAGGTTATTCCGCGGTTTCTCCCGCCTGATCAACAGGCATCTCACTCCGCTTGTCGGTGGCTTCCCTTTCGCACGAGATTTGAAGAGCCACCTCCAACGTGACGGTCGTCCTCACGGATTCGCTACAGGCGACACGACACGGTAGTCCGTGTCAAGCCCCTTGGCGTTCCTCAACTGGGCCGGAGCCTCGGGGCCAGACCGAGCCGAGCCTGGACGGACCAGGAAAGGCCCTCGCCTCCATCCATCGCGGATCGCCTTCTGGCAACATTCGCTGGTGAGGAAAATGGCGAGGGAAGCCCCATGGTCGCCGATTTCGAAGAGCGACCTAACGTGGCTGGGCCAGGCTTAGCGGCTTTTCCAGTCCGTGCCGCTCCAGCAGCTCGACATCGGTGAGGATCTCCCGGGTCGGTCCATCGGCGACGACCTTCCCGCCGTCGAGCAGAACGACCCGGCCGCAGACGTCCAGCACCATCTCCAGGTCATGGGTCGCGATCAGGAGGGTTGCGTCCATGGCCTGCATCAGTCCGATGAATCGGCGACGGCCGCGCGGGTCGAGGTTGGCCGTTGGCTCGTCGAGGACCAGCACGGAGGGCCGACACGCCAGCACCCCGGCGAGGCAGACCCGCTTCCGCTCGCCGAAGCTCAGGTGATGCGGCGGCCGATCGGCCGCGCCGAGCAGGTCGACACGACGCAGGCACTCCTCGGCCACCGCCCGGGCCTCGGCCGCCGACATTCCGAGGTTCCGCGGCCCGAAGGCGACGTCCTCAATCACCGAATTGCAGAAAAGCTGATCGTCGGGATCCTGGAAGACCAGCCCGACGCGACGGCGGACCTCTCGGGCGTTCCGATCGTTGACCTCCAGGCCGTCGATCCAGACGCTCGCCTCGCGCCGACGCTCGTTCGCACCGCCGACCCCGTGCGTATGCCCGACCGTACCGCGTCCCTTGCCAGGCAGCAATCCGTTGAGGTGCAGCAGAAACGTGCTCTTGCCGGCCCCGTTCGGTCCGACCAGCGCGACGGACTCACCGGCCGCGATCGAGAGATCGACGCCCCGGAGCGCCTCTCGCCCATCGGGATATCGATACGAGAGCCCGCGCACACGCACCGCCTCGACCAGCCGATCCGCCGATGGACGCTCGGATCCCTCTCGAACCTCCGCGTCCGTCATCGCCGACCCCATCCCGCTGAAGACTGACAGAAGGCCCAGGCGTTAGAAGTCGGACGGGATCGTCCCGTCCCAGCCCCGGGCGATCATCGCGTCGTGGACCCGTTCGGCGCGCTCGAAGGTCCGAAGAAAAAGCTGGCCGATCAGGCCGCCGAGGACGGACCACGAGAGCGAGCCCCCGCGCCGGAAGGTTCGAGCCCGACGAGCCGTCGCCATTCGATCGACCTCGTCGACCAGAACGTGCCGGTAGCGTTCCATGAACTGGAGCGTCGCGACCAGCACCGCCGGCATCCCCAGCTTCCGCATTCCGATCAAAAGCCGGGGAAAAGGCGTGGTCCCGGCCAGAACGATCATCGTCAGCAGTGCCAGGCCGTTCTTGATCAGGATTCCGGAAGCGACCGCGACGAGCCCGTACCGGGGCCGGTCGGGATGCGCCGGCGCGATCATCGCGACCAGGAACGCGACGAGCACGAAGAGCCCCATCCATCGCCGGCCCAGCTCGCGGGGCGGAATCCCCGAGAGTCCGACCAGAAACGCCAGAAAGAGCCCAACCGCCCCGAACCCGCGCCAGGCGACGACCGGCAAGCCCAGCACGACGACGATCAGGGCGACCGCCCCCAGAAGCTTGACACGGGCGTCGAGCCGATGGAGCGGGCTCGAGCCATGTCGATGGCGCTCCAGCCCGTCAGGCCGCATCGAGCGTCGTCCTCTCTCGCTTCGCCCTCGGCAGAACCCGGGCCATCCCGAGAGCAAGCCCAAACACGGCGAGCGTTCCGACGACTCCAGCCATCGCCGTCGCGACTCTCGCCTGCTCGATGCCCGGAAGCTTCAGCTCGTAATCGGCCATCGGCGAGGGAAGCGCCGGCGCTGCCGATTCGGCGGGCAGGAAGCCCAGCCGCTCGCCGACGAATTCGAGCCCGTCGGGGAACTCGCTCGCAAACGGAGCCAGGAAGATGGCGACCGCCAGGGCGACCGCCAGCCCGCCGAGCATCGTCCGGCCCCACCGCCCAGCGCCGGTGGACGGGCCCGTCTCGGGATCGAGCAGGTCAGGCCGTCGAAGCAGGACGTAACGGACCACGATCCCGGTGATGAGGGCCTCGCCGATCCCGATCAACGAATGCACCATCGCCATCCACGAAAGGATGCGCGGGAAGTCGCCCCGTCGCCCCGAGGCGGCCAGCTCCATCGCGAACGCCCCCGAGGCCAGCAGCACCGAGAACCAGGCCGCGGCCATCGCTCCGATCAGCGTCCCCTTCGGTCCCGAGATGGCCCTCCGGATCGGCGCGTAGATCGCATAACCGCCAACCGACCCGATCAGGCCCATGTTGACGAAGTTGGCCCCGAGCGCCGTCAGGCCGCCGTCGTTGAACAGGAAGCACTGGACAATCAGCACCGCGGCGACGACCACCGCCCCGGCCCAGGGTCCCAGGAGCACGGCCGAGAGCACCCCGCCAAGCAGGTGCCCCGAGACGCCCGGCCAGACCGGGAAGTTCACCATCTGGGCCGCGAAGACAAACGCCGACATCGTCCCCATCAGAACCGTCGATCGCTCGCCGTGCTGCCGTTCCAGTTTCCGGACCGCGTGGATCAGTCCGGCCATGCCGATGGCGCCGGTGGTCGCCGCGACGGTCGGATTGAGAACCATGTCGGGTATATGCATCGCCGTGAACCTCGTCCGGCCCGTCGTCGCCAGCACCCTGGAAGAATCGTGACGCAACCCTTCGCTGGATACAACATGGTAGCCGCGGTATGTCGTCCCGTCAAAAACTTCATACCGGGGCTCATTCGGTTCCTGGGATCGCCATCCTCGCCGGCGGATTCGGCTACAATGAGGAGGTGGACGATCCTCGTTTGCCCGCGTTTGGCCCAACGGAGGACCCTGCCGTGAAACTCGAATCGCTGCGGAAAGAGTACGAACGCTTTCAACTCTCCGAGGGAGAGGTCGAGGCCAACCCCATCCATCAGTTCGGCCTCTGGTTCGAACAGGCGATCCAGAGCGAGCTTCCGGAGCCGCACGCGATGACGCTGGCGACGGCAACGCCCGACGGGCGGCCATCGGCCCGGATCGTCCTGCTCCGGGGCTACGACGACCGTGGCTTCGGCTTCTTCACCAACTACGAGAGCCGAAAGGGTGAGGAACTCGCCGCGAACCCCTGGGGAGCACTGGTGTTCTACTGGCACGATCTGGAGCGTCAGGTCCGGATCGAGGGGCGGGTCGAGAAGGTCGATGTGGAGGAATCCGAGCAATACTTCCACTCGCGTCCCACGGCGTCGCGGATCGGGGCGTTGGCGTCGCCGCAAAGCCGGGTGATCGCGAGCCGCGACGTGCTGGAGTCGATCTTCGGCGAGTACGAGCAAAGGCACTCCGACGGCGTGGTCCCGCGTCCGGCTCACTGGGGCGGCTACCGGGTGATCCCCGACGCGATCGAGTTCTGGCAGGGGCGTCCGAGCCGACTCCACGACCGGCTCCGATACACCCGGCTTCCCGATGGCGGCTGGAAGCTCGAACGTCTCGCCCCGTGAGGACAGGGCGGCTTCCCACTGAAGAGCAGGGCGGTCGCCGGAACGTCCAGGCCCTGGACAGCGCGGAGCCGGACGATCATCCCTGTACCCCCCAACTACACCCCTTGTCGAGTTCCAGATTCCCAGTTCTTCTTCTCCCCTTGACCGGCCTCGACCGGATCCGGCAGCGGCTGCGCTTGTCGAGTTCCAGATTCCCAGTTCTTCTTCTCCCCCCACGGAGGGAGAACGGGGAACCTGGAACTTGACCGGACTTCCCCGGAGGAGCGATCCACGAGGAACCATCGCCCGGATACGTTCAACGATCATAAGCCGGCTGCCGCTTCCCTTCACGTCCTCTCTTGCGACTCTTCCCGTCCATTCGTTCGAACCGGCCCCGCCGCCGCGGGAATGCGGCAACAATTGGCTAGATCATGCGTTCGGGCAAATGGACCGCTTCTCCACGCGGGAAATTCAAATTTCCGCATAACGCGCGGATGCTTCGCGACATCAATAGACTTGGAAGCGCAGGCAAGGCCATTGGGGAGGCCGTCGGGATGTGGACAACCGACACCGAGAGCTGGTTCCTGGATCAGGTCGAGCGCGAGCACGTCCGCCTTCGTGCCTACATCCGATCGATGGGGGTACGAGCGGAGGAGGTAGACGACCTGGCGCAGGAGGTCTTCCTGTTGAGCTGGCAGAAGATCGAGGAAATCGGCCGTGACGGCCAGTTCGGAGGCTGGGTCCGCCAGGTCGCCCGTCGCCTGATCGCCAACGAGCGACGGAAGGACGGGAGACGGAGCCGCCTGCTTTCCCATCGCGTGACCCAGTTGCTCCTCGACCACGACGACGGCCGACCATCGGAGGAGTCTGGCATCGATCCAGACCACGATCACCTACTGGAGCTGGACGCCCTTCGGGATTGTCTCTCGCGGATGCCGCAGGAGCATCGGGAGCTGCTCCGAAAGCGCTACTTCGAGGAACTGAGTCCCGGGACGATCGGCGGCGTGCTGGGGAAGTCATCGAACCAGGTCCGGCAGTCGCTTTTGCGACTTCGCCGGTCGCTCTTGCTTTGCATCAAGAGCCGGCTGCCGGCCCGAGCCATTTGAGGGGGACGATGGACCATTCGGGGCGGAAAGAGATCGACGAGGTCTTGGGACGGTTCCTGGACGGCGAGCCCGAGCCGAAAGACGCCGAGATCCTGGCCGGCGCGATCGCCTCCGACCCGGACTTCGCACGCGAGCTGCGCCGGCTGCTGGAACTCGACGACTTGTTGCGCCAGGATGCCCAGCCGGATGATCGGGCGTTTGTCGAATCCGTCCGGATGCAACTGGTCGCTCGTCCCGAGAGCGCGGATTTCCTCCAGCGATTCCGTCGCCTGCCGCGCCTGCCCAAGCCTCGCGCTCGGTCGTGGCACCATCGAGCAACCGCGACCGTTGCGATGATCGCAGCGTTGCTCGTGATCGCATGGGCGATGAGGGATCGGTGGGTCCTGCGGCCGGCCGAGCCAGCGATCGATCGGGTAGAATCCCTGGCGAGATCGCCCGAGCCATCGGCGGCCCTGCTGACCCGACTGGTTGATGCCCGCTGGGAGCCGCCCGGGGGAGCGATCGACGAGGGCGCCGCGCTGGCGCCTGGACACCTCCGACTCCGCTCCGGCCTGGTCCAGCTTGAGTTTCTCAGCGGTGCCGCGGTGATCCTGGAGGGTCCCTGCGACTTCGAACTGATCTCGCCCGTGCGAGCGATCTGCCATCGAGGGAAGGTTCGGGCGCACGTCCCGCCGGCAGCCAGTGGGTTCACCATCGCCACGCCGGATGTTGAGGCGATTGACCTCGGAACCGAGTTCGTCCTCGATGTTGACGAGCGCGGCGAGGGGAAGGTGCAGGTGGTCGAGGGGGCCGTCCGGGTCAACGGCACGCGGCCGGGCTCTCCGCTCCGGGAGGTCAGGACGCTGGAAGCCGGGCAGGGGATCGCCTACGGTCCCGGTGGCCGGCTCCGCCAGCTCGAGGGCCAGCCGACCGGCTTCGTCGACCGTTCCGGCCTGCTCCAGCTCGAAGCGGAGCACCGACGGCGACGATACGAGGCGTGGCTCGACCACAGCCGAAGGCTCCGCGACGATCCCTCGCTGGTCCTCTATTTTGCCTTCGAGGAGCCGCACGCCTGGGAGCGGACCGTCCATAACCTGGCCGGCGGTGGCTCTGGCGCCAACCGCGACGGGGCTGTCGTCGGCTGCCTCTGGTGCCCGGGGCGATGGTCGGAGAAGTCCGCTCTCGAGTTCAAGCGGACCGAGGACCGCGTTCGGATCAACGTCCCTGGCGAATTCGACCAGCTCTCGCTGGTGGCCTGGGTCCGCGTCGAGGGACTCAACCGGTGGCTCAGCGGCCTGATGCTCACCGACGGCTGGGAACTCGGCGAGGCCCACTGGCAGATCACCTCGGGAGGTGAGCTGATCCTCGGCGTCGCTCTTCCCAACTCGCGCGACGGCGACGGCCTGAGGTCGCCACCCATCCTCGGCCCCAAGGACCTCGGCCGGTGGGTTCACCTGGCCAGCACCTACGACCGCCAGACCAATCGGATCGTTCACTACTGCGACGGCCGACGCGTCGCCGAGGGCCCGCTTCGCATTCCGACGGCGCTCCGAATCGGCCCCGCCAACCTCGGCAACTGGCAGGCCGCCACCGGCACCCTCAACAAGCCATTTCGCAGCCTCAACGGCCGGATCGACGAGTTCGCCATCCTTCGGCGCACCCTCACCAACGCCGAGGTCCATCGTATGTACGAGCTGGGCAAGCCCAGCTCCTGAACTGCATCCTTTTCCACCCGCCCCACGTTCGCAAGGAGCCCCGAGATGAGGTCCCGCCACGCCTTCACCCTGATCGAGCTGCTGGTCGTCATCGCGATCATCGCGGTCCTGATCGCGCTGTTGCTCCCGGCCGTGCAGGCGGCTCGCGAGGCCGCTCGGCGCGCTCAGTGCGTGAACAACCTCAAGCAGATCGGCCTCGGCATGCACAACTATCAAAGCTCCAACGGCTCGCTCCCGCCGGGCGAAAAGGGATGCTGCTGGGGCACCTGGTGCGTCTTCATCCTCCCTTACGTCGAGCAAGCTCCCCTGTACAATGCCTGGAATTCCTACGGAAGCAATGTCCCCAGCGGAGGGCCCGCCGACTTCTACCTCCGCTACAGCGGACCCGCAAACACAAGCGTGACCTTCTCGGCCGTCTCCGTCTACGGCTGCCCGAGCGATCCGAATGCCAACATCCAGCGCACCGGCGGTGCCCGTTACATCAACTATGTGGTGAATTACGGGAACGTTGACCAGGCCCAGGACGTGAGATATCCTGTGCCCAGCCCGATGACCCCAACACTCTATTCCACCTTCCGGGGAGCTCCGTTCACCGACATGGGCTCGCCGGCCATCGACGACACCGGCTTCAGCATCGCTTTCGCCAAACTCCAGGTCACGACGTTCTCGGCCATCACCGATGGCCTGAGTAACACCATGATGACATCGGAACTACGAATCGCCAATCCTCCGAACGACCTGCGCGGCTACGGGTGGTGGGGCGGCTCGGCCTCGTTCAACGGCCTGCTGACCCCCAACAGTACCTATCCCGACAGCATGGGCTCAGGCGGTTGCAGTGCCGTCAACCCACCGTGTAACAACGGCATCACCAATCCCAGCGGCGGTTATCTGATGACCTACCTGGCGCCCCGAAGTTTCCACCCGGGCGGCGTCTCCGTGGGAATGTGCGACGGTAGCGTTCGATTCATCAAGAACTCCATCAATCCTCTCATGTTTCAGGCACTGAGCACCACCCAGGGCGGGGAGGTCATCAGCGCCGGTTCCTACTGATCTCTCAGAAGTACCCTTCCAGCTCAAACGGGAACACGATCATGACCACTTTCCTGACGCCAGGCCGTCGGACTCTGGCGGTACTGATGTGCGTAGCCATGGCCGGATGCACGGCTCAGGCCGAACTCGATCCTCTCCCTAGAGTCACGGTCTCCGGCAAGGTCACCATCGACGGGCAGCCCATGCCGGCCGGTACCATCCAGTTCAACCCCACGGCCTCCACCGAGAGCGTCACCGCCGTGGGAGAGATCGTGGACGGCAAGTACACGATCGATCGAACGCAAGGTCCCGTCCCGGGACACTTTCGCATCCAGATTTCGGGGCAGCCCCATGTCACCATCGGACCGAATGAGGAGCCTGGCGGCACGTCCCGGCGCGTCAAGGAAACCATCCCCGCCCGCTACAACGTCAAGTCGGAACTGGAACGCGACGTGAAAGCGGAGGGACCCAATGAGTTCGACTTCGATCTAAAATCAAAGTAAGTCAAGGGCCGATCGGCTGGCATTCTTCCGAGCCGTTCTCGCGAGCCCTTGATCGGGCTCACGAGGCGGCCTGGACCGGTGACCACAAAATCAAATCTCGCCTCGACTTCCCTCACCCCGTCTGTCCTTCTCGGTTTGCCTCGTCACCGAGGGCTGGCGACACGACCAATCCGAGCGGCGACCCCGCGAAGAACGGCCGGCGATGTGGCCGGTATCGATCGCTATCGGTATGATGGTCGGGCGCGCATCCAGTTATCGCGAGAGATGATCCGGCGGCATCGATCGGCATGATCGTCCGGACGCGCGGAATCGGCGTGGGGAGACGTGGGCAATGGTTCGGGTGAAGTTGCCGGATGGGTCGGTCAAGGAGTATCACGACGGGGTCACCCCGCGCGAGGTCGCCGAGGGGATCGGCAAGCGGCTGGCCGACGCAGCCGTCGCCGCCGCCGCCGAGGGGCGGGTCGTCGACCTCGACCGCCCCATCGAGGACGGCCACGAATCGCCCGTCGAGCTCCGGATCCTGACGTCGAAGGATCGAGAGGCGCTCGATGTCCTCCGCCATTCGACCGCCCACATCATGGCCCGCGCCATCATGCGGCTATTTCCAGGCGTCCGGCTCGCCTTCGGACCAACCACCGCCAATGGCTTCTATTACGACGTGGTCGTCCCCGGCCGGAACCTCTCCGAGGACGACTTCCCCGCAATCGAGGCCGAGATGGCCCGGATCACGAAGGACGCCGAGCCCTTCGAACGGTTCACCATGCCCGCGCCCGAGGCCCGCAAGTTCGTCGAGGACCTCGGCCAGTCGTTCAAGGTCGAGCACATCGACGACGAACTGCACAAGTACGGCGTGCTCAGCTTCTACCGCCAGGGTGAGTTCGTCGACCTCTGCCGAGGGCCCCACATCCCGCATGCGGGGAAGGTCGGCGCGTTCAAGCTGGTCTCGATCGCCGGCTCCTACTGGAAGGGCCGGACCGATCGCGAGGTTCTCCAGCGCGTCTATGGCACCGCCTTCTTCGACCGGAAAGACCTCGACGCCTACATCGCGCAGGTCGAGGAATCGAAAAAACGCGACCACCGCCGGCTCGGCCGCGAGCTGAATCTCTTCACGATCTCGCAAATGGTCGGCCCGGGTCTGATCCTCTGGATGCCAAAGGGCTCGGTCGTCCGCGGGCTCCTGGAATCGTTCATCAAGGATGAGCTGGTCAAGCGCGGGTATCAGCCGGTCTACACGCCGCACATCGGCAAGATCGAGCTTTACCAGACGAGCGGCCACTATCCCTATTACAAGGATTCGCAGTTCCCGACGCTCAAGATGCCGGCCGACTCGTCGGCCAAGGAACTGCTCGACGGCCTCATCTCCGGCCAGATCGACGACGACGCCCAGCGCCTGCTTTTGACAAAGGCCGGCATCCCCGAGCGGCTCCCGCAGAAGGAAGGCGCCCCGGCCCGCTCGTATTTCGAGATGAACAACGCCGAGCGGATCGGATACCTGGAGCAGACCTGCGACTTCGAGGAGTACCTCCTCAAGCCGATGAACTGCCCGCACCATATCCAGATCTACGCCGCTCAGCCGAGGAGCTATCGCGAGCTTCCCCTCCGCCTCGCCGAGTTCGGCACCGTCTACCGATACGAGCAATCGGGCGAACTCTCGGGCCTGACCCGCGTCCGCGGCTTCACCCAGGACGATGCCCACCTGTTCTGCACCCACGAACAGGTCCGAGGCGAGTTCCGCTCGACGATGGAGATGACCCAGTTCTTCCTCGATTCCTGCCTCGGGCTCTCGGATTACCGCGTCCGACTCTCGAAGAGCGATCCGGATGATCCCAAGTACCAGGGCGCCGCAGGCGAGATCTGGAGACGCGCGGAGAACGATATCCGATCGGTTCTCGAAGAGATGGGCCTTCCCTACGACGAGGCTCCCGGCGAGGCCGCGTTCTATGGCCCCAAGGCCGACTTCATCGTCCGCGACTGCATCGGACGGCAGTGGCAGCTCGGCACCGTCCAGCTCGATTATGTCCTCCCCGAGCGATTCGGGATCACCTACACCGGTCCCGACAACCAGCAGCACCGGCCGGTGATGATCCACCGGGCTCCGCTGGGAAGCATGGAGCGGTTCATGGGAATCCTCATCGAGCACTTCGCCGGAGCGTTCCCGCTCTGGCTGGCGCCCGAGCAGGTTCGCGTCCTGCCGATCTCCGACAAGGCCGCGGAATACGCGAATCAGGTTCTCGCCCGGCTCCTCGCCGAGAACTTCCGGGCGACCCTCGACACCCGTCCCGAGAAGATCGGAGCCAAGATCCGGGATGCCCAGCTTGAAAAGATTCCGGTGATGCTGGTGGTCGGCGCGAAGGAGGCCGAAACCCAGTCGGTCTCGTTCCGCGATCGACAGGGCGGCGACCTCGGCGCGATGCCGCTTGACCAGGCGATCGCCCGGTTGAAGACCGAGGCCGAGACCCGCCGCGCCCCGCGGTCGACACCGCTCCCCTCCGCCGCGACCACTGAGGAGAAGGCCCAGGATCACACCTATTGAAAGGCCGATCCCTACCATGAGCCAGGCCACGACCGACCCCGCCACGATCCCGATCGGCTACGACGATATCCTCGCCGCCGCCGATCGGATCGCTCCCTGGATCCACCGGACGCCCGTCCTGACCTCGCGGACCATCGACGAACGCGCGGGGGGCCGCGTCTTCCTCAAGTGCGAAAACTTCCAGCGCGTCGGGGCGTTCAAGTTCCGTGGCGCCGTCAACGCGCTTCTCCAACTGGACGAGGCCGGCCGACGAGCCGGAGTCGTCACCCACTCCTCGGGCAACCACGCCCAGGCCCTCGCGCTGGCGGGGAAGCTTCTCGGCGTCCCCGTGACAGTCGTCATGCCCCGAACCGCGCCGGCCGTCAAGCGCCAGGCGACCGAGGGCTACGGCGCTCGAGTTGTTCCCTGCGAGCCAACCCAGGCCGCGCGCGAGGCTGCCGTCGCCGCCGAGATCGACCGCAACAAATTGACGCTCATTCATCCGTTTAACGACTGGAACGTGATCGCCGGCCAGGGCACGGCCGCCCTGGAACTTCTTGAACAGGCCGGTCCGCTCGACCTGATCGTCACACCGGTCGGCGGCGGCGGGCTCCTCTCCGGAACCGCGATCGCGACCCGCGGGAAGGCGCCAGCGACCCGGGTGGTTGGCGCCGAGCCCGACCGGGCCGACGACGCCCGACGATCGCTCGAATCGGGCCGGATCGAGCCCTCGAACGATCCCCAGACGATCGCCGACGGCCTGCGGACCTCGCTTGGTCCCCGGCCGTTCTCGGTGATCTCGACGCACGTCGATCGGATCGTCACCGCGACCGAGGCCGAGATCCTCGACGCGATGCGGATGATCTGGGAGCGCGTCAAGATCGTGATGGAGCCCTCCTGTGCCGTGGCTGTCGCCCCGCTCTGGAACGATCAACTCGACGTCAAGGGGTTGCGCGTCGGCGTGATCCTGACGGGAGGGAACGTGGACCTCGACCCGCTCTTCCGATCGCTGGGTGAGAGGTTCGTCTAGGGCGAGCCTCGCACGCCGAGGAGAAATCCGCCAGGATGCCCTGATCCGAGGGTGAGGCGTTCCTCCACTCTCTGAAACCCCGAGGCTGGGCCCCATGAGACTTCTGCTGCCGAAAGCGATCCTCATCGCCGCCGCGATCTGGCTCGGCTTTTCGGGGTATGCCCGCGCCTCGTCGCCCGAATCTTCGCCGGGCTCCAACCCGATGGCCACGGGACCAGTCGCCATCGCGACGATCGCGCTCCTCGCGGTCACGGTGATGGTCGTCCGGGGCCACGACGTCCGCCTGGTCCTCCTCATCGGCTCTCTGCCGGTCTTTCTCGCGACGCATGCAATGCCATTGATGATTCAAAAGATGGTCGCCGAGATGGCGAACCCCGCGACCGTCGTACCGATCGGAGCCGCCGTCGGATTTGCCTTCGTTCTGCGCGCGACCGGTTGTGATCGAGATCTCGTCGAGGTGCTGATGATCCCGATCCGGCACGTTCGCCCGCTCCTTGTTCCGGGTGGGATCGCGGCCGGCTACCTGATCAACACGACGATCGTCAGCCAGGCGGGGACGGCCTCCGTCCTCGGCCCGATTCTGCTTCCGCTCCTCCGCGCCGGCGGGCTGGATTCCGCGCGGGCTGGGGCCGTCCTGCTGCTCGGCTCATCGATGGGCGGCGAACTGTTCAACCCGGGCGCCGTCGAGATGCGCAAGCTCGCCGATCTCACCGGCTATCAGGGCGCCGAGCTGATCCGACGATCCGCCGGGCTAAACCTCCTGGCCTGCTCGGTGGCCCTCACCACGTTTTGCATCGTCTCGGCTCTTCGAGCGCGCCAGAAGCATGCGTTGACTCCCGACTCCCCCGAGACCCCATCTCCGCCGTTCCGCCTGAACCTCCTCAAGGCCGTCGTCCCCATTCTGCCGCTCGCGATCCTGATGGGCGACTCCCTGCTTGGGAGCTTCTCGCCCGTCCATGGGCTAACGGGGCCGACTCGAATCCTCGCGGCGATCCTGATCGGTGTCGTCGCCGCCGGCGCGGCCGATCCCGGCTCGATCCAGAGGCTCGCCCCAGCATTCTTCGAAGGGGCGGGATATGCCTATCATCATGTGATCTCACTGATCGTCGCCGCTTCAACCTTCGCCGAGGGAATCCGGATCAGCGGCCTGATCGCCCTGGCGATCCGGGCCATCTCGGGATGGCCGGGCCTCGCGATGGTCGCCGCGATGGTGGGCCCCTGGTGCCTCGCCGTGATCGCCGGGACTGGAATCGCTCCCGCGGTCGCCGTGATGGAGTTCTTCGTTCCAGCCGCCGATCGGATGGAGCTCGATCCCGTCCGGCTCGGAACCGTCGCCTCACTCAGCGCCCACTTCGGAAGAACCATGAGTCCGGCCGCCGCGGTGGTCATGGTGAGCTCCACTCTCGCCGGCGCCCGACCCTCCGAACTGATCCGGCACGTCGCGCCCGCGCTGCTGGCCGGAGGCGTCGTCATGATCGCGGCCGCCCTCTGTCGTATTCTGTGAACACCGATCTACCCGATCGCTGGGAGGACCCCCATCGTGGCCGATAATCACGCCTTCGACGTCGTCAGCGAGATCAACCAGGTCGAGATGCACAACGCCGTCGACCAGGCCCAGCGCGAGCTCGCCGTTCGCTTCGACTTCAAGGGAACGCACGCCTCGATCGAGTTCAACAAGAAGGAGAACACCATCACCCTTCTCGCCGATCACAAGTCGCAGCTCGACACCGTCCTCCAGATGCTCAAGGAGAAGATGGCCAAACGCGGGGTCCCGGTGAACGCCCTGATCCGAGGCAAGGTCGAGGACGCCACGCACGACACCGTTCGCGAGGTCGTCAAGCTTCACACCGGGATCGACATGGAAGACGCCCGAAAGATGATCAAGGAGATCAAGCAACTCAAGATCAAGGTGCAGGCCCAGATCATGGAGAACAAGCTCCGCGTCACCGCCAAGAAGATCGACGACTTGCAGACCGTGATCGCCCACCTCAAGGCCAATGGGCCCGAATACCCTTTGCAGTTTGTCAACTTCACCTGATCGTCAGAACGTCGTCATCTCGCCGTGACGACGGTCGCGATCGGGCGTCCTGGTTGAAGGTCGCAGGCGTTCAGCCCGATCTAATAGGAGCCTGATCCGCGGACCGTGGACGGCCGCCCGGGTGCCATCGCCCGGGATTCAACCTGGGATGAGGAGGTTCGGATGGGATTCTTGAGCGGACGCGTCACGTTCACGCGATATCGGGTCGGGGGCGAGTCGCCACTACCGTTCGGCGACGAGATCCTTCAAATCGTGGAGCAGCACCTGATCGGACACCACGCCTCGGCGGAGACCGGCGACGGCGTGACCGTCGGCTGGGCCGGAGGCGACCACGTGCTCGACCTCTCCATCGACCTGGGCAAGAATGTCCTCGATGATGCCCTCCATCTCGCCATCCGGATCGACGCCGACAAGATCCCCGGGTCGCTGCTTCGCGCTTACACCCAGATGGAAATTGCCGCCCGCGCCCAGATGAACCCCAGCGGATTCGCCACCAAGGCCCAGCGCGAGGAGGCCAAGGAGGCCGCCAAGGCCCGCGCGGATGCCGAGGCCGCCGACGGCCGATTCCGACGCCACAACCACTACCCCATTCTCTGGGACGGCCAGACCCAGACCCTCTACGCCGGAACCACCAGCTCGAGCGTGCTGGAACGGTTGCAGATCCTCTTCCGGGAGACCTTCGACCGGACCCTCGAACCGATCACCGCCGGCTCGCTCGCTCGAACCCTCCCTCTGGCCTCGCCCGACGCCCCGGGCGGCGATTCCTCGATCCTCAGCATGACGCCCATCGCGCTCCGTGCCGCCGAGGAAGCCCCCGGTGTCGCCTGGACCGGCGACGACCCGACCAGCCTCGACTACCTCGGCAACGAGTTCCTCGTCTGGATCTGGCACGCCCTTCAGAACGATGGCGAGTCGATCCGGCTTTCCGACGGCTCCGACGCCATCGTGATGCTCGCCAAAACGCTCACCCTCGACTGTCCCCGTGGCGAGACCGGCCGCGACCAGCTCACCGACGACGCCCCCACCCGACTCCCCGAAGCCTTCCGCGCCCTCCAGGCCGGCAAACTCCCTCGCAAGGCCGGGATGATCCTCGTCCGACACGGGGCCCAGTACGAACTGACCCTCCAGGCCGAAACCCTCGCCATCACCGGCGCTGCCCTGCCAAAGCCCGACGACGACGGCCTCTCAAAGCAGGATCAGAAGATCGCCCGGATCGAGGCCCTGCGCCACCTGAACGAATCGCTCGACCTGCTCTTCCAGGCCTTCCTCCTTCGCCGAACCGGCCAGGGCTGGAACGACGAACTGGGCCGAATCCGACGGTGGCTCCAGGCCGCCTGATCCCGACGACTCCGGCCAACTCGCGCGGCGGCGATTCGGCGGATTCCCTATAATCGGCAACGTGGATGATCCAATCGCAGACCCGGAATCCATCGATCGAGCGGGAGAGTCTTTGATGTTCAGGATGATTGCAACGGGCCTCGTGGGACTGGCCATCGTGGCGGCCTCAGCAACCGCGATGGCCCAGGCCCCGGCCCCGGCCACCAAGGGGGCGCCCGACGCCGCCGCCGCCCCGATCCAGGGCTTCGCCGCGATGCCCGGCGCCAAGGACGTCCTCGGCACCGTCACCAGTCGCGGCCAGACCAACAACATCACCAAGGCCGATCTCGTCAGCTTCCTCAGCCGATATCCCGCTCCTCCCGCCGACGAGCGCGAACTGGCCTACAACCAGGCGATGGAGGTGATCGCCGGAGCCCATCTCTTCCAGCATTACCTGATGTCGCAGCGAATCCAGGTCCCTGAGTCCAAGGTCGAGGTCGAGGTCGAGAACGCCCGCGCCCAGCTCAAGAAGCAGGGCCAGGACCTCGAAACCATCCTCCAGCAAAACGGCTCGACCATCCAGGAAATGCGCAAGGAAATTACCGACCGGCTACGCATGGACGAGTTCATGCAGGCCAAATCCACCGACGCCGCTCTCCGCCGCTTCCTCAATGAGAACCGAGACAAGTTCAGCGGGACCCAGGTCCGCGCCAGCCATATCCTGCTCAAGCTCGAGCCGAATGCCACCAGCGAGCAGAAAGAAAAGGTCAAGAAGAAGCTCGAGGAGCTCCGCAAGGAGATCATCGACGGCAAGATCACCTTCGCCGCGGCAGCCAACAAGTATTCCGAGGATCCCGCCAACGCCTCGGGCTCGGGCGGCGACCTCGACTACTTCCGGAACGATGGAACCTTCGTCGAGGAGTTTGCCGACGCCGCCTTCAAGCTGAAGAAGGGCGAGGTTTCCGGGCCCGTCGAGACCCTCCTGGGATATCACCTGATCTTCGTGACCGACCGGATCGAGGGGAAGTTCCCCGACTTCGAGGCGAACAAACCCTACCTGACGCAGGCCTTCCGCGCGGAACTTCAGAAGGAGATCGTCAACGAGGAGCGGAAATCGGCGAAGGTTGAGATCAAGCCGATGCCCAGGGATCTGTATCCGGCCAACGAACAGCCAGCGGCCGGCGCCGCCGCTCCCGCGGCCTCGGCGACGACCCCGGCCAAGCCGTGACCGAGGTCCGTCTCCATCCCCCGCGATCAGAGGTCCGAGAGATCGAGCCGCCCCTGATCGCGGAGGGCGCGAAACCGCCGAAACGTCTCAGCGATCCCCTCGTGGAGTGAGGTCGCTGGAATCGGCCCGAGCGCGGCCCTCAACCGACTGTCGTCCAGATCCGGCGCGATCGGGAGCTGTCGATCCCCATGAGTGATGAGCTCTCTCGCCTCGGGTACGACATCCACGAGGGTCGAAACGAACGACTCAATCGTTTCGACGGCGCCTCGGATGTTGAAGGCGTCGGCCCCGTGGAACGGCCGCTCCAGTGCCAGGACAAAGGTGTCCGCCACATCGACCACATATTGCAGGTCCTGCCGCCCGCCGTAGCTGATCCGATACGGACGCCCCGCGCAGACCGACTTGATCGCCTTCGTCGGCTCGCTGGTCATCCCGAAGTCTCGGCCAACTCCGTAGACCGTCCAGGGACGGAGGCCAATACTGTGGATCCCCTGATCCTGCCAGTAAACCCGGGCGTTCAGCTCATTGCAGACCTTGAAGGCTCCATAGTGAGTCAGCGGAGCGAGCCGAACTTCGTCACCGACCGGCCCTGCCAACGGGTCGGCCGGCCCGTGGACCGCCGCCGAACTCGCGTAGACCACTCGACGCACATGATCCTTCCGGGCGGCCGCCGCCTCGAAAACCGCGAGCGTCCCGATCACGTTGACCCGGGCCCCACGGATCGGGTCTGCCCGGCAGATCGGCGCCTGGAGCCCGGCCAGATGGAGAATCTCCGTCGCGCCGACCCGATCCACGGCCGCTCGCACCGCCTCTGGGTCGGAAACGTCTCCAGCGAGGAAGTGAACCCGATGCATCTCCTCGCGATCGAGGAGGAGTTCCAGACGGTGAGTGTCCTCGCGAAGGTCGAGAACCCAGACCTCTTGACCCGCATCGAGGAGTCGACGAGCAACCCAGGCCCCAATGCAGCCATAACCACCTGTCAAAAGCACGCGCTTTTCCACCGGCCTTGCTCCACGATCGCCGAAAATTCGCCCGTTTCCAACTCGTCGCGTTACTATGTCGACGGGGCGAGACCGACGCAAGCTTTGTGGTCTATCCCCAGGTTCGATGTTCGATCCATGAAGGGTGAGCTTGACAAGTTCATCGGTCGATCGTAAATCATAAGTTTGACCCACGACGATCGGGGCCTGCCGCGGGGGTAGGCCCTTCGGCTTTTCGTCCGGGAGTCGTTCCTTCGAGGACCCCGCGTCCTCACGGGCCGCTCCCCGCGGGTCCCGTCCCATAATCTCGTCCCCGGGAGGACGCTATCGGACCGATCGAGAGGGGTTTGAGGGTCAACGAGCAGATCCGCATCTCCCCCGTGCGGGTCATCAATGCCGAGGGCGTGATGCTCGGCGTCATGCCGACGAGCAAGGCCCTGGAGGCGGCTCGGGAGACTGGGCTGGATTTGGTCGAGGTCGCCCCCAACGAGCGACCTCCGGTCTGCAAGATCATCGACTATGGTAAGTTCAAGTACACCCAGAAGAAGAAGCAGACCAAGCAAAAGCAGCACCAAGTCCATATCAAGGAGATCCGGGTCCGTCCCAAGACCGGCGACCATGACATCGAGGTGAAGGTCAAACGGGCCAAGGAATTCCTGGAACACAAGGACAAGGTTCTGGTGAACGTCCTGTTCCGTGGTCGCGAACTGGCCCACATCGATGAAGGCCGGAGGGTCATGGAAGAAGTTCTTCAAGCACTCGACGAGGTGGGGAAGGTCGAGAAGACCCCGTCGATGGAAGGAAAACGCATGACCGCGATCGTCGCACCACGTGCCTGAGCCATCCGCCCGATACCGCTCCGTCCCACCGTTGTGCCGCAACGCCCGCGGCGACCCCGGTGGGATCGAGCCCGAGTCGTACGGAATCCACCCAGCAATGGGAGCCCGGCCCATGGTTCGTCGCCGGGCTACCGCTGGACGTCCCTGCCGATCCCCTGCTATACTTTGTGGCTCGCCCCGCCCTCGGGCCCTCACGCCGGATTGTTGCGGGCCACCAGCCATTTTTGGAAACGCCCCGACCGGGCCTTTGCCGCCGGAATCTCGTCGAGGAAGAGTCGAACAATGCCCAAGTTGAAAACCCACAAGGGGATGAAGAAGCGCTTCAAGGTCTCGGCCAACGGCAAGGTCTCGCACAAGCGCTGCGGTTCGTCCCACCTGATGAGCCACAAGAGCGGCAAGCAAGTCCGCCGATTGCGGAAGAAGTCGACCCTGAAGGTCACGGCCGAGGCCAAGCGAATCCGATTCGCCGTGCGCCAGCGGGAAAACACCAACCCCCAGAACGTCGAGGCCCACCAGCTCGCCGCGCTCGCCGTGAAGGACCAGGCCCCGGCCGATCCGGTCGGCGAGCCCGCAACTTCCTGAGCGGCTCGACCCGTTCCGGGATCGCGATCCCGTGGATTGGATGCAGATACCCCCGGCGCCGGGATCGATCTCGGCGCGGCTGTGGGCGGGGGCCGGCGGTTGTGTCGGTCCGAGTTTTTTCTGAAGACGATCCGGTGCCGATCGAGCACCCCAGAGAGATTTCACGATGCGTTCCAAGAGCGGTGCGGCCCGCAATCAGCGTAAGAAGCGGATCTTCAAGCGATCGAAGGGCTTCGTGGGCGGCCGTCGTCGCCTCCTGAAGTCGGCCAAGGAGACCTTGCTCCGGGCCGGTATGTTCGCCTTCCGCGATCGTCGGGCCAAGAAGCGGGAATTCCGCAAGTTGTTCATCATCCGGGTCTCGGCCGCCGCCGAGATGCGGGGGCTGAAATACAGCCGGCTGATCCACGGCCTGAAGCTCGCTCAGATCGGGCTCGATCGCAAGAGCCTCTCCGAGCTGGCGATTCACGATTCCGAGGCGTTCGACGCGATCATCACCCGAGTGCGCGAGCACCTCGACCGGCACGACGCCGACGTCCGCGCCCGGCAATCGGCTCGGACCGCATGACCACCGACGACCCCCTCTCGACGGCCCTCGCCGAGCTGGATGCCCTGCGCTCCGAGGGACTCTCGGCGTTCGAGACGGCGGCCACGCCGGAAGGTGTCGAGGCGGCTCGTGTCGAGTTCCTCGGCCAGAAGAACGGCCGGGTCAAGTCGGCCCAGGAACGGATCAAGACGCTCGACCCCTCCGCCCGGAAGGCCTACGGTCAGCGCTTCAACGCCGTCAAGGGCGACCTGGAATCGGCGTTCGAGGCCGCGCGCGTCCGGGTCGAGCGGAAGTCGGACGCGCGTGCTCGGGTCGACGTCACTCTTCCCGGTGTTCGTCCCAGGCTCGGCCATCGACATCCCTTGACCCAGACCGCCGAGGAACTCATTGACCTCTTCGGCCGGATCGGTTTCGAGGTGGCCCGCGGTCCCGAGGTTGAGGATGTCCACCACAACTTCGACGCACTGAACATCCCGCCGAGCCACCCGGCTCGCGACCCGCTCGACAACTTCTACCTGGCGGTCGGCGAGCGAACCTCGGGCGTGGGGCCGATCGGCGGCGACGTCCCGATGCTGCGGAGCCAGACCAGCACGGTCCAGATCCGGGTGATGGAGGCGCGGAAGCCGCCGGTCCGGGTGATCGCGATCGGAAGGGTCTACCGGCCAGACACGGTCGACGCGACGCACTCGTTCATGTTCCACCAGGTCGAGGGGCTGATGGTCGACCGGGGCGTGACGATGGCCGATTTGAAATCGGTCCTCCGCCTCTTCGCTCGGGCCTATCTCGGGCGGGACGTGACCATCCGGTTTCGTCCCTCGTTTTTCCCCTTCACCGAGCCGAGCGTGGAGGTCGATATGCTCTGGCACGGCGGCAACCGATGGGTTGAAATGGGTGGGGCGGGGATGGTCGATCCCAACGTCCTTCGGGCGGTTGGGTACGACCCCGAGGAAGTCACGGGATTCGCGTTCGGTCTCGGCATCGAGCGACTTTGCATGAGGCGGCACGCGATCGACGATATCCGCCTGCTCTATCAGAATGATGTCCGGTTTCTCCGTCAGTTCTGAGTCCTCCGGCGCGGGCCGGATGGACCTCGGGATGTCTCGATGGTCCGGTCTCCGGGGTGATCCGGTCCTCCGACTCGCCCGCCGTTGGCACCTGACCACGCTCTTTTCTTCTCACGCCGAGGTCCCCACGCATGGACACCGATCCGGGCAAAGTGATCGTGACGATCGGCGAGGGCTCATCGATGGCGCGGGTGCATCATCGCGAGTTCCCGGAGATTCGGGCCGAGGGCCCCTCGCCGAAGCAGGCGGCCTCGCTGCTGGTCCACCAGCTCAGCAGGGCCCTCGACTCGGCCCTGATCGACTGGCGACGCGATCGAGTGAACCTCGCCATCGCCGACGTTCAGGCGTTCGTCGACCAGGAGAAGTGATCTGTCCGTCCGTCCTGGGAGCCCGCCCGCTCGATGTCGACGACGACCACCCCTGAGACTGGCGACCCGACACCCACGGCGTCGGGCCTCTTGCGCGACCTCGGTCCGCTCGACGCCACCATGATCGTCATGGGAGCGATGATCGGCTCAGGCATCTTCATCACCTCGGCGGAGTCGGCCCGGCTGGTCGGCTCGCCGGGGTGGTTGCTCGTCGCCTGGGGACTGGCCGGGCTCATGACCATCGCGGGCGCGGTCTCAGCCGCCGAGATCGCCGCCATGATGCCCCGAGCCGGCGGGCAATACGTCTTCCTTCGCGAGGCGTACAGCCCCATGTTCGGATTCCTCTTTGGCTGGGCGATGTTCTTGGTCGTCCAGACCGGAACCATCGCCGCGGTCGCCGTCGCCTTCGCCAAGTTTCTCGGCGTCTTCTGGCCGGCCATCTCGGCAACCTCCTACCTCATCGAACCGATCCAGCTTCGGGGCTTCGGCGCCAGCCTTTCCACGCAACAGTTCGTCGCGCTCATCCTGATCGCCGGACTGACCGCCGTGAACATGCTCGGGCTCCGGCTCGGTAAGTGGATCCAAAACGCGTTCACATTCACGAAGACGGCCGCGTTGCTTGGCCTGATCGTGCTCGGACTGGCGATCGGCTGGAACACCGAGGCGGCAGCCTGGACCTCGTCGTGGTGGGATTCCTCGGCCAACGGCTGGGATCCCTCGACGGCCCTCCACGATCAACCGCTCTCGGGCCCGCTCGCCATGCCGATGCTTCTGGGCCTGGCGCTGATCGGACCGCTCTTTTCGCAGTCGGCCTGGAACAACGTCACCTTCACCGGCGCTGAGACCCGCGACCCGGGCCGATCGCTTCCGATCGCCCTGATCGTCGGCTGCTCGGTGGTGGTCGGGCTCTACCTGCTTGCGAACGTCGCCTACATCGTGACGCTCCCGTTCACGACGATCCAGCACGCGCCCGAGGAGCGGGTCGGCACCGCGGCGCTCGAGGCGATTCTCGGCCCGGCGGGCGAGCGGGTGATGGCCGGCGCGATTCTGATCTCGACGTTCGGCTGCGTCAACGGTCTGATCCTCGCCGGGGCCCGGATCTACTACGCGATGGCTCGCGACGGCCTGTTCTTCCGGGCGGTTGCCAGCACGAACCGGTTCCGCGTCCCGGCCGTCGCGCTCGTGGCCCAGGGGCTCTGGGCCTCGCTGCTGGTCCTTCCGGTCACATTCTCCGACGACGGCCAGGGCGGAATGAAGCCGGGCAACCTCTATGGCGAGCTGCTCGAATATGTGATCCCCGTCGATGTGACGTTCTACGCCCTGATGGTCGGCGGAGTGGTCGCGATGCGAAGGAAGGCGCCCTTGATGGAACGCCCCTACCGAACGATTGCGTATCCGCTGCCGATCCTCGTCTACATCGGCATCGCGGTCCTGCTCGTCGTGGATTTCGTTTATCTGAAAACCGGAACGTCCGGAAAGGGTTTCCTGATCGTTCTGGCTGGGATTCCCGTGTATCTGGCCTGGTCGCGCACCGCCCGGGCGCGGTCCTCGGCCTTGTGATCCCGCCCCCATCGCCCCGAGCATTCCCCGATGATCGTAAGCTGGAACTGGCTGACCGATTACCTCCGCCTCGACATCTCGGTTGAGGTTCTCACCGAGCGCCTGACGCTCTCCGGGCTGAACCTGGAGGACTTCAGCGATGTGGGCGGCGACATCGCCATCGACCTTGAGGTGACGAGCAACCGTGCCGACTGCCTCGGGCATATCGGCCTGGCGCGTGAGGTCTCCGTCCTGTTCGAGAAGAAGATTTGCGTTCCGAATCCGGAGCCGCCCACCTCGGGGCCGCCGGTCGGGTCGATAACCGGCGTGGCGGTCGAGGAACCGACTCTGTGTCCGCGGTTCACCGCGAGAGTGGTCAGCGGGGTGATGGTCGGCCCGAGCCCCTGGTGGATGCGAAAGCGGCTGGAGACGATCGGCGTCCGACCGATCTCCAACATCGTCGACGTGACGAACTACGTGATGTTCGAGTGCGGCCAGCCGCTGCATGCCTACGATCTCGACCGCCTCAATGGCCGCCGGCTGGTCGTCCGGCGGGCTCGTCCTGGCGAGAAGCTCACGGCGATCAACAACAAGGTTTACGACCTGACCCCGGATATGCTCGCGATCGCCGACGCCGATCGTCCGGTCGGCCTCGCCGGCGTGATGGGCGGCCTCGACACCGAGATTGGTCCCGGAACGTCGAACGTCCTGATCGAGTCAGCGCGGTTCGATCCGATCTCCGTCCGCCGGACGTCTCGGGCGCTGGCGCTTTTCAGCCCGTCGAGCTTCCGCTTCGAGCGACCCATCGACCCCGAGGCGACCGAGTGGGCGAACCGTCGATGTGCCGAGCTGATCCTTCAGGTCGCCGGAGGGACCCTTCATCCGGGCCGGATCGACGTCGGCGCCCACCGGCCGGATCGACCGGCGATCACGCTCCGGCTTGGCCAGCTCGCCCGGATTCTCGGAATCGAGATCGACCGCGCGACGGTCGCCCGCATCCTCACCGCGCTCGGGTTGGAGCCGGCCGGGTCCGACGCCACCTCGCTCACGTTCCGCCCGCCGAGCTGGCGGAGCGACCTGGAGCGCGAGATTGACCTCATCGAGGAGGTCGCCCGAATCCACGGCTACGATCACATCCCCGAGGACCGCGCCGTTCCGCTATCCAGTACCTCAAGGGGGCATCGCGAGCGGGTGGAGGGCGTGATCCGCGAGACCATGATCGGCGCCGGTCTCGACGAGGCCGCGACCTTCAGCCTGGTCGAGGAGCGGCTGGCCGCGCCGATGGCTCCGGGGCCGTCCAGGCCTTCGCTCCGCGTCGAGCATTCGAGCCGGCGTCGCGAGAGCGCTCTCCGACAGAGCCTCGTCCCGAGTCTGCTGACCGCCCGCCAGCACAACGAGGCCCACGGGCAGTTCGACGCCGATCTCTTCGAGATCGCCAACACCTACGCTCCGAGGTCTGAAGGCGTCCTTCCCGACGAGCGAACGCGCCTCGCGTTCGTCGCCGGCCGTGATTTCCGGGGACTCAAGGGGATCGTCGAGACGCTCCTGGAGCGGCTCCATATCGCGAAGCCGCTCTCGGCCCTCCCCGTCGAGGTTCCGATGCTCGCGACCGGCAGGGCCGCCGAGCTTCGGCTGGGCGACGCGATTCTCGGCTACATGGGTGAGATCGACCCAGCCCAGCTCGAATCCCTGGAACTTCGCGAGGCGTGCGCGGCGACCGAACTGGAACTGGATGTCCTGTTGAGAGAGGCGGTACTCGTCGCTCAGAATCGGCCAATGCCGCCGTTCCCCGGCGTGGTTCGCGACCTTTCGCTGGTCGTGGCGCGCGATTTGCCCTGGGGTGAGCTGGAAGCCGTGGTCCGGGCCGCCGCCGGCCCGAGACTGGAAGCGGTGGACTACCTCGACACGTTCGAGGGCGGGAACCTGCCGGAAGGAACACAGAGCCTCCACTTCGGAATGACGTTCCGCCACCCGGAGCGAACGCTCACCGGCGAGGAGGTCGAGGCGGCGGTGAAGGCCGTCGTCGCGGCCTCCGAGGAGCGTTTCGGAGCCAGGCTGCGGGGCTAGACCAGTCGGGGCGCGAGGAAGGCCGTTCGTGAACCCGCTGAAGCAATGGCGATACTGGCTGCTGGTCGTGCTTTTGCTCGGCCCGATCCTCGCCTACATGGGGCTGGGAATGCTCTGGCTCTGGGAGCGGGGCTGGATCATTCTCGGCATCGCCACCACAATCTGGGTGGTCGCGGGCATCCTGTTCTCCCTCCTCGCCGCCCGATGGACCAAACGTGGGCATCCCGTTCTGCCCCCGCTCGACTGGGAATCGCCCCAGACCTTCGGACCGCTCGACCGCGACGCCTGGAAGATCGTCCAGGACTTCGCCGACGAGGGCGAGCGACTCCCCTTCGAATCGCTGCTCGAGGTCGACACCTACCTGAACTCGGGGAAGGATCTGCTCCGTCGGCTCGCCGTTCACTACCATCCGATGGCGAGCAACCCGATCGACGATGTCCCACTCCTTGAATTGCTGACAGCCCTCGACCTGGCGACCGAGGATCTCTCGCGACTCTGCCGGCAGGTTCCCGGCGGCGACCTGGTTACGCTCTCGCACTGGCGCACCGCCGTGCAGGTCGCCGGCTACATCTCGCGGGCCAATGACCTCTACTCGTATGTCCTGCCGTTCCTCAGCCCGGTCGGCGGCCTGGCGCGGTGGGGGAGTCGCGAGTGGATCGTCAAGCCGGCCTGGAAGAACATGCAGCAAAACATGCTTCGATGGTTCTACCAGGCGTATGTCAATCGGCTTGGGACGCACCTGGTTGAGTTGCTGAGTGGCCGGCTCGCGATCGGTGCCGACAATTACCGGCGACTCACCCGCCGCCCACACTCCGGGGCGGTCCCGATGGTCGAGGACGTCCCGCCGTTACGGATCGCCGTGGCCGGAACCAGCGGTTCGGGCAAGGGTCGGTTGATCCAGGCCCTTCGCGAAGCGAGCCGGGGCGACCTGACTCTACTGAAGGCGAGGCTTTCCACGCTCGCGGTTGATCCGACGATGATCGACCGGCTCCGCGAGGCGACCTGGCTGGAGATCCCCGACTATCCCGACTGGGAAGGCGAGCCGCATCGTCGCCACAGGTCACGGGTACAGTCGGCGGTCGAGGCGGCGGTTGGGGCCGACCTGCAAATCCTCGCGGTCGACGCGAGACGCCAGGACAATCGGGCCGACGTCGCATTTGCGCAGGGGTGGGACCGATGGTTCGTCGAACATCCTCGAAACGAGGTTCCGCCGGCCCTTGTGGTGCTGACAAACGTTGAGGGGCCTGAATTCGGGATCGACTGGAACCCGCCCTATGACTGGACGGCCGGTCAGGGCGCGCGTGAGGTCTCAGTTCGTGCGCGGATCGAGGCCTTTCGGCCGGGTCTGCCGCCCTCGTTTGGCGACGTGCTGGCCGTTGGCCTGACCTCCGACCATCCTTTCGGCGTTGCCGAGCAGCTTCTCCCCGCGATCGCGACCCGGCTGCAAAAAGCGGAGCGCACGGCCCTGATCCGTCGGCTTCACGAGATCGGCGGGCGTTCGAAGGTGGGCCGGCTGGTCGCGCAGCTTGGATCTCAGGGGAAGTCGATCTGGGGAAACCTCCGGTCGCGAGGAAAGGAACGGGAGTCCAAATCGCCGAGGTCCTGAGTCACCGAGAAGCCCACGGAACTTCGGGCAACTGCAAATCCAGGACGATCGTTCGGATCGTGGGATCAACTCTTAGCCGCATGATGGCCGCCTCCTGGAGGGGTTGACCCCGCGCGTCCCGGAGCCTGGTGATCCGATCGACCAGCCATCCCGGGTTTTTCGATTCCTCGGGTTCCCGGTCGATCCCGGCCGGTCTCCTGGACTGGTAAAACCGAAGCAGATGAGGGCTGGCCGCGTCCTTCTGCTCCTGGGCCAAAAGGCAGACGCCAAGCCGCAACTCGCTCAGCCAGCGCTCCGCCCCCTCGGAATCGACTCGAAGACGATAGGCAAGGGCCTCTCGGAGGTACGGCTCCGCCGTCGCGTACTTCCCGATAACCATCAGGAGCATGCCGACGTACTGGTCGGCCTGGTAAGTGAGCGGATGATCCGGGCCGTTGCGGCTCCGAGTGATCTCCCTGGACTCAATCAGATATTTCACGGCTTCATCCAGTTGACCTCTACGTATCGATACATCCGCCAACATGGTAACCGTGGTATCCGTGGCGATGTGATTGCGATCGAAGGTCCGGCGGCAGCCTTTCAGGGACTCCAGGAGAACCCTTCTCGCCTCGTCGATCTGGTTCTGAGAGAGCAGGAACTGCCCGAAAAGGATCATGGTGCATAGCGTCCGCGAATCGAGGTCGCCGAGGGCCTCCCTTTCTCTCCGGATCGTCTCTCGCCACTGGCGTTCCGACTTCGCGAAATCACCGCTTTCGCCCTGGATGATCGCCAGGTTTGTCGACGCGGCGAGGAAGGCCGGGTGACTGTCGCCAAGATCCCTGCGCAACTCCTGCATCGTCGCTTCGAGGAGACGTTCCGCCCGAGCGGTCTCCTTCCGGGAAAGATAAAATGTCGCCAGGGTGTCCGTCGCCATGACGGTGTATTCATCCTGGATGCCTCGGGTTCGTCGGAATCCTTCCAGGGCCTTGACGAGCAATGACTCGGCTTCCACCCGGCCCATCTGGCCATCGAGCTCGCCGAGGTCGTGCAATGCCTGGAGAGTCTGGAGGTCTTCCGGACCGCGGAACCGCCGAAGTCCTTCCATCGCCCGGGTCAGGAGGTTGAAGGCCTCGGTCGATCGCCCTCCGTCGGCGAGGAGCTGGCCCAGGTCGAGCATCGAGCGGAACGTCTCGGGATCGTCCGGGCCGAGGTTTGTCCGACGCAGTTCGAGCGCGCGTTCCAGGAGGGGCTCGGCCTGGGAGAACAGCCCGATGGCTCGATAGGTTTTTCCGATCATCTGGCACATCGAGGCTTCGGCCAGCGGCTGGCCCGGAATTCCTCGGGCCACCTTCTCCTTGCCGCGATCGAGGACCGAACGAACCGTGAGTTCGGCGTCGGGTTTCTCGCCCAGCAGAACCTGTGCGGCAGTGCTGGCCTGGGTGAAAAGATTCTCATGGAAGTCCAGGACAGCCCGGTTCTGGCTCGCTTCCGCCGCGGCCCGATCGCGCTGCCGAAGGCTCTCGGTCTCGGCCCGGATGGCCCGCCTCGCCTCCAGCCGGCTCGCGATGATTCCCAGAAGCAGGCTGAGAACGACCGCCACCGAGAGCCCGGCTATCCCCGGATTCCGGCGCGCCCACCGCTGGAGCCGTTCGCCTGGCCCCACCGGACGCGCCTGGATCGGCCGGCCCTCCAGGAAAAGGCGAAGGTCCCTGGCCAGTCCATCGGCGTCGGCATACCTTCGCGCGGGCTCCTTCTCCAGGCACTTCAGGCAGATGGTGTCCAGGTCTCGCGGAACCTCGATCCGAAGCCACCGAGGAGGAACTGGCTCGGAATGCAACACGAGGGCGAGCGTCTCGCTGGCGGACTGCCCGAGAAACGGAGGGCGGCCGGTCAGTGCCTGGTAGAGAATCGCCCCGAGAGCATGGAGATCCGAGGCGGGCCCCGCGCGGTTGGCGTGGCCGGCGGCCTGCTCGGGAGACATGTAAGTGGATGTCCCCACTTGCTGGCCGGTACGGGTGAGACCGGAATCGCCGTCAAGGAAACGGGCCAGCCCGAAGTCGCTCACCTTCGGAACGCCGTCGGAGGTCAGAAGGATGTTCCCCGGCTTGAGATCGCGGTGGACGATCCCGGCTCGATGCGCGGCGCCGACCGCGAGGGCCAGCGTCAACAGCAGCGAGGCCGCCTCGCGAGGGGCCATCGGCCCGTTGGCCAGCTTTGTCGCGAGGGTGCCACCCTCGGCGTATTCCAGTTCCAGATAAGGACGCCCTTCATGCTCGCCGATCGAGTGGATGACGACGATATTGGGGTGCCGCAGACGCGCCACGGCCTGGGCCTCGGCGCGGAACCGCGCGACCTGCTCGACCGTCGCCAGCGCGGGATCGATCATCTTCTTGATGGCGACGATCCGGCCGAGCTTCCGGTCACATGCCTTGTACACAACCCCCATTCCGCCGCGGCCGATCTCGCCGAGAATCTCGATCTGGTCGCTGAGCGAATCATCAAGGGACGACGGCGCGGTCGACGCCGGCGCGTACGTCAGCGAGGTCGAGTCGCCGGAGGGCGCGGCGGGCGACTCGCGCGCGATCTCGGCGTCGACCTGGGCCAGTTCCTGTGTCAGCGCATCGCCGAGTCTGGGGAACCGGCCCAGGAATTCGGACGCGATGGGCCGGTCGCCCCACAGATGCCGGATGCGATACTCGGCGGCGAGCAGCGAGAGGATCGTTCCGCCGGCGTTCTCCAGCTCGGGATACCGCGCCAGGTAATGTTCCAGCCTGGGCCGCGGCGGCATCGGACCGACCGTCCCCGGGCAGGGTCCGCGCCATCGGTATTCCAGGTCGAGCGGGACCAGGCCGAGCAGGAGCGACCGGCGATCGGCCGGAGAACCCTCCCCGCCAGTAGCGGTCGTGTCATTGACGTACTTGTCGAGGTCTGGGTTCGCCCCGATCCGCCAGGCTTGCTCGAAGCCATCAAGGAGGGCCTCGCAACGGCTGCCCGACCACTCCGGAATCGGGATCATGTCGACTCCTCGGTAGGGTCACACGGCCCGGGGATCTCGCGGAGCCGGGCGGCGAGCACGGCCCGGATCTTCTTGAGTCGGCGGAGCACCGTCGTATGGCTGACCCCGAGCCTTGCGCCCATCTCGTGGAGTGTCTGTCCCTGGAGCCGCAGGTCGACCACCACCCGCATCGGCGACCCTGGTGGACCGAACAGGTAGTCGAGCTCGTCGGCGATCGCGACCACATCCTCGGCCAACGGACCGTGCGTCCACGACCGAACCGCCGCATCCTCAATGCCCCCGAACTCACCCGCAACCGCTTCCTCGCGCGCGATGGACCGCATTGCGGCCCGGTGGTACTCAGCCTGACTGGCGAGTTTGTTGATCGCGATCCGAAAGAGCCAGGCCCAGAGCTCTCCCGATCGCTCGAACTTCCGAGGGTCCTCGTCGATGGACCGGAACAGGCTCCGGAAGGCCGACTGGAGGATGTCCTCGGGCCCGAACCGGCGGAGCAGATCCGGATGGATCCGCGTCCGGATCACGTCGTCGAGCTGCCGGACATATCGGTCGAACAGTTCGCTCGCCGCCTTTGAATCGCCATCGCGGTAGCGAGCGATCAACGCGAGCGTCGAAGAGGAATCGGGCGCGATCTCCTCGGCATTCATCACTCGACTCCCATCGTCGCGGGGACTCCGTCGCCTGCGCAAGACCTCCGACCGAACCTGGATTTTTTTTGATCATATTCCAGACGAGCGTTCAGAATCCACCACGAAACCGGATTTCTCTTTTGAGGATTATGTCGATCCGGAAGCTCCGAGCCGATGGAGCGCGATCCGAAGGGATCGCGCCTCGCCTCGTGTGAAAAACGAGCCCCGCTCGCGACGAAGTCACGTCCGCAACCCGGAGATCACAACGATGAGGAACTGGTGGATACGACTCGCTGGAACCTGCCTGATCGCGACGACGTGCGGGACGTCGTCGGGCTGGGCTCAGGATGTGGGCGCCAGTCAGAGCGGCAACTGGAACGTCGGCACGACCTGGACTTCGGGCACGGTCCCAGGCTCGTCGGCGACGGTGTGGATCGGAAGCACGTACCCTGGCGGGTCAGCGCTCTCGGCGACAGTGACGCTCACCCAGGCCGAATCGATCGGCAATGTCTATCTGGGAAATGGCTCGGGAACGAGCGGCACCCTGGACCTTGGAGGGAATAAACTGACGATCTCCGGCAGCCTGAACATCGGCCAGGGCGGAGGCGTCGGGCACTTGACGGAAGGCACCGGCGGATCGTTCACGGCTCAGACGGCCAACGTCTCCGGGAGCGGAAACGCCCTGAACTTCGGCGCGAGCGACGCCGTGGCCAGCCTGCAACTCTTCAGCGGAGCGAGCGCCACGACGGCGGGGGCTAGAAATGTGACCGGCGGCGGTAACATCTACTCGGGCAGCACCCTCAACCTCGGCGCCAACTTGAGCCTCTCCAGTAACCTGAACGTCCAGGACAGCGGCTCCACACTCAACCTCGACGGACACTCACTCTCCGCCAACATTCTCTACCTCGGCTCGGGCGGCGCCTCCACCGTCAACTTCGACCGCGGCGGCAGTGGCGGAACCCTGGCTCTCGGCGGCCTCTTCCTCGCCAACGGCCAGAATCTGTCCCTCGTTGCTGGTGACACCATCGGCGGCTTCAACCTGAGCGGAAACGGCACGACCCTGACCACCGCCACCACCGCAAACATCACCAGCAGCGGTAATATTGAGGCGGGCAGCACCCTCAACCTCGGCGCCAACTTGAGCCTCTCCAGTAACCTGAACGTCCAGGACAGCGGCTCCACGCTCAACCTCGACGGACACTCACTCTCCGCCAACATTCTCTACCTCGGATGGAACGGAACGGCGGCTGTCTCGGTTGGCTCACCCGGCATGATCAATCTTCAGAATCTGTACATGGGCAACGGCTCCTCGGCCACGTTGCTCGGCGGCGTTGTCCAGGGTCTGATCGATCTCCAGGGTAACTCGGTCCTCACGGTCCAGCAGACAAATGGGACGGGTCTGACTCTCAATGGCAGCCTGACGATCGATCCCAGCTCCATCGACCTGGTGTTCGGCACGAACACCGCGCCGAACTGGGACTTCCGCTGGAAAGATCCCTCCAACGGAGGCAACTGGATCAGCACGATCGATGCGATGATCGCCGATCATCAGATCGTGATCACGGCCCCGCAGGGATATCAGGTCGTCGATCAGGGGGGCTACACTTACATCAACGGATTCTACTCAACCTCGGTGCCGGAACCATCGACCCTGGTCCTCGGCGGGCTCTCACTCGTCGGGATGCTGATGGCCTCGACGTGGAAACGGCTTCGAAGGTGAAGCTCCCTGGCCGCTCATCGGCCGGATAAGCGGAGAGCCGGCTGGCCGCTGGCATCCCGTTCGTCCTCGTGAGATACTCGCTATCCTCGAGGGACAAACCGATGAGCGAGCCATCACCAATGACCGATACCGTCGAAGAGCGACCCGCGCGGCCTGGGTCGCTTTTCTGTATCCTCTTGGCCGCACTTCTGGCCGGCCTGATCGCCTGGCTGGGCGGCGAGGCGTGCCGTGACCTGTTCCAGCCGCGCAAGCGCCCCGTCAACGCCAAGGGGATCATCCTTCTGGTCGCCTCGCCCCGGCAACAGGAAGTGGCCGAACAGCGCAACGCCGGGCTTGCGTTCGTCTGGCTCGGGGCGGCTCTCGGCGGGTCCCTCGGCCTGGCGGGCGGGTTGGTGCGTCACGATCGGCGATCGGCGCTCCGGGCGTCGGGGTTCGGCCTGGTGGCGGGGGCCATCGGCTGCGCGGCGGTCTCGCTGGCCCTCCTGCCGCTTTACTCAGCCTATCGCCGGGGCCACCCCGATGAGGCCGCGCGCGACCTGATGTATCCCCTCCTGGTGCATGCCGGAATCTGGTCGGTCGCCGGTGCCGCTGGCGGTGCCGCCTTCTCGCTCGGCCTCGGACGCCGAAAGGGCATCGCCCAGACCGCGGTCGGAGGACTCGTCGGCGCGATCGCGGGTACGATCGCTTATGAACTGATCGGCGTCGTCGCCTTTCCGAACGCGGGCACCACGGAATTCGTCTCCTCCACCTGGCCAACCCGGCTCTTGGCCCGGGTCGCGGTCTCTCTTCTGGCCGCACTCGGAATCGCGGAGGCCATCAAGCCCCCCTCGGCACGAACTCAACGCGGCTCGATGACCTCGTAGGTTCGATCCGTCGCCAGGTGCTCGCGACTCGTGATCGTGCCCGAGGGCCAGCGCACCTCCAGCCGATCGACCTCGTCCGCCTCGCCCAGACCGACGAGCAGCCTCGGGTCGTTCGTCGACTGCATGCTGCTTCCGCCCTTCCGATGACGGACAATCGTCCGGCCACCCGCCGTAACCCGAACCACGGCGCCGATCGCGTCTCGATTGCTCCGGGTCCCAACCAGTTTCAGGCGAATCCAGCGCCCGGCGCGAGGGGTCTCATTCCGAAGGATCGCGGGCGGACGATCCATGTGGCTGACGACGATATCGATGTCGCCGTCGTCGTCGATGTCGCCGAACGCAGCGCCCCGGGCGACGTGCCGTTCGACAAAATAGGGGCCGACGTCCCGGGTCGACAGCTCGAACCGACGGCTCGATCCGGCCGGGACATTCCGATAGAGCAGGGGGGGCTCGTCGTAGGTGAGTGTCGGTGCAAGATCCTTACGGTTGTCGTCGATGTGCCCGTTGGCGATGAAGGCATCCGGCCAGCCGTCGGAGTCGAGGTCAACGAGCCCACACCCCCAGCCGACCCACGGCTTGCTATCCACAACAAGCCCCGCGCCGGCCGACGACTCGACGAAAAGGGCGGAGAGAACGCCAGCCGACGCTCCAGGCGTCTCGGTCGAAAGATTTCGGTAGTAGGCGATGTGCTCGTTCTGAAAGTTGGTGACCAGGAGCTCGGGGCGGCCGTCGCCATCGCAATCCTCGGCGTCCACGCCCATGCTCGACTGCGAGATTCCGCGTTCGTCGAAGGCGGCGCCCGATTCCTCGGTGACGTCCTCAAAGGTTCCGTCACCCCGGTTGAGGAAGAGGAAATTGGGGTCCATGTCGTTGGCGACGTAGAGGTCCACGCGTCCGTCGCCGTTGAGATCGGCCGCGACCACGCCGAAGCCGTGACCATCGCTCCGACCGACGCCGGCCGCCTCGGTGACGTCGGTGAAGGTCCCGTCGCCGTTGTTCCGGTAGAGGAAATGTCGGGTCGTCTTCACCTCGAACGGCGAGCAGAACAGCGGGATCGCCTCAGTCCCGCATCGGTGGGCATCGCGAGGATACCGCCAGTCGCCGTAGTTCGTTACGTAAAGGTCCAGGTCACCGTCGTTATCGAAGTCGAGCATCGCCCCGCTCGACGACCAGTTGGGCCGGTCAATCCCGGCGGCATGGCTGATGTCGTGAAAAGTGCCGTCGCCGTTGTTCCGGTAAAGGACATTCGGGCCGAAGTTGCAGAGAAAGACGTCGACATCACCGTCGTTGTCGATGTCCCCGGCGATGATCCCGTGGCAAAAACCGGCGAAGCCCAGCCCTGACCTCGCGGTGGCGTCCTCAAATCGGCCACCGCCCAGGTTGCGGTACAGGCGGTTCTTCGGGGCGCTGGTCGAGGGAGTGAGCGGCAGGGTGGCGCAGGTCGCGAAATAAAGGTCGAGCCGGCCGTCGTTGTCGTAGTCGAGGATCGCGACGCCCGAGCCGAATCCGGTCGGATAGAGCTTCCGACGGTCCAGGCCCGAGACGTGGACGAAATCGACCCCGCTCTCCTTTCGGATGTCGACGAGCCGGAACGGGCTCGGGGCCTTCGAAAGGCTGGAGGCCGTGTCGGCGTAGGCGAGGAAGGCCGCGCGAGCGGAAAGACCGGATCGCTCCCGGTTCGCCAGGACCCCGGCGCGGGGATCGCTGGGTCGAACCGCCGGCACGGAGGCCGGCATGGGATCCTCGGCCGGGTCCGGATCGCAGCCGATCAGGACCAGGCCGAGCCAGGCAAGCCCGATCGGGCGGGGCCAGAGCCTCTCCGTCGGGCGAGGGAAAATCATCGAACGCGACCGCCGGGTCCCTGCCCGGGCGCCTTCTGGCCAGGCTTCCAGAGCGGCCGGCCGTTCTTGTCGATCATGTTCTTGTACTTTTCGTCGACCTTCAATCGCTTGTTCGGGCCAGCTTCGGCCGCATTGCTCGGATTCGCCGGTGGTGGTTTCTCCGGGTCGCAGCCAGGCAAAACAAGGGTGGAGGCGGCGATCGCAATCGCCGCGCGAGAAATCCAGCTCAAGGAATCCTCCGGATCTTCTGGAATCCGCCATCGGTTACAGGCCAGCGCCGGTGGCTTAATACTGGTCGGAACTCACCACCTCGCCGCCGTTACGTGTGCCAAGTGCCCACCACGTCTGATAGCTGACTGTGTCCTTGAGAAACTTGACCGAGCCGTCGCCAAACGCGACGTTCACTCCGCCGGGGTGGTTGCTGCACGCCGTGCTCGCGCCCACCCAGCCGCCGCCCGAGCCATCCGAGGTGAAGTTCCCCTGCGCTCCGAAGAATCCACTCTCGGCCCCCGTGCAGGTCAGGGTGTTCGGCGTCATGAAGTGGCTATACGAGACGTCGACCGTGTCGAATCCCTGCGTGAAAAGCCAGTTGGCGCCGGCGCTGGCGTCGGCGGAAGGCTCGGTCCCGTTCGGCAGGCTCTTGCAGCCCGAGATCAGGCTCATCGCCACCGCGATCCCCGCGGCGCCAAGGTCGGGCTTGGGAGCCACGGAATTGACCTGATAAATGGCCCGCTTCGCGAAGGGCGAGCCGATCGTCGCCGGGCTCGTCGCCGCGTTATCCACCAGGGCTCCGGCGTAGCCGAGCAGGTGCTCGCTGAACATCGCCGTGTTACTCGTCCCGTCCGTCACCGACGCAATCGAAACCGGACCCAGGTTCGGACTGCTGACGAAAAGATCCCCACGCGGCGGGACGATGATCCCCGTGCACGACCGGATCGATCCCGGTCCGCCGTAGTTCCCGGCGTAGTTCGTCGTCCCCCACGAGCCGCCGAAAGAGGGCGTGTGCGTTAAACTCTCCGACGGGCACGCCAGGCTGTTGATGTTGATCAGACCGGCCGTCGAGTTCGCCGCTCCGCCCGGAGACGTCGAACTGATGAATCCCAGCTCGAGCATCGGCAGATTGAAGTTGATCGCGTTGTAGACCTGCGTCTGCTCAAACTGAGGCAGGATCGCCGCGACCCACGACGGCTCCCACGACCACTGATTGGTGTTCTGAACCGACTGGCACGGATAGACATTGTTGACCGAAATGTAATTGTGGGCCGCCAGGCCAAGCTGCTTCAGATTGTTCACGCACTGGGCCCGACGGGCCGCCTCACGCGCCGCCTGCACCGCCGGGAGCAGAAGCGCGATCAGGACCGCGATGATCGCGATGACGACCAGAAGCTCGATCAGAGTAAATCCACGGCTTTCTCTCGATACGTTCATCACGCACCTCGACATTGAGGCAGGCCGGGCCCACCGGAACCCTCGCACAGATCCTTCCCGCGAAGCCCAGAGGGCCAGGCTGAGACATCTGTGCGTCCACACAAGGCGTGTGGTTCGATCACGACCACGTACGAATGAAGGGCGCGCGGCCTCGGGTCGTTGACCAACCCGGCCACGCTATCACTATTGTAGAAGTTATTTTCCGGATGCGAAGGGATGTTTCACGAGATTCTTCGGACTTGCGTGACCCCACGCATTCCTCAATGAGGGATCTTTTGACGGATCGGCGGGGCCTCACGCACGCGGATCTCGTCGCGATCCTCGGTGATCTCGATGGATGTGTTCGCCGCGATATCGCGGAAGACCTGCCGCGATCGGGTGGTCGGCCACTGGATTTCCAGCGTCCGGACTCTCTTCGCGGACCCGAGGCCGATGGTGCAGGCGAGCGGGTTACCACCGAAGCTGGACGTGGTGCCGATGGTCCGGTATCGGGAGACGACCGTGGCGTCGGGGCCCGGGAGATCCACCCGGATGCGGGCGCCGATGGCCGAACGATTGGTCCGGGTCCCCACGAGCCGGACCGTCAGCCAGTGGTTCTCGTTGCCAGGGTTCTCGAAAAGGACGTTGTGGGCCCGGTCGCCGGGCACGGCGCCACCGGCCTCGACAATGATGTCCTGATCGCCATCGCGGTCCCAATCGGCGATCGCGACGCCGTGTCCCTTCTGGAGGTGGCCGGTCCCGGTCGCCGCGGTGATGTCGTCGAACCGCCGGCCCTCGACATTCCGGAAGAGGCGATTGGGCATCAGGTACGCAAAAGAGGGCCGGCCGGTCGCGAGGTAAATATCGAGGAAGCCATCATTGTCGATGTCCCCGAAGTTGGAGCCCATCGGCAGAACGACGCGATCCAGGCCGACCTCGGCCGTGACATCTCGAAACGGGTCCATCCCGCCGGTGTTCCGATAAAGCCGGGGTCGATCGCCGGTCGTCGGCTGGCCAAGCTGGTCGCGGATCGCCTCGGAGAGTGTCGCCCGATTGGGGTTGATCCAGAGGTCGAGTCGGCCGTCGTTGTCGAAGTCCCAGAACCAGCAGGCGAACGCAAAACTCGGCTCGGTCACCCGAAGAATCGGTGCCAGGTCCTCGAAGGTGCCGTCGCCCCGGTTGTGGTAGAGTCGACCGGGCTGGCCGAGATTGGCGACGTAGAGGTCAGGGAGTCCGTCGTCGTCGTAGTCGCCCCAGGCGACGCCCTTGCCGTAACGGTCGTTGGCGACGCCCGCCCGGGTCGCCACTTCCTCAAAGGTGCCGTTGCCTCGGTTGTGATACAGACGACCCCGGTTGCGAAGGTCGGGACGATTGGCCTCAAATTCGCCCGCGACGTAGAGATCGAGCCAGCCGTCGTTGTCGTAGTCGGCCCAGGCCGCGGCCTGCGAGGCGATCGGCTCGCCAAGTCCGGCGGCGGTCGTCACGTCCTCGAACCGTCCGCCCACATTGCGCAGGAGCGACATCCGCCTCGGGAATTCCCAGGCGCCTCGGAGCAGGAGAACGTCGATCCGTCCATCGTTGTCGTAGTCGGCCTGGCATCCGTTGAGTGAGACGACCTGATCGGCGAGGCCGGCTTCCCGGGAGTTTTCCTCGAAGGTGCCGTCGCCCCGGTTATGGAACAGGAGCGCGCCGCGGTCGAAGTCGGTGGTCGGCATCAGGACATCGAGCCGCCCGTCGTTGTCGTAATCCTCGACGAGGCAGCCGCCGGCCATGGCTTCGCCGGGTGCATTGAGACCCACTCGGCTGGCGATGTTCCGCATCCGGCGCGGGTCGTTGCCCGGCGATTCCATCCGGCCGAGTGGAAGCAGGAAACCGTGCGGAACGCCGTCGGGGTACTCGCCGAGGGTCATGCAGGCCACGTTCAGCAGCCATCGGACGCCCAGGTCGTCGGGCCGGTCGTGCAGGTAGCGAACCAGGTGGTCGATCGCTCCCCGCGAACCGGCCGTTTGGCGATGAATCGCGGCGGGGGAGAGTGGGAAGATACAGCTCGCCTCGTTACAGCAGGCCACGCAGTTCTCGATCTCGCCCCGGCGGAGCGAGGCCATGCCACGGAGGGCCTCGGCGTTGGCCCGGAATTCCACCGATCGCGCGGGGTCCGCGGTCTGAGCGGCGGCGAAATGCTCGTCAGCGCGGGCCCAATGGCCCTCGCTCATCTCCAGCGATCCGATCAGCAGATGAATCTCGGCGATCCTCGAGGGGGTCATGGGATCGCCTGGTGAAAGCGCTGCCCTTTTCTCCTCGAGATAGGCAACCCCACGGCTGGCCCGTCCGCGGACCGAGGCCGCCACCTCCGCGAGCGAGGCCGGATTGAAAATCGGCCGCGAGAAGCGGATCGCTGTTGCGTAGCCGCTGTCGTCAAACGCGATGTCCGAGAAGAGCGGGACCGACTCGAGAACAGGCGCCGACGGCGGGCCCGGACGCAAGGCCGGAGCCCGGCTCGCCCGATCCGCGAGCCAGCGACGAAGGCGAATCGGGAGGGTCGAGGGATTTGAATCCGTCAGCGCGACCGCGGCGGCCACCGCGAGCCCCAGAATCCCCGCAACAATCAGGACCGCCTTCCCTACCCGGCGAACGAGCGATTTCATCGGCGCGACCCCCAGGGTCATTCTCCGCGGTTGGAATGCCGAAACCCGGCCCTCAATTTTGAGCCGGCTGAGCCCCCGATCCTTGGTCCTCACGCGAATGGGAGCGGGTCTGGCCGGCGTGCAGGCGGTAACGATTCGCCAGGCCCGCCTCGCCCCGGCGGTCGTGGTAGTCCGCCAGCAGGCGGCTCGCGTCGGGATCGGTTGGACGCTCGGCGAGGATGCGCTCGGCCCATCGGGCGCCCTCGTCGTCGTGCCCGTGCGCGAACATCCACCGGGAGATCCCCATCTGGCTCTCTCGGTCGTGCGGCGAGGCAACCAGCCGCTTCCGAAACTCGGCGAGCTGCCGATGCTCGTCACGCAGGCGGTTCACGACAAGCTGCTCGGCGCGGGCCTCCTCGGGACGGCCCAGCCGGGCGAGCGCCAGTCCGCGCTGATGGCGGATTCCCACCTCGAACGGATCGAGGGCGATCGCGCGGTCGAGCTGCTGGAGCGCGACCGGCCAGTCGCCCCGACGACCCAGGAGACCCGCCAGCTCGGCGCGGGCTCCGGCGTCCCGGCCGTTGAGCTCAACGGCGCGGAGAAGGTGACGCTCGGCCGCCGCATCGTCGCCGCGTTCGGCGAGGTTCCGGCCTGCCCCGAGGTGCGCCTGAAAGTCGTCGGGATGCATGCGGAGATAGGTATCATAGGCCGAGGCCGCCTCGGCATTCCGGTGCGCGGCGCGGAGCGATTCGGCAAGACCGAGCCGGGCGCGCCCCAGGTTCGGATCGCGACGCAGCGCCTCCCGGTAATCGTCGAGCACGAGGCTGGCCCCGTCGGCCTCTCGGGCGTGGATCTCCGCGAGCCAGAGGTGAGGCGTCGGGTCGCTGGGAAAGTCGGCCGACCATCGATCCAGGACAACCGCCGCCCGCTTCAGGTCGTAGGTCTCCAGAGAGGCCCGCGCGAGGGCCTCGTCGAGCTGACGGTCGGGCCGGGTCGCCTCGGCGAAGGCCCGGGTCAGATCCGAGAGGGCCTCGGCGGGGCGCCCCATCTTCGCGGCGATCAGAGCCCGGAGGAACTTCAGGTCGTCCATCCCCGCCCCAAGTCCCTGCGCCTGCTTTAGTTCATCCGCAGCCAGAGCCAGCCGGCCCTTCGCCGCGGCGAGCCGGCCGTTCAGCAGGTGGGCCGGAACCGATCGGGGCGCGGCCGTCAACCAGGCCGAGAGGATCCCATCCGCCTCATCTAGCCGACCCTCCTGGATCGCCCGAAGCGCCGACCGCTCCTCGGAGCCCCCGACCGGTCGGATCAGCCAGACCACGCCGAGAACGATCACCCCGAGCGCCGCTCCCATCGCGAGCCCTCGAAATCGCGGACGGAACCGTCCCATCCCAGACCTCCGAATCCCGCGACGACCCTGAAAACCTGGACCAAAGCAGGACGGCCAATCGCCTCGTCAACCTCATCATCCCCGCCAGGTGCGGGTCTCGTCAAGCAAGGGAGAAAGCTCCATCAACCCACGAGCCAATCTCGCAATCTCCCTTGCCGCACGATACGGATGCGACTATCCTCTCATTCGATCTAACGAGTTCTTTCCGTCCACGTACGAACCAGGCGGAAACGATCACCCGAATGGACTGCGTAACGGAGTTCGACGAATGATGCATGCGGCGACACCGATTCCCTTTCTTAAGGATCGAAATCGACAATCAAGCGATCCTGGATGGAAAGCGATTCTGGTGACGACCATCCTGTCGATTCTATTTATTTGTATAACTCGATGGAAAATCGCCCGAAAAAGTGCCGTGGAGTCTGACGAGGTGCAATATCTTCGGGAGATCTCGACGCAGTGGTTTCCGATGCACCACACCCTGTTCAAGACGGCCGGGAGAGGGATTGGAATGCTCGTCGGTGATCCGTATCGTGGCTTTCTGGTGCTGGACATGTTCACCAGCGCCCTGGCGTTGGTTGGGGTCTGGTGGTTGTTGCGGGCGATTGTCCCGCCAAGGATCGCCGCCGCTGGTGCGTTCGTGCTGGGCGTCGGACCAAATTTCTGGGGCTATGGCGCGATCGCGGGGAATTACACGGCGATCGTCCTGGTTGGATCCCTCCTGATGGGGATCGCGATCCGCGGATATCGAAGTCCCGCCGCCTGGCATCCAGACACCGCCGCGTTGGTGCTGGCCATCGGGGCCGGCTACCGATCGGATATCGGCCTCTTCTGGTTCCCCACGTTCGCCGTGATTCTCTGGCAGCATCGGTGGAAGCGGTCGATCGTGGCCGCGGCCCTTTTCGTCGCGATCAACCTCGTCTGGTTCGTCCTCATGCTCGACGAGGCCGGCGGATGGCTTCGATACCGTGAGGCGACCTCCGAGTTCGGTCGAAGCGCGGGGGCCTTGAATTCGTACTGGAACCTTGGATTCGTGGACGGTCCCGTCCGATACGCCGTCAAGCTGGGGCTGGCCCTCGCCGGCACGCTCGGCCCGGCCTTGATCTTCGTTCCAAGGGGACTGGCGAGGCTACGTTCTCACCCGGAAGGCCGCTTCCTCGTGGGGCTCCTGGCCATGGGAATCCTCCCCGCCCTGGCGACTCACCTTCTGATCCACTTCGGCGTTCCTGGCTACTGTTTTCACTATCTCCCGGCCCTGATGATACTCATCGTCCTCGGGATCGGCCGTGACCCGATGTTCGCAAGCCTCCCCAGGAACGCCGATCATCCGTCGACCTTCGATCGCGCCGAGGTGCGATTGCTGGGGATGGCCACCGTGCTCGCGATGTTCTTCTGGTTCTACCCCGCGACGCTCTCGGCCCCCGGATGGCGTGGTGAACTGGACCTCGCCCTCGGCCGGCTTACCCGGGCGGGGATCGCTCAGGCCCCCCCGGAACGGAAAGGGAAAGTCTGGCCGACCGCCAATTCCCAACGACCCGGCGGCCTGGTTAGCCATTAGGCTCGCGCCAGGCGATCGGGTCCCCGGGTCGAAACGCCTCGGGAATCGTCGCGCGCTTGACGCTCGTTCTCCAGCGCTCCTACATTAATAGATGGACCACTCGTCCTACCTCAGGAGCGTTCCATGTTGCGTCGAGTCGCGGGCTGGCGGTGCCTGATCCTCGTGGCCATCGGTGGTGCGACGATCGGGACGGGTGTTCCGGCCGACGCGGGTGAGGATACCCGGACGATCAACCGGTTCCTCGATGAATTAAAAGCCCACGGCCTCTACGAGCAGGCGTCCTACTACATCGGCCAACTCCGACAGGATGCCACGCTGCCGGCCGACCAAAAGGCCGGCCTCGATTACGAGGAAGGGCGCATCCTGATCGACGAGGCCAGTCGAGCCGACCTGGTCCGCCGGGATGAGTTGCTCCGCGAGGCCAAGGAGAAGCTCGATGGGTTTGTGAAGTCCCATCCGCAGGCTCCCGAGGCACGCGAGGCCCTCGTGCAGATTGGCAAGCTCCTCTTCGAACGGGGATACATGGCCGTCCTGCTCGGCGAGGAAGCCCAGGACAAGGCCAAGAAGGAATCCCGGCTCGCCGAGGCCCGATCCGCCTACAGCGAAGCCAGGGACGTCTACGGCAAGGCTGTTCAGTCGCTGGCCCCGGTGCTGGCGAAGTTCCCGGTCTCGATGCCCGAGAACGACCCGAGGCGTCCGCAGCGTGACATGGTCGAAGCCTCGTACCTCAACGCGATGCTCCAGCAGGGCGTCTGCGATCACGAACTGGCGCAGACCTTCCCCGAGGGATCAGCCGAGCGCATCCGCCTGCTCGACGGGGCTCTCAAGCAGTTCGACACGATGAACAAGGAGCATCGGACCCAGTGGGCCGGGCTCGCCGCCCGGATGTGGCAGGCGAAATGTTATGAGGAGAAGGGCGAGCTGGGTCCCGCCATCGGCCTTTACAAGGAACTCCTGGAACACAGCGATCCCCATCTTCGAGACCTCCAGCGTTTCGTCGGCTACTTCTATGTCGTCGCGCGCTACAAGCGCAAGGAATACCCACTCGCCGCCGACCAGGCCGTCGGCTGGCTCAATACCTTCAATCGGAAAAGCGAGCGGCTCACCCGCGAGGGTCTCGGCATTCAGTTCGAACTGGCCCGGGCCATCGATGCCCAGATGCCCAACATCTCGCAGAACGATCGGCCGGCCGCCGTTCGCAAGATCGTCGAGGCACTCGGTCAGGTTGTCCGCTATCCCTCGCCTTTCAAGAAGGAGGCCCTGACGCTCCTGCGAAAGTACAAGCCGAGCGCCGCGATCAAGGCCGAGGAAATCGCCAGGCTCAACTATCAGGACGCCATGGAGCACGCGGATGAAGCCATGGGCGAGCACGACTGGCCCCGTGCCATCGCCATGCTGAAGCACGCCGTGCTCAAGATGAATGGTGGCCACGAGCCCGACAAGATGAACGCGGCTCGATATAACCTGGCCTTCTGTTACTACATGGATAAGCGGTTCTACGAAGCCTATGTGATCGCCGACCACCTCGCTCACCGCTATCCGCAAGGAGGGCTGGCGCCCAAGGCCACGCTGATCGGGATGCAGGCCCTGGTCGATGCCTACAACACCTACACTGAGGTCGACCGGCTCAGCGACATCGATCGTGTGATCGAAATGGCGAAATACACGGCAGAGACCTGGCCCGATCGCGAGGAGGGAGACGACGCCCGACTTAACCTCGGCCAGATCTACCTCGGCCGGGGACAGTACGATCAATCCATCGCCGCCCTGGCAGCGATTCCGCGGAAGTCGACGCGATGGCTGGAAGGACAGACTCGTCTCGGTGGCGCCCACTGGGCCAAGAGCCGAGTCCTCGAGCGAAAAGGCGACACGAAAAACGCCGCGGTCGAGACGCAGAAAGCTCGCCAGGTCCTCGAATCGGCCCTCAAGGCCCGGCGCGAGGCCAACACCGCTCCCACCGATCCCGGACTGGTCGGAAACGTCGGCGACCTTGCGATTGTGTTGACCGAGTCCGGGAACTCGGCCGACGCGCTGAAGCTCGTCGACCCGGTTATCAAGGCCCAGACCACTCGATCGGGACCAGGCTACTCGCGGCTGATGGAAGCCCAGCTCATGGCCTTCATCGGCACGAATCAGGTGAACCAGGCCATCGCCACGATGAAGGCGCTGGAGCAAGCCGGCGGCGGCGCCGGGCTCACCCAACTCTATTTGAAGCTCGGACGACTCCTCCGCCACGAGCTTGACTCGCTTGAGCAGAAGGGGAACACAGCCGCCTTCACCCAGATGCACCAGTCGTATCGAACCTTCCTGACAACCCTCGCCGGCGCGAAGAGCGGACAGACCTACGAGTCGCTCCAGTGGGCCGGCGAGAGCCTGCTCGACCTGGGCGCATCTGCCGACGCCGAGAAAGTCCTCTCCCGCGTTCTCAAGGACTTCGCTCAGAACCCCGAGTTCCTCCAGCAGCCAGGCGGGCCGATGAACTTGCTCCGTACCCGCCTCAAGCTCGCCGCTGCTTATCGTGGGCTGGCGGAGTTCGACGCGGCGAATTCGCTGGTCGAGGAAGTCCTCTCGCAATACCCCAAGTACCTCGAGCCCCAGCTCGAAAAGGGGAAGCTGCTGGAGGCCGAGGCCGAGGCGAGCCGCGGCGAGTGGTCGGCCTCGCTCGCCTACTGGAAGCAACTGGCCCGAAAGCTCCAGGGCGCCCGCCCGACCCGGCTCGAATACTACGACGCCTGGTATCACATTTCCTACGCTTACATGCAGATGAAGCAGCCGCTCAACGCCAAGCGAGCACTCCAGGGAATCATGCGGCTCTCGCCGAGTGTCGGCAGCCCCGAGATGAAGGCAAAGTACCAGGCCCTGCTGAACCGACTCTCCAAATCGTGAGGAACTCCTCGGATGTCGAAGACCAGCGCGCGACGCGGAATGTGCCGTCTCTTCCTCGCCGCGATCGTTGCCGTGGCGGTTATCTCGCCTTCGTCGGGGCTCCGTGCCGACGACATCGCCCTCGTCCCAGGCGCGAAGATCAAGCAGGCGATTGGTGGTCGGGTCCGGGGCACAATCAAGTCTGAGACGCCGACCGAGGTTGTCGTCACTCTCGGCGCCAATACCGTGACGGTCCCCACGGACCAGATCACTTCGATCCGTTACGACTTGCAGTCGGCCAGTTACCAGCTCGGCGAGAGTCGGGAGTCAGCCGGCCAACTTGCCGAGGCGGCCGACCTTTACAAAAAGGCCGCCGCGGATACCTCCGGCCGCCCGTTCCCGCACCAGGCGGCGCTCTTCCGCGAGGCGAAGGTTCTCGCGGAACTGGCGATGCTTGATCCCGGACAGGCCAACGCGGCGAATGACAAACTGAACCAGTTCATCCGGACCTATCCCGGGGGCCGTCATATCGCCGCGGCTCGCGAGGCGCTGGCCCGGCTCCAGATCCAGTCCAACGACTTTACAGGCGCCGAGGCGACCATAGCCACGCTCGCGCGGATGCCGAAGGGGGGCGAGCGCTCGGCCGTCATCCGCGGTCGCCTCCTCGAAAAGCAGGGGAAACACGACGAGGCGATCGCCGAGATGGACCGGATCATCGCCGCCTCGCCGAAGGGCTCCGATCGCCAGCGCGCCGCACGCCTCGCCAAGGCCGAGAGCCTTGCCGCGGTGAAGCGATTTTCGGAGGCCGAGACGCTGCTCCGCGAGGTCATCCGCGAGAACCCAGCCGAGGACGCCGAGTCGCAGGCCCCGGCCTATAACACGCTCGGCGACTGCCTCCGCGCCGCCAACCGGCCCAAGGATGCCCTGATCGCCTACCTGCACACCGACCTTCTCTACAGCAAGGACCGCGAGGAACATCCCCGCGCCCTGGCCGCCATCTCGACGATCTTCCGACAACTCAAGCAGGACGGCCGGGCCGACGAGTTCGCCCAGCGGCTCAAGCAGGAGTATCCTAACAGCGCCTGGACCAGTCAGCGAACAGCCGAATCTCGTTGATCAGATGGAATCTCAAAGAGAAACCGCCGAGGAATCAGAGCCTTCAAGGCTCGTTCCTCGGCGGTTTCTCCTTTCAACAATCACGCTTTTAGTCGGCGATTAGCGAAGACCCATCGGGTGAAATACCGAGGCGACCTTCTTGCTGGGCGGGGTCAGCGCCGCCTTCGGATCGACCGTCTTGCCGTCCGGTCCGGGCGGGAGGGTCGGGAGCAGCTCGTCGAGCTTCTTCGTCTGGCCGGTGAGGGCCTTCATGAAGGCGACGACGTCGGCCTTCTCCTGCTTGGTCAGGTTGAGCTTCTTCATGTCCACGTCGAGATAGGGGTTGGGCGTGCCCCCCTTGTCGTAGTGCTCGACGACCTCTTCGAGTGTGGCGAGGCTGCCGTCGTGCATGTATGGGCCGGTGTTCTCGATGTCGCGGACCGTCGGAGTCTTGAAGGCTCCGATGCTGCCGTCGTACCGGGCGCCGTAGGGCTCCACGGCCCACCGGCCGAGATCCTTGAAATGCCCCGCCTCGCCTTCCTTCTTCCCCGGCTCCCAGCCGATGCCAAGGTTGTGGAATTGCTCGTCGGTGAAATTGAAGCCAGTGTGGCAAAGAGTGCACTTCGCCTTCTGGCGAGCAACTCCGGGACGGAACTCGTCGTCGAGAGTCAGTGAGAGGCCGAAAAGGACCATGCCCCGCTTCTCGCTCTCGTTCAGGGCGTTCAGGTCGCCGCCGTTATATTTGTCATACTTCGAGTCGCCCGAGATCGCCGCGACCCGCTCGAAGGTAGCAATGGCCTTCGCCATCGCGTCGAGGGTCACGTCGGTGCCGAAAACCTTGCGGAACTGGTCGCGATAGCCGGGGATCTTTCTCAGCCGCTCGATGATCTGCTTGTACGACTGCTTGCCCATCTCGATCGGGTTCTGAACCGGCCCCTGCGCCTGGCCTTCCAGCGAAGGCGCTCGACCGTCCCAGAACATGCTCTTGCCGTAGACGGTGTTTATAACCGTCGGGGCGCTCCGGCTCCCGGTCTGGCCATCGATCCCGATTGACGACGGCATCTGGTCGGTCCAGCCGTGCGCCGGGTTATGGCAGGTGGCGCAGCTCACGGTTCCGTCGAGCGAGACCCGCGGGTCGAAGTAGAGCTGACGCCCCAACTCGTACTTCCCTTTCGTGATCGGGTTCGCGACCGGCACATTGACCTTCGTCGCGATCGGCTGGAAGCCGGCCGGGACGGTCACGCTCATCGGCTCGTCGTGGATCAGTTCAGACCTGGTGGGCATCCAGAGGTAATCAAACGGGGTCGGGCCCTCCTGGGCCTCGCCGCCCTTGATCTCTTCCTTTACCACATCGGTAAGATTCTTCGTATTGATCCGCTGGCTCGGGGTGGTAATCTCGCCCTGCGACTTCTGCGTCTCGGCCTTCTGGGCCGGTCCTGAAGGCTGCGTTTGAGGCTTTGCCTGCGCAACCAGGCCGGCTCCCGCCTGCGGGCTGTGCTCGGGGCCGACGCTGGCGGACATTTCCGCCGAATCGCATCCTAACGATCCGATCATCGTCGCGGTGCCAAGGGCGAGGGCCGCGGCTGATCGCAAACCACGCATCATTCGTCTCCTCTCAGCGGCCCGGAGGTTCCTCCCGGCCGGCCTCGTCGATACACTCAATGCGGTCGGCACACCGGCCGCGTCTCGGGGCCCGAATCGATAATCATTATCGATAGGCGGTCTGGTAGGGTCAAGGACAGGCGCGTTGAGGCCGCGATGGGGGTTATCGTCGATGAAGTCGAGGCCGAGGATCGGGATGTCGGGCGAGCAGACGATCGAGGTCGGGCCGTCGAATCGGATCAGCTTCGCCGACGCGCGGATGCCCGCGATCCTGGCGACTCCCTGGCTGATCGCCTACCTGGAATATACCGCCCGCGATACGATTGCTGAGTGTCTGGACGACCATGAACGAAGCGTCGGAACATCGGTCGATGTCGAGCATCTCGCTCCCGCGCCCGAGGGCTCCAAGGTCACGTGTCGCGCCCGGGTGATCCATGTGGACGGCGCGGTTGTGACCTTCGCCGTCGAGGCTCACGACGACATCGAGCCGGTCGCGCGGGGAATTCATCGCCGTCGGGTGATCGACGTCGACCGCTTCGCCCGACGCGTGGCCCGGAAGCGGGCCGGTTCGTGATCCCTGCTGTTGAGCGTCGCAAAAGCCCAGTTCAACGATCCCACTCCACGGATTCTATTTGCCATGTCGAGGAAAGTAGCGATCTTCTGGCCCGGGGACTACCGGACCCGGCCGAATGAATGGGCCCGCGAACAGTCGCGCGAAACCACCGATCAGCTCATCGGAGCGCTGAAGAAGCTGGGACGTACACCCTACGTGGTCGAGGGCTATCTGACGCGCCCGGACGAGTCGATCGCGAAGCTTGGCCCGATCGACGACCCCATGATCGGTGTCTTTGTCCACTGGACCTACGCCCCTCACACCGTCGATGGTGTTGTCGGCAAGGATAACCCTCTCCTGCTCGCCTCGAATTTTTCAGGGACCTGGCCGGGACTGGTCGCTCTGCTCAACACGGGGGCCTCGCTGGAGAGCGTCGGCCGGGAGGCCTCGCGTGTCTGGACCGACGCCCAGAACTGGACGGCCGATGCCTCGTTCATGGAACGACTCGACGAATGGTGCTCCACCGGCCGCATCCATTATGAGGATTCCGCGATCCGGGGCACGGGGGTCGTCAGCCAGGAGGCGGCCCACCTGGCCTCGAACGTTTTCGAGGATATCCGCCGCCGCCGCATCCTCGCGCTGATGCTCGGGGATACGTCGATGGGCATGATCAACGGCTACTTCGGCCCGAGGCTGCTCTACCCGATCGGATTCGCCGAGCACAAGGTCGATCAGGCCTGGCTGATCGATCGGATGCGGTCAGTCTCCGAGGCCCGCGTCGACGATGCCTTCCGCTTTGTCCAGGATCGCGGCGTTTCCTTCCACTGGCGCGAGGCCGATGCCGAGGACTTTACCTCGGACTCCTCACGCGAGCAGGTGCGTGAATACCTGGCTGTTCTCGATCTCATGGCCGAGTTCCGGGCCGACTGCCTCGGTTGGCAGTACCAGCTCGGGCTGCTGAACCTGCTTCCGCCCAGCGACTTCGCCGAGGGCCTCCTGAATTCGCATGCCCGGCCCGAAGGGAACGGCGAGGTTGTCATCACCAGCACCGAGGCTGACCAGGGGAACCTGATCCCGATGGAGCTGATGAAGCGGGTGCTGCAAGCCAGGGGCCTGCCCGCCGCGGTGATGTTCCACGACGTTCGATGGGGTGCCCGCCACAACGGACGCTTCCTCTGGGTCCTGCTCAACTCGGGAAGCTGCGGCGCGTACGCTTTCAATCACGACGTGGCCTCGCTGGCCGGCGTCCACAGCTACCGCCAGCCCGCCGGCTACTTCCCAGTGCCAGGCGGGACCTTCGCCGGCGAGAGCCTTCCAGGTGCCATCACCTGGGCCCGGTCGTGGCTGGATCGCTCCGGCCGGCTCGTGATGGATCTCGGACGCGGCGAGTCGGTTACCCTGCCAGAGGACGTCCGCGAGTCCTGGTGGCGCGGGACGACCCGACAATGGCCCTTCATGGCCGCCGACCTCGGTTGCCCCATGGAGACCATCATGGCCCATTACATGAGTAACCATGTTGCCGTCGCCTATGGCGACATTCTCGGAGAGATGACGGCACTCTCTCAATCCCTGGGCTTCCGGGTCCGGATCTTCAACACCTGAGCATCCGGAATGGGATGGGCCATCCGCTTCCGTGATCCCGCGCCGAGTGTTAGACTTAATTGATCCACTGAACGAATTCCTTCCGAGTCCGGCCCGAGAGAGTCCAACGGTGATGGAAGCCGTGGTGATCGTCCCTGGCGCCGGCCCGATCTCGGGTTGGCGCCCGACCTGGGCAACTCGTCCGATTGTGGTCGCGATCCTCGCGGCCCTGGCGTTCGTTGACGGTCTTGGGGGGCGTCCGGCCTGCGCTCAGGGAAATCCCTCACCGAAGGCTGGCCGGGGTCCCTCTCGGATCGTCACGACTCGTGACTACAACCGGCCGACAAAGCCGATCGAGCCGGGCACACGCCCCGAACCAACCCAGATTTCCCCCACACCCGCCACACCGACCCCGAAGTCGTCGGAAGCCCCTCGCTACCAGATCCGTGATGAGGCGGGCGAATTCGTGGTGGCGCGCCTTCACGGCGAGGGAAACGGCCAGACGCTTTTAGTCCAACCCGACGGGCAGCTTGGTATCCCAAGTGTCCTCGTTCCGACGAACGAGCCTTTCGCCCCGATCCAGGCTGTCGAGCTAAAGCATCGCCTGGAGAACGGTCCCTACGGGGACTTCCAATCGCTGACAACCCCGCATTACCTGATCTTCTACAAATCGAGGCCGGCCTTTGCCCAGGATAGCGCGAGGCTTCTGGAAGAACTGTACCGCGGCCTGCTCGACTTCTGCCGACGACACGAACTGCCGGCTCACGAGTCGGAGTTTCCGCTCGTCGCCGTGATCTTCTCCACCGAGCGCGACTTTCGGGCGCACAAGCAGGTGGACCCCGAGGTCCAGGCGTATTACGAGATCTTTACCAATCGGATCTTCTTTTACGACCAATCGGAACGAGATAAGAACGAGCCAGGGTTGGTGACGCTTCGCAAGCCTCAAACCGTGGCGCACGAGGGGACACACCAGATCCTGGCGAACATCGGCATCCAACCCCGACGAGCGGAGTGGCCGCTCTGGCTGATCGAGGGTTTCGCCGAGTATTGTGCCACGCCGACTCGAACCAAAAAGGGCCTCGTCTTCGACCGCCTCGGAGCGATCAACGCCCTTCACATGGCAACACTTCGCGAACTGGACGATCCGATCTCGATTGGACGGCCCGAGGGTGAGAAAAACGCCGAGGCGGCCCCGCATCCGACTCGTCTGATGGATTCGCGGGCACTTGTCCTCAGGGAGAAGCTCACGCCGACGGACTACGCCCAATCGTGGGCCTTGACCCTCTACCTTACACAAAAACATCCGAAAGAATTCACGCGATATCTGCTTGCAATGGGGCGGATGTCGCCGCTGGAGTCCCGGACTCCCGAAGATCACCTGAAGGAGTTCCGCGAGTATTTCGGCCAGGACCTCGACCGGCTGGACCGAGAGGCCGAGGATTACATTCACAAGCTGATGCGGCGGGGGAATTTTCCGGCGATTCCGTATTACGCGGTGATCGTCGAGCAATCGCTCGGCGGAGGAATGATCCGTCGGACGGCCTGGATTAGCCAGTCTCCCCAGATGATCCAGCGATGGGTTGAGAAGACGGTCTCGTCCGGCAGCGGAGTTTTCAACTGGGAAGCCGTCAAGTTCCCGACCCGCGCCCGGGCCGAGCTCTACGCGGAGAACTGGATCCGAGGCTACTGAGCCGGCCGCTCCAGAACATCCCAGACCGAACCGGCAGCCTCCGTGAGATGGAGGGAATCGGCGATCGCCGCGAATCGCCCCCCGGCCAGGGCATCGGCCAGGATCGCCGCTCCCTGCGCGGAGTGCTTGACCCAGGCCCCCGGAAGTCCTGGGAGCGGGAGGGTCTGGCCCAGGCCGGAGAGCGCCCCATCGACCAGGTCCGAGACCTCCGGCCGCTCAAGGCCTCGGCCCGAGATGTAGATCCGATCAAACGGCGTGATCGATCGGAGCCCCGCGACGTGCCGGCGGAGCGACTCGCGAAACGCGTCGGGGCCGATCGAACCGAGGTCGTCCATCCCTCCCCGAAAAAGGTCCTCCTTGGAAATCTGCTTGCGCCAGCAGGCGACCTCGCCGTCCCAGGCGCCCCCCGACCTGAGCCCGATCGGCCCTCGGCTCCCAGCCGAGGCGTCCACGATCCGGCCTCGATTCACAACCAGAACCGCCGAGAAGGCCGAGCCGATCTCCACCAGCGCGAACGTCGATTGATCGAAGCCGCCCGCATACCGAACATCAACGTGCAGAGCGAGCGCGGCGACGGCAATCTTGTCGGCTGTCCCAAGATCAATCGCGCCGACCTTCCGGTGGGGAGGGATGGTTGGCAGGTGAAGTCCGCCAGGCAGAAAGACGGTTGGTACGCCCGACGCGAGGAACGCACGGACCCACGACCGGAATCCCATCACCCCCATGTCGCGTCCCCGCTCCTCGGTCCGGACCAGCGACAACTGTTCCAGGTGATCCTCGGTCAGGAGAACACCACGGATCAACGGTAGGCCGTATCCCGAAGGCGCGGAGACCAGGTCCAGCGGCTTCCATCGCGCCAGGAGATCCGCCACGAGGGCAGGCTCGTCGCGGAGCCGGCCCGGTTCGAGCCGGGCCTGGTCGACCACCTCACCATCGGAGAGCAGGAGCAGGTCGAGGCTACTGGTCCCGGGATCGGTCCCCACGACACGGAGCATGACCGTGGACTCCCCAATCGAAAGACCCGCGCAAAAAAACGGGAGCCGAGGAAGAACCCCGGCTCCCGCACGATTTCACCGCGAGGATCATCGCGGCGGGCGATCAATACATGTCGTCATAGCCGCCGTGGCCGCCGGCAGGCTTCTTCTCATCGTCCTTCGGGGCATCGGCGATCAGGGCATCGGAGGTCAGCAGCAGAATGCTCACGCTCGCGGCGTTCTGAAGGGCCGAGCGGGTGACCTTGGTCGGGTCGATGATTCCGGCCTTCACCAGGTCGGTGTACTCGTCCTTCAGGGCGTCGTAGCCGAAGTTGCACTGTCCGTCGCGGACCTTCGAGAGGACCACGCCACCGTCCTGACCCGCGTTATCGGCAATCTGGTGGATCGGGGCCGAGCAGGCGCGGACAATGATCTGGTAGCCGACCTCCTCGTCATGGGCGAGCCCCTGGGGCTTGACCGTCGATGCGGCCCGCAGCAGCGCGACACCACCGCCAGGCAAGATGCCTTCCTCGAGCGCGGCGCGTGTGGCGTGAAGGGCGTCCTCGACGCGTGCCTTCTTCTCCTTCATCTCGCTCTCGGTCGCGGCGCCGACGTTAATCTTGGCGACGCCCCCGGCGAGCTTCGCGAGCCGCTCCTCAAGCTTCTCTCGATCGTAGTCGCTCTTGGTATCGGCGATCTCTCGGCGAATGGCCTCGATCCGGCCCTTGATCGCGTCGTGGCTGCCGGAGCCCTCAATGATCGTCGTGTTGTCCTTGTCGATCAAGACCTTCTTGGCCCGGCCAAGGTCATTGAGACCGACGTTTTCCAGCTCGATCCCGAGGGCCTCGAAGATCGGCTTGCCGCCGGTCAGCACGGCGATATCCTCGAGCATCGCCTTGCGGCGGTCGCCGTAGCCAGGGGCCTTGACCGCGGCGCAACGGAACGTGCCCCGCAACTTGTTGATGACCAGCGTGGCGAGTGCCTCACCCTCAACTTCCTCGGCAATGATCAGGAGCGGGCGGCCCGACTGCGCCACCTTCTCCAGCACCGGGACCAGATCCTTCACCGACGAGATCTTCTTCTCGTGGATCAGGATGAACGGGTCCTCGAGCACAGCCTCCATCGAGGTCGGATTGGTGACAAAGTACGGCGAGAGGTAGCCGCGATCGAACTGCATCCCCTCGACCCACTCGACCTCGGTCTTGAGTGTCTTCCCCTCCTCAACCGTGATCACGCCGTCCTTGCCGACCTTCTCGGTGGCCTCGGCGATCATCTTGCCGATCTCGGAGTCGAAATTGGAGGCCACCGTCGCGACCTGCTCGGTCTCGATCTTGTTGGTGACCTTGGTGCTCATCTTGTGAAGCTGCTCGACGATGTCGGCAACAGCGCGATCCATCCCCCGCTTCATCAGCATCGGGTTGACGCCGGCGACAACCGCCTTGAGCCCCTCGTTGTAGATCGCCTCGGCCATGACGGTCGCCGTGGTCGTGCCGTCGCCAGCGATGTCGGAGGTCTTGCTGGCGACCTCCTTGACCATCTTGGCCCCCATGTCCTCGTACTTGTCTTCCAGCTCGATTTCCTTGGCGACCGTGACGCCGTCCTTCGTCACCGTCGGCGAGCCGAACGACTTCTGGATGATGACGTTCCGGCCGCGTGGGCCGAGGGTCACCTTCACGGCGCGGGCCAGCTTCGTGATCCCGCGCTGCATCGCCTGCCGCGCGTCCTGGTCGAACGCGATCATCTTCGCAGCCATCTGTCTTGCGCTCCGGGAAAAGTCCTGGGGATCGAACCTCGTTGCTCTGGATTTCGCCCGATGGTGTGGATCAGCCAACCACCGCGAGGATGTCTTCCTCGCGCATCAGAAGCACCTTCTTGTCGCCTTCAATTTTGAATTCCTCGCCGGCATACGAGGTGAACAGAACATGCTCGCCGACCTTCACCTGAAGCTCGCGACGCTTGCCGTCCTTCGTGATCCGGCCCTCACCGACCGCGATCACCTTCCCCTTCTGGGGTTTGTCCTTGGCCGTATCCGGCAGCACAATCCCGCCGGCCGTGGTCTCCTTCGCCTCCTCACGCTCCACCACCACGCGGTCGCCCAACGGCTTGAGTGTCATCTGGCGATCTCTCCTCTCCCAACTCGCTCGATCCAGGTTGACGACCGACGCCCCAGGGCTTCCCCCACGGATGACTCGCCTGGCCTCGCTGACGGTCGTCGCATACGATGCCGTCCCCATATGCAACCACTGTGCCTGGCATCGCGATTCACTCTAAGTCCCTGTGATCCAAGGACTAACGATACGCACACGAGGCAGGCTTTCCATCCCGCCCCTGCCGATGTGACGCGACCCCATCGATTGACTGCCAATCTGGCAGTCCAGATCGCCTCGGCATTTTGCGGATATCGGGCTTCGAGTGAGAAAGAGTCTCGTCGGCCAACGACGATGATCAAAGGCAACGGTCCTGTTGTGAAAGACACGACAGTCGCCCAGCGCGAAGGAGAAAGACCGATGCCATACTCGCCAAAAATAAATCTGTTTCCGGCAGTGGAAATGGAAAGCAGGAAGGTCGAGGAAATCGAAGGGACTGTAAAGAGAGGGCGAGTAAGATTGCTGAGGTGAAACATCGACCACCAAATGGGTCGCTCCAGGACAATAGTCAGGCTCCGATCGTCCTCAGTAGTAGTTGCTCGGCGTTCCCGGCAGTGATCGCCGCGCCGGTCGGCCGGTCGAAGGATCGACCAATCCATCGGGCAATCTCTCGGGCCGAGTTCAGCCCCGATGCCGTCTGTTCGATGCCCATCAGGTCGCTTCCAATCGCGATCCCTTCGGCGTCTGGCCGGCCCTCGAACGGGATCTCGACGATCGCGTCGATCAGCCGCTTTAGTGCATCGGGGACCTCCGCGCCTGGCAAGCCGGGAGTCAGGCCAATGGCAACACCTCGGGCTCGAAGATTCTCAACCAGGAGATGAGCCTCAGTGCCCGAACGGTTGATGAGCGCTTTGTAGTCGATCGTCCCATGGGTCAGTGCGACCAGTAGACGCGTGCCCGACGATTCGTGCCACTTCAGTACATCGGTCATCGTCGCGGCATTCATCCCGGCGAGGTCGACGACAGGGCGGGGACCGGCCGGATCGCTCGCCAGGCGACTGAGACCGTCGAGGAGTGCCCGGCCCAGGTCGGTGAGGCCCCGGTCGTCGCCTGGGGCCATCGAACCGCCGAGATTTCCCTCGGCCGCGGCAATCGGCTGAAAGACGCGCACGCCACGTTCGAAGAGGTCAGGCAGGCGGTCGAGGTCCGCGGCCGATCGGACGAGGAAATCCATCCCCGCGACGCCGAGGACGCCCCAGCACATCCCGTCTCTGGGCCAGGCTCGCCAGGTTCTGAGATCGGCGGGATCGCGAAGCAGTCGACCGGTGAACTCGGCCTCGCACCGCGCGATCATTCTTCCAAGTGCGGGCCAGGGATCGGGTTGAGTCGTCCAGTCCGCCGGCTTCCGACCGATGGCGAGAACCGAGAGTGCACAACCAAGCAGGTAGCCGTCGAGCCGGCCCACCCTTGCGGCGACCTCCGGATAGAGCGCGGGATCCTGGTCGGTCGTCTCGGTCGCATACTGTCGTAACCAGTCGAGATGCAGGTCGACGAGCCGCATCAAAGGTTCTCCTGAGCAAGTGGGTGGGTTCCTTGCATCGAACCCGGGCCGTCTTTCAATCGGCGATCCCACCCCGGGCATTCGGGACCGCCGTCCCGCGGACGCCGACTTCGGGCCGCGTCCCGGCCGCCTTGATCGCCCGATCGCCCGGCATCGCGGCGAGAAACCGGCGGACGCGGTCTCCGAGTCCATTCCATCGTGCGACGTCGTGGGTCCGGCCGTGTAGGTCCCACCCGCTCCAGATGATCGGTGGATCGTCGGCCAGCGTCTGGCCAGCCCTGGCAATTGCACCCGTCGGCCTGAGAATGCGACCGGGCCAGGCCGCCACGACCCGCCTCGGCATCGGCAGAGGTCCAGCAGGGTCGTGATTCTTCATGAGGGCCGAGAGCGATTCGCCAGGCGCCGGACGCTCGCCGACCCATCGCCGACTCGTTTGACCCCAGCCGACCCGGATCTCCCGGTCGTGTGCCTCGATCGCCAGCGACGAAAGCCGAAGGCTCGCCCGACGTGCCACCGAATTCGCCCTCGCCGCATCATCGAGGTGCAGAACGATGAGAATTCCGCTCACCTTTCCCGGACGATCCTCAACACCAAGAATACAGGCCGAGATTCCCAGCAGGTGGGGCCGTAACTCGGATTCCCAGCGGACGCCCGAGGCAAGCGCCAGCAGGTTCAGTCGGGTCCGCAGTGGGGCCAGGCCGGCGCGGGCGGGATCGACCCGCTCCACCCGATCGGCCAGTGCGAAGGCGCGATCCCAGCCGGCGGCGTCCGGATCCAGCGCAATCGAGAAGGCCGCCATCGCACCACCGGTCGGGACCGATTCGAGCCAGGTGGGCTCGACTCCCCGCTCGACGGGCGCTCGACCCTCGAACCGGGCCGAGACGTCGAGCACGAAGGCTCCACCCTTGAGAAAGGCCCGCCCGTCGATCGGCCCGCATCCCAGCGCCCGGATCGCCTCGATCACCCGACGGTGGTCCAGAGAGCCGCTCTTCGCGGTGGGGAGGCGTGCTGGTTCGAGCCGGAACACCAATCCGGAATCGATGAAATCGGTAAGCGTTGAGAAAGAACCGCTTCCCTCCCGGACAATTGTCACCCCCCGTTGAAGCCACTCTCGCGACCCGGCCACGACCACCGAGCCGCCCACCTGGCACGCCATCGGGACGCCGGCGCGCCCGATCCTCGCGACCGGTATCGAACGATCGCCGCTCTTGACTGGGGGATCTTCCGGATTCGTCAGTCGAATGGCCGTAACTCCCGCGGACAGCGTCCCGTCGTCGTGCGGAACGAGAACAGCCCATCCGATCTCGCCGGTCGAGGGGGCCACGCCGATTCGAAGCTCGGCGCTGTCCATGCACCGCCACTCACGAACCATCTCGGGGTTGAACGAGGCGATCAGCGCCTCAATCGCCTTGCCGGGGCTGGTCTGGGGCGACCGACTCCGCCAGGCCGAGAGGGCCGCCGCCGGATGGCTCCATCGGGCGCCCTCGAAGAGGTTGAGAATCTCGACCGCCTGGCGATCGGGACGGATCAGCCGGGCGATGAGGGCCTCGGCCTGTCCTTCCGGCCCTTCGGCAGCTACCGAACATTCAGAGATCATCGGCAGGATCGCGATCAGTCCGATGATCCAACGACCGTCCATGAGCGTGCCCTCCGCGGCCACCCGCCGCGTCGTCCGAGATCCGATGGGAGTACTTATCCCTACCCCTCTCGATTGTCGCGAGGCGATCGGTGAAGGGCAATCCCTCCACCAATCGCCTCCCTGGCTGGCTCTCTCGGCTCAGCGGTGCCGCCGAGCAATCAGGTGAACGGGACCACCCAGGCCAATCGCCGGGAGATCCGCCCGAGTGATCCTGTGCCTGGCTCGGCGGAAGGCCGCGATTGTTCCGGAATCGGTCGGCCGACCCACCTGGAAAACCGAAGTCACAGCGGGGGACAGACCCGGGCCGGTGATGGTTACTGAGTAGGTCCGTCCGGGCTTGACCACAATTCGACCGTCGAGGATTGCCCGGCCGTCGACCGCCAGAGCGGTGAATGTTCTCCGGCTCCGCCCTCGATGTGTGCTGGGCGAAAGAGCGGCCGTGATCGAGCCGTGGAAGCCCGATGCCGGGTTTCCGAAGGCGTCCACGGCCTCGACACCCAGAACAAAAGGCCGATGAGCGATCACTGTGCCGGTGGGCTGGCTCGTGACGATAAGCCGAGCAGGGGGTCCCGAGGCAACGCCGATAAGGATCGGACTGCCCGCGGCGAGGCCCGGCGAGGTCGCCGAGAGGGTATACCCACTCCCGGCCTTCTCGATCGAAAGCCCGGAGAACACAGCGATGCCGTTCGAGGCATCGACAGTGGATGGGCCGAACAGCCGGCCACCCGCAGGGTTCGTGGCCAGGGAGACGTTCACGGGTCCATTCGACGGAACGACATTGCCGTAAACGTCCTCAATGGCCGCGGTGAGCCCGAACGTTTGTCCGGCGACCTGTCCATAAGACGGATGCGAGAGCAGGACAACCTGGCTTGCCGATGCGGGCCGAACCTGGATCGGTGTCGTGATCTGGCTACCGACGCCATCGGCGACCGCCCGAATCGTCACCGTGCCCGCTTGCTGGATCGAGAGACCCTGGAAAGCGCCGATGCCGGCCGAGGCGGACTCCACGGTCGAGCCAAGCAGATTCGTGCCGGGCGCCGACTCTCCAATGGAGAGGCTCACGATCCCGTTGTATCCGGGCTCGACATTGCCATAAGCGTCCACGACCGAGACGCCCAGGCCGAAGCTCGCACCGGCCGTCACGCTCGAAGGCGGCTGCAAAGTAATCACCAGCCGAGATGCCAGCGTCGGCGAGACATCCAGTGGACCGGTCGTCGCGGAGGTCAGCCCGGTGCTGTTCGCCTGGATCTCGTAGGACGAATTCGCCTGGTCAAGGATCAGTCCGCCAAAGGTCGCACGTCCGCCCGAGGTGGGTTCCTTCGTTACGCCGTCGAGCCGGGTACCCGAACGGCCTCCCTCGAGCGTCAGGCCGACCGTCGCGGGCGAATCGGGAACGAGGTTGCCGAATCGATCCTCCACAGAGACGACCAGACCAAACGGGCTCCCGGCTGCCAGACCGGAAGACGGCGACTGGGTTATCGCGAGTTGCGCGGGTGCCGCGGGCGTCACGGCAAGCGGGGCCGAAGTTGATGGCAAAATTCCTTCGCCCGTGACTCGGATCGTGTATCCGGTCGCCGCGTCGGCCAGGTTCAGTCCAGAGAAGGTCACCCAACCGGACGAAGCATCGAGGGTCGTGGTCCCGCCGAGAAGGGCTCCGGCCGGTCCGCCCTGGAGCCCGACCGTCACCGGGCCCTTGTAGGAGGAAGCGGCGTTGCCATGAGCGTCGACGACCTCGGCCGTCAGGCCGAAGGGCGATCCGGCGGTCACGCTCGACGGAGGCCCCGACTCGATCAAAAGCTGGAACGGGGAACCGGGAGCAACAGCGAATGGTGCGGTGGCGGACGACGCAAGATTCGACGCCGTCGCCGTGAGGATGTCGCCGGAACCGGCCGTGTCGATCGAGAGGCCGGGGAAGGTCGCCACACCATTTGCCGCCGATACCGAGAGTATCCCGAGCAGGCTGGTTCCAGGCGGGCCGGCTGTGATTGCGATCGAGACCGCGCCTTGATACCCGGTCTGGAGATTGCCGAAGGCGTCCTCCGCCTGCACGGTCATTCCAAACGGTGTCCCGGCGTTTAGACCGGTCGGCGGCCCCGCCTCGATTACCAGCTTCGAGGCCGATGCCGGCGTGACGGTGATCGGATTCGAGGTCGCGGAGGCAAGCGACCCGTCCGCCGCGGTGATCGACCGGCCGGCGCCCGCCGCGTCGAGCGAGAGTCCCGTGAAATTCGCCACGCCGCCTGAGGCTATTGCGTTGGCGGTCCCGCCCAGCGACCCACCCCCGGCGACCGAAAGACTCACCGAGCTCGAATCGGTCGTGACCAGGTTGCCGAAAGCATCTTCCACATCCACGGTCAGCCCGAAATTCGTTCCGGCCACCACGCTCGAAGGCGGCTGGCTGGTCATCACCAGTTGCGCGGCCGCCGCGGGCGTCACGACGAAGCTCGGCGAGATCACCTCGCTACCGTCACCAAGGACAAGCAGCGAATAACCCGATCCGGCCGCCTGGATCGAGAGACCGGAGAAGGTAGCCATGCCTTGATGAATCGTCGCGGTGAGGGTTCCGCCGAGGGTTCCGGTGCCGGGTTCGGTCGCGAGGGAGACGGTCAATGTACCGGTTGCCGCGGTATCCACCGTCCCATCGGGCCGCTCGACGGCGATCGTCAGGCCGATCGACTGACCCGCCGCGATGCTCGACCCCACGCCGGATGTGATCGCGAGGTGGTCCGGCATCCCGTAAAAGGCCAGGTCGGGGGCCAGCCTGTTGGCGACCGGCGAGCCGAGGCCGGTGACCATGTCGTAACCCTTCCCGGCGCTGTACTTGCCGTTGCTACCGCTGGTGACATCATGAAAGTCGGACGAGGGAAGTCCGTAAATGGCTGGGAGCGTCTGGCTGGCCCCGTCGAGCGGGGATCCACCCGAGGCCACCCGGCCCTGGTCAGCAATGGCCACCAGCGCGCCCCAGGCGGGGGCGCCGAGACTCGTTCCCCAGTCGGTCACCCAGGGGCCGCTGCCGGTGTTGTCGTAGGAATCATAAACCGAGAGAGGCGTTGAAGGCGAGGCGACGAAGGAGACATCCGGGATCGTTCGGTGGCCGGTCTGCTGCACCGAGTTCTGAAACGAGGGTTCCGACTGCGCCGTGCTGATCCCGCCTCCGCTGCTGGACCACCCCGTTTCACTCTGGTAAGTCCCGTTGCTCCCAACTTGAAGAGCCGTGCCACCGACCGCGAGCACGCCGGTCGAGTACGCCGGATAGAGCCCGGGGGCGCCTCCATCGCCCGAGGCCGCCACAAAAGTGACACCCGAGTGGCCCGGCGGGGTGGAGAAGTTGGAATTGAAGGCGCTTTCGCTCGAAAACTCCGGCCCTCCCCAACTTAACGAGACCACGGAGACGCCGGGTAAACTCGCGGCCATGTGCGCCGCGGTAAAGAGGTCGCCGGAGTTGCTGGAGTTTGCCTCGACCAGGACCATCGAGGCTCCGGGTGCCATCGCGTGGGCCCATTCCACGTCCATGGCGATCTCGTTTTCCCAGGTCCCATTGGGATTGCCTGGGCCGGCCGGATCGGTGGCCGGCAAGGGCGAAGCCTGGCCAAACTGATTCAGCTTGGTGAACGAGGGCGGATTCGGAAGCCCGAACTGCTGGTCAAACTTCGCCAGGTCGCTGCTGAGGAAACCGCTCGCCGTACTGCTGACGAAGGCGGGGTTATCGTAGGCATCGACGATGGCGATGGTCTGTCCGGTGCCGTTGCCGACGAGCGAGCCGAACTGGATCTGGTTGAAGCCGTAGGCCGCGCGAACCTGTTGTGGCGAGTATCCCTGAGGAGTCCCGCTTCCCCCGGCTGGAGACATCAAGACCAGCGGAGAAAAAGAGGCGGAGGGAGCGGCCGTGGGAACGGCCCGGGTTTCAAGGCCCTCGGTGAGGGGGCGGAGCGTCCGTCGTGGTCGAACCGCGCGGGGGATTTTCGGGGGCGGTGCCATGCCACTCTCCATAGCTGAGGCAAGGTTGGGCGCAGGGCGGGACATGCGCAGCCCCGGGCGGGGCGCGTCTCGTCCGTACTACCGACTCGCCGAGACGTCCTCCGGCCAGTGCGGGCGGGGATCGTCCTGTGGGATGCAGAGACATGGAGGTCAGGGCGGGGCCTTCGGATCCCTCTCGGCCCCCGCGCCGGGGCGGATGACCCTCGGTGGCCATCGCGTCCCGATCCGCCAGGAAAACCGCCCTGCCTTCCCGGATTCCGAGGGAAGTGTAACCCACGAATCGCCGGCAGGAGTTAATCCGCCCGATTCTCACCGTTTTTCGTTTTTTCCTCGACAGGTCGCAGAAAACGGGGCGGGGCGTACTCGGGAAGTGACGAGTTCGACTTGAGGAAAAATCGACACTTTGCTAAGACACCTGGCAGTCTGGCCTCGCGGCGAGACCCCGGCTCGGCCATGGCCGGCCTCGCAACGCTATTGCCTCGTCCCGTCCCGGGTTTTGTCCGCCAGTCCGGCAAGGAGGCCCCCTGGCATGAATCGCCGCACCGCCATCATCTCGTCGATGCTGCTTGGGGGATGGCTCCCCGCCTCGCTCCGAGGCCAGGAGTCTCCCTCGCGCCGACCCCGGCTCGCCGCCCGCGACCGGTCCAACGCAACCCCGCGGGCCGAGGAGGACGCCGAGGCCGAATCGCCCGACGCCTCGCTCCCCGCCGGGCTCCGAGGCGCTCCGGGGTTCGTTCTCAAGCGGATTCCGATCGGCAAATACACCAACATCCCGGCCAACGTCCAGCCGCCCGAAAAGGCGATCATCGACTGGATCCTTCTCCGGACCGGGACCGCCGCCTGGCACGGCGACCGCGTGACCGTTCTCTCAGCCGACCACAAGTATCTCACCGCCTATAACACCCCGGAGATCATCCGGCAGGTCGAGCAAATCTCCGAACGGTTTGTCAACGCCACGACCGACACGCTCCGGATTCAGGTCCAGTTCATCGCGGCGGTCGACCCGCGGTGGCGTTACAGCGTGTATCCCCGACTCACGTACGTCGGCGGTGGACCACAGGGCCAGCAGATCTGGACAATGGTCTCCCGAGACGCCGCCCTTGTTCTGACACAGATGCAAATCCAGCAGGGCTTTCGGCAGCTCGCCAAGGAGGGGGTCGACATGGTCAATGGCCAGACCCTCTCGATCAAGACACGCGAGCCGCGCACATTTGTCGGCGGCCTGGCGCCCGACCCGGGCGGTGGAGTGACGTTCCAGCCACGATCCGAACGGTTGGAAGAGGGGATCACCCTCAAACTAAGCCCCCTCCTGGCGTTCGAGGGAGACGCCGTCGACGCCAAGATCGACCTGACTGTCAACATGGTAAGGACTCTGCACCGAACCAAGGTCATCGCCCCCCGCGGTGAAGTTGGACCGGTGGAGACCTCGATCGACGTCCCCGACTCGACTCAGACTCACCTCGAGCAGACGGTCCGCAACTGGCGGCTCGGCCAGTCGCTGATCATCTCCTGCGGGATTCACCCGGGAATTCTCGACAAGAAGGGCGGTCCGTTCAACCTCGGGCTCCCGGGGATGGGACCGTCGGCGACCGAGGTGCTCGTCTTCCTCGACATCGAGGCCGTCGAACGACCCCGGACCGCTCGGAGCCGGACCCGACGCAACCGTTACGACGACGAGGAAACAGCCGCCGTCGACCGCGACCCGGATTACTGACCCGCCCCGTCGTCCGCGCTCGCGGCGGTCGAAAGTGCGTGCCCACGCGCGTCGACAATCGGACCGCCGCCGGGCGGCATCGGCACGCGAAGTCCCTCGGTGTAATGAATCGTCGGCGGGGTGGTCAGACCGGCCGAGATGATGGCCTGAAGCGACTCGTTCGTGTTCCACGCAATATTCGTCACCGATTCCTCGGGCACGAAAAGCGTGAATCCCGCCGGCGGCATCACGCCCGTCATGATGTAGACCGTCAGGATCGATCGGCCGGTCGCCACGTCCCGGAGCGAATTCGTCACCAACCCGAGCGACCGAACGCCGGGATGGGGGAACTCCACCAGAACCACCCGCTGGAAGCTCGCGCCCCCCTGAAACTGGCTCCCAAGCGAGACCACCACGTTCCGAACCGCCCGATAAATGATTCCGACGACGGGCACACGCATGAGCGCCCACTCGACCGATCGATAAACCCACGATCGAAGCGCCAGGCCAAGGAAGTACAGCGTGGCCACCCCGAGAAACAGGGCCAGCATCGGCGAGGCGACCTCGTACCACCAGTCGGGAAGGGCCCGGAACGAGGGGTAATGGCTCACGTACGCCTGGAGCCAGCTCGTGATCCTCGCCAGCGGATTCAGCACGAATTGCTGGAGCGTGATCAGCAGCCAGTAGACGATCGAAAACGTGATCGCGATCGGCAGGGCGAAGATCAGCCCACCGATCATCCGGGCGCGAAAGGACGAGCCAAACGAGGCCTGTCGGGGCTCGCCCCTACCGGCCTGCGGAGGAAGCGGATCTGGGGCGGTCGCGGTCTCGGTGGCCATCACGCGGGCTCCGGGTCTGGGCTCGATGGGATGGGCCACTCTCGGCCCGAAACGAGAATCGGACCATCGAGGTTAGCCGAGCCCAGCGCACTCGGCAATTCCGGAGGCTGTCCGCCGTCCTCATGTCCTGGTCCGAGGCTTCTTCCGTCCCCGACACTCAAGGATTCCAGTACAACGACGAGCCCGCGGCCAGGTTCTCCCAGCCGGTCGCACGCGACGCGATCGGCCGGACCCGAATCCGAGAATCGGCCACAACCCGAAAGCCGGCCCGCCTGGCCCTCGCGGTGAAGGCGTGGCCGTCGGCCAGGTATCGAGATTCGCCGCCCTCCAAGACGATCATCGGCAGAAAGTACGGGACGAGCGTGCCACCGTCGGGGGCGATGCAGGGCAAAAGGCCCTCTCGCTCGCGGATCACGAGATAGACCTCGCTCCACGTCAGCAAGAATCCGGCTCCCGCGTCGTCCCGTTCGAGGAGCCCATCGGGGACGTCTTCGGCCCGACCCACCGGCCGAAATCGCGCATCGAGGGCGGCGACCATCGGACGATCCAGCGCCCGCATTTGATCGACCGCGTCCGGGTCGAATTCCAGGTCGGGATCGATCCAGAGGATCTCATCGAAGCCCTCGCGCAGGGCCTTCTCGACGGCCAGGCCGCGGACCATGTCGATCGCCTCATCGACCGGCACCCGACGCACCACGTAGCCCCGACGCTCAATCTCCCTCAACCCCGCCTCGCACGCCGGTTCGATGAAGCGCTGGTACGGGACGATCACGACGCACCGATCCGGCTCCTTGCGTGTCCTTGTGCGGCCGGTCGCCGCGATCGCTTCCCGCCTCGACGCCTCCAGGTGGTATCCCAGCGACCCGGCCAGCCGGCCCAGTTCTCCCTTGATCGCGAGGGCGTCCTCTTCCGGGATCGACGCCAGCGGCGCCGGGCCGCCGTCGCCGGGGTTGGACCGGGCCGCCGGCCTCGACAACTCGAAGCCGAGGTAGTCCTCGACCGGATCCGTCCGACCGGCCGCGAGATCCTCGTAACGGATCAGGAGCCCGTCGACCTTCCGATACCCTTCGAGGAAGCTCGACGCGAGCCGGTCCCAGTGCGCCGCGAAGCTTTGGGCGGTCAGCGGCTGATCGGGCCATCGATTGTACCACTGCCATCCCCGGGCGGCGCGGGCGGCGTACGATCGCCAGGCGTCGTAAGGATTCCGGATCAGGAACAGGAACCGGGCCCGGGGGAACAGCCATCGGAGGTACATCGCGTGATCGGCGTCGAGCCGGACCTCCTTCAGCCCCCATCGATCGTGTCCCGAGGCGCGGGCGGGCCGGGCGAACAGCCGATCGAAGAAGTCGCGATGGGCTTGCAGCAGGTCGCCGACGCCCGGATACAGGTTGGCGATGAACCGCGTGGCCAGCTCCTCGCGCGGCTGGCCCCGGTAGAAATGGTGAGGCTCGGGCCACCGGTCGGTGAAGCATCGGACCTGGTCGGCCATCGAGGGGATCGGCCAGGCGTGGCCGTAGGGCTCGCCCCAGATCAGGCAACGCCCGGTCAGCAGGCGCTGGAGCATCGTCGAGCCGCTCCGCCAGCCCGCCGAAAGGATGAAGACGGGGCCCTCCTCGTCGCCCTCGTCGCGGTCGAACAGCTCCGGCCATCGCCGACGGATGGCGAGCAGGCCGTCCTCGATCGTGGGCCCGGGAGATCGCCGCGCCATGGGCTTCAGGGCTCCCCGGGCGTCCGCGAGCCTGGAAATCGGTAGAGGAACGTCTCGTACCGGGGCCGTTCCGTCCCAGCGTCCTCCCAGCCGAAGGGGTGATGGCCGTAGTGCCAGAGCCGAATGGAAGTATCCGCCATCGGTGTGATCCCGGCCTGCCGGAGGCGGTGGCTGAACGCCCAGTCCTCGCCCAGGTAGTGCCGGCCGTTCCCCTCGTCCTCGACGATCATCGGCTGGAAGAACGGCCAGTTCCCGCGCCCCCATTTCTGGTTGCAGAGCGGGAGATCCAGCCGCTCGATCATCCGCCGCAACGCCTCGGTCCGAATCCGCAGGAATCCGGCCGCGGCGTACTTCAGCGGATAAAGCCCCGGCGCCCCGGCGCCGAAGATGGCTTCCGCGACGTCGTCGGCAAACTGGCTGGCCAGGTCGCGGCGACTCTTCTTGGCGTAGATCCCCGCGACGACCGGCTCGGGCCGGGCGAGCAGTCTCAGAGCGTCGTTGGGATCAAAACCGATATCGGAGTCGATGAAGAGAATGGCCTCGGCGCCGTCGTGGAGCGCCTCGGAGGCCATCTCGTTGCGGGCGACGTCGATGGCCGAGCAGCCCAGTCGTCGGACGACGGAAACGCCCGCCTGCTCGATCCGGCGCAGCCCCTGCTCGCATTCCCACTCGATCCCGTTGAGGTGCGGGACCAGGACCACGGCCTTGACCCTGGCCGACAGGGGCGACGTGAGCGGAGCCTTGCGCGGCCGGACCTCCTCGAAGAACCGGACGTACTGGGGCTCAAGCACCTCGGGGTCCCATCGCCGGGCCTCCGACCGGGCTCGTCGGCAGTGGTCTCGATAGGTCGCTTCGTCGTCCCAGAGTCGGAGGATCGCCTCGACCCAGGGGGCGACTTCATCGGCCGTCGGCAGGGACCGCGTGGCGGGCGTCAGGCGATCGGGCAGCGGGAGGACGATCCCGGCATCGCCGAGTGTTTCCGGGATGCCGCCTCGATCCGAGGCGATGACGGGGATGCCGTTCATCATCGCCTCAATTGCGACGAGGGGTTGATTCTCCCACCAGACGGAGGGCATCAAGCAGACTCGCGTGACGCCCCAGAACTGCCGCGGGTCGGGAGTGTGGCCCATGAAATGGACCGTCCCGTGGCGGCGAAGGTCGAGCCCGCAGTCGGCGACGGTCTGTTCCGTCCCGCGGCTCTCGACCACGAGGATCGGGATATCCGGCCGGCGCTGCCCCAGCTCGTCGGCGATCCGGGCAAGGGCGTAGACGCCCTTTTCGAACGAGGGGTTGACCATTGTCAGGAATCGCGGGTCGCGCTCCTCGGCCCGAACTCGGTTCGGATCGACCAGGTTCGGCAAGACGATGCAATCGAGCCCGAGGACATCTCGGTAGTAGTCGGCCGCGAACCGCGAGGGAGTGAGCACGACATCGGCGGTCGCGAACGGTTCGGCGTTGCGGTAGGCGAAGTTGTGGAGCGGGAAGACGACAGACGCGCCGCGTTCCCGTGCTCGGGAGCGGATCTCGTGAGAGAGACGAGCTCCTCCGAAATTAACCACAATCTCAGGCTGAAAACGTTCCAGAATTGCATCGTATAGGCGAAGGAGATCCTCGTAGCCGTCATCGCCCGAGGATGCCCCGACGATATTGGCCCGACACGCGAGGGTCAGCGCCACGCCACCAACCATCAATCGCTGGCTTGGTGGCGAATCGGGGAAGTATCCCCAGGGATCGGCAGACCAGGCCGCGGACGCGACGGAATCGGACGAAACGCCGGGCCCCAGAAGCCAGTCATTCGAATAGAAGGTCCCGCCGTACTCGTAGACCAGCCCGGAGAGTGCCTCTGCCTCGTAGCCTCGGCGGACCAGCGTCTCCATCATGGCTCGGCTCGCAACGCCGGCGCCGTTGGAGCTGTCAAGGTAACAACCATATGTCGTAAAGAGGATTCGCCGCATGTTGGATCGAACGCGCTGATGGGAGTATCAGGATCTGGAAGAGGTTTAAAAGGCGACGCGGTCCGACGCGATCGCCAAACAATAACACATAATGATTATCATTTTTAGCATTTTATAATTTCAATTTCACTCGATTATCACCTAGCGATCATCCATGGAATCTTAACTGAAATTATATTGGTAGACGACAAGGTAAACCCCCAGAACATAGCCAGAAGTAAAGAGGCGAAGAGCCAACCTCTGCGGTGCGAGGGATACCGTGAGGATAGAAGGATGAGGATCACAACGCCCACCGAGACGAAGAGCAAGGCACCTCGCCCAACCAGTGAGCACACCACGCCAGCAAGAATTCCTGCGGCGACAGGCGGCACAAGCAACGACAATCGGACAGCGTACCACCTGGGGCACCAGCGATGGAAACGCATCAAGTTCAACAACAACGACAGGAGGAGTGATCCTGCGAGCCCCATGAGGCATACCCAACGACACCAGTCCCACCCGAACGGGCCTACACCAGAGGGCCAGGAGTGTAAGGGACATGGGGTGTGATGCCAATAGGACAAGAACCAAAGAGGAAGAACAACTTCGGCCAAGGACAGGATTCTCCTCCATGCTGACGGCGCTGTTGCTACTCGGGGTGAGTGCGATTTACTGTCACAGGTCCGGACCGGCCGGGGCCTCCTGCGGCGCACGAGAGCGACAATCAGGATCGCGGCATAAAATACCGCGAGCAGACTCCAATTCCAGCGCTGGCTCTCGGGGTCGATCATGGGGATCGGCGTGGAACGCCGACCGAGCCGATAGCCAATGTGCCAGTATGCGTCGTGAATGGCCCGGAGTAGGGGCCAATAGTAATAGGGAGACTCTCCTGGCCAGAAGCGGATGACGGCACCCCAGATCAGGTAAGCCATCGCCAGTGCAGCGGCTAAAAGTTCCGCAAAAGACAGACCTTTCCAGAGGTGCAGCAAGAGGTATATTGGCAGGAAAAACATTATGGATAGGATCAACAGGTCATTGGCCAACGAGTCCGGATTGACCGTCGGCAACATCATCAGGGCAACCATCGATATTATTGCCATCAATTCGCCGATGGTGGTCCGCCATGGGGCTTTCGAAGAGACGGTTCTCATAATGCCAGCTAAACCAGTGGTGATCAAACTGCCAAAGATACATTGCTAAGATCAGGCTCCGCATACACAGCTCTATTCGCTTATGGAGAGCACAATGATGTCTCCACTAGACATCCAACATGAGAGGCCCGTGGGACGGAGCAGTTCGGGAAAATAGCGAGTGTAAGAATCCGAGCTTGGAAGCTCCGAAATTCGGATCATCAATTGATTTTTGCAATTGGACTTCCCGCAAACTCACAGGAAAGGGCAGTTCCCCAGAGAGCGGCGAGAAGATGAACGAGGGCTCCTCGTCTCTGGAGGAATGAAGAGCGTCTTCTCAGGAAGGTAATGGCGAGGAAGAAACAGGCGGCTGCGATCACTGCCGATCTGAGGCCGTTCGACGACCAGATCAGGCCACATACCAAGCCTGCCGAGCTTCCAGGCAAGAGTTGGAGTATCCTGGCGGCCAGTCGAGTTAGGCTCCAGTTGGGCGGCCTGGGACGCCAGTCAGCCACCGCCAGTACAACGGCTCCCGAGAGGCCGATGGGGAGGCTCCAAACTGGTCGCAATAGCCCGTAATCCAGCAATAGTCTTGCCCAACCAGAGGCGAGCCAGAGGGTAAGGACCAATTCGGAGGCGGGAGGTATACATCGCAGCCATGCGTGGTTCCGTCCGGGCGACGAGGAAAAATGAGCTGGCCGGCTCTCAACAGACCGAGCTTCGATCCTGCGGATGATGGCCAGCGCAAGAATCGCGGCATAGAAAGCGCACAGCAAGCTTGCACTCCGCTCGAAGCCTCCTCGATTGAGGATGTGAGGCCACGGGTCCCAGTAGCCCAGGCCGTAACTTGCTCGCCTATAGACCAACCCCACGACACAGAATAGGTCCCATGCGAACTGATGATCGATCGGAGGAATGAAGCCGGAGGCGACGAAGGCCATGTCCGTCATCGCTAGGGATGCCACCGCGATCTCCAGTGCAGACAGCATTCGCCTCAGGGTGATCAGGTAATGTAAGGGCAGTGCAAGCCAAATGGTCAAATGCACGAGACCGCTGATCGGCGAATTTCGTGAGATCGACGATGACAGGACCAGTGCCGCCATGGCAATCAGGCCCATGGCTGAAGCGATCGTAATTCGGCCATTCGCATGGGAATCCACAGTGATCATGGCGGCGAAACCTGTATGAACGAAGAGACGCTCGCCTCAGTCGCCGCCCATGTTGGGTATGTATAAGTTCTTGCGTAGGACCTAGCCGTAACTTTACTGCCAGGAACTAATGCCCACACTCCAGCGTTAGTGTAGTTTGCGCCCATGTTGACGCGGGGGTGACGATGGAAATCAGGCTATCGAACGCCGAGCCGGACGACTCGGGACCGCGGGTCGTCGCCAGGGCCGCGAGGATCGGGGCCGAGGGGTCCATCTGCCAACCGCCCTGATCGTTCGAGGCTCCGCCGTCAGCCGGAGCGATCGGCCGGTCCGGCAGGGTGGAAATCGCCGACGATGGCCGGCTTTCCATGCCAGTCGTCAGGCGCGAATCCGGCACACTTCCCCCCTCATCGACGAGCGCCGAACTGGAGGCCGGAACCTGGGCCGCCAGGCCCGGGATCAGGGTCGAGACCGGGGCCAGGTTCTCGAGAGAATCGATCCTCGGGCGCAGTTTACGGGG